>NZ_JBKBQY010000068.1:0-18715 GCF_046292185.1 Yoonia sp.
AGCAATGCCCCGCCGGTGAAGGTCGATTTTTCGGCCGTTTCCACGCTGACCGGGTCAAACCCATGATCGTGCATCGCCTTTGCGTACCCCTCACGCCGCTGCAAGGTACGGGCGTCCAGCCTCACCGCCAGATACACCAGTTTCCTGCACCCCCGCGCCAGCATCGCCGATGTCATCGCATAGGCCGCAGCATGATTATCATAGCCGACGGCCTGTTGCAGACACGGGCTGCGGCTGTCCATCACCTCGGTCACTGGGATATCGGCGAGGGTGATCATGCGCAGCGCATCATCGGTGTGTTCGCGGTCGCCCAGGATCAGCCCGTCAATATTGGCCGCGATCAAGGATGCGATGCCGCGTTCCTCGGCGAGTTGGTCATAACCGTAGTGGGCGATGACGACGCGGTATCCTGCTGTTTCGGCGGTTTCGACGACACCTGCCAGCACCTCGGCAAAGACGTGGTTAGTGACTGATGGCACCATGACGCCGATTGATTTACTGGGCGCACCCGCCAGCATCATCGGTGCGTGATTGGGCAGATAGCCAATGTCGCGCGCAGCCTCCAGAATGCGGGTGCGAAGAGGCTGGCCTACGGTGCTTGGGTCGCGCAGGCAACGGCTGACCGTCATCTTCGTTGTGCCGACACGATCCGCGATATCTCGCAAACCGGGCCGCCGTCGTTTGCGCCATGGCTCTGCCGGGGTATCCATCAGGGCTGCGGATCAGCACCAAGCGCGATCAGCGATGCGGCGATCACGTCGTGCAGTTCCTGCTCTACCGAGATGCGCAGAACATCTTCGCCCTTGGGTTCCTCCAACTGTCTGAACTGACTTTTCAGCATCTCTTCGCCTGTGAAATAATGATCGTCTCGCGCGCTCATGCGGGCGCAGATCGTCTCGAAACTGCCCTGCAAATACAGAAATGTCACCGCCGGATCTGCGCTGCGCAGTTGGTCGCGATATTGCCGCCGGAGCGCCGAACAGGCCAGCACAAGATTGTCCCGTCGCGCAATCAGATCCGCCAAAGCCACCAGCCAACCGGCGCGATCATCATCGTTCAGCGGCCGCCCTGCCGCCATCTTGGCCACGTTTTCGGGGCTGTGCAGGCTGTCGGCGTCGACAAAAGGCAGATCCAGCCGCTGCGCAAGCGCCTTGCCGACTGCAGTTTTCCCGCATCCCGACACGCCCATGATGATGATTTTCTGGCTGATATTCATTGGTTTGCCCAAACTTTCTGTCCCACCTGACGCTAAGCACGTGCCGCCTTGCGCCGCATTTGCACGACCATTGCCAACAGCAGAAGGACGACGACCACAAGGCCCTTCGACAGGTCCGACGCAAGAAGATATTCTGCCAAGCTTTGCCCACGCGCATTCGCGATCAGAAGCGACCGGGACAGGTTTGATTCAATCAGTGGCCCCAGAACAACACCAATGATGATGGGAGCAGGGGGTATACCGATTTTTTTGAAAATTGCGCCAAGGATGCCGAGCGTGATCGCGATAAACACGTCAAACACACTGTTGCGCAGCGAATAAGCCCCAAACAGCGACAGAACCAGCACCGTCGGTACGATGTATTCCATCTTGATCTTCAGGATGTAGGCAAAATATTTGATCCCGAAGGCGCCGATGATCGCCATGGCGACGACGGTCAGGATCATTCCGTAGAGGAAGATAAAAGCAACGTCCGGGCGGGCCTGAAACAGACTGGGGCCAAGGACGATCCCGTGGACGACCAGAGCGCCAGCGATGATCGCCGTTGTCGGGCTGCCCGGCACACCCAGTGCCAAGAGCGGCACCATGGACGAACCTACCGTGGCATTGTTGGCGGCTTCGGCGGCGATGATGCCTTCGACATTGCCCTTTTCAAAGGTCTCGGGCTGTTTGGAACTGCGCTTGGCCTCGGCATAGGACATGAAGACCGCCAATGTGGTGCCAACGCCGGGCAGCAAGCCCACGAAATTGCCGATGACATTCGCCTTGAGCAACAGGACCTTGTGGCGAAAGATATCGCGGATCACGGCCATCCGGGTGATGGATTGTTCGACATAGCTGACCTGCTGGTCCTGCCTCTTGCCGATGTTCAGGATCATTTCGGCAATACAGAACAGGCCCAGAACGACAGGGACCACCGAAATGCCGCTGCGCAGGTCGGGCTGGCCGAATGTGAACCGGTCCTGACCCGACATCTGATCCAGTCCGATTGTCGCCAGAAACAGCCCGAACAGCACGGCGAATGCCGCCTTCAGCAGGCTGCCCGCCAATGCGCCTACGATGATCAGTCCCGAAATCGAGATGAAGAACATTTCTGCTGGGCCGAACCGCAGCGCAAAACTGGCCAATGGCGGGGTGAACAAGATCAGAACCAGCACACCGATGAAACCACCGATGGAGCTAGAGAAAACCGAATAGTACAGCGCCTCTTTTGACCGGCCCTGCCGGGTCAGCGGATAGCCTTCCATTGCAGCGGGTGCGGCGACGACATCGCCGGGCACGTTGATCAGAATGGCGGTGATTGAGCCACCATACATGCACCCCATGTAGATGCCACCCAGCAGAAGCAAACCCACCTCTGGCGGCAGCGCAAAGGTCAGCGGCAGCAAGAGCGAGATGCCGACCGCACCGTTCAGGCCCGGGATGGCACCGACGATGATGCCGATCAGCACGCCGGAAAATACTGCGGCAAGCACGGGCCAGGTCAGCAGCATTGGCAGATAAGTCAGGATGTCCATGAATGCAGCCTTCGATCTTGCACGCGAAAAGGTGGGCGGACAACCAAAGTCGTCCGCCTTAGTTTAATCAGAACTGATCGCTGTTGGCTTCGATCACTTCGGCAAGGGCAGCGTTGGTTTCGGTGACCTTTTCGTTCACACCGTCGCTGTCGAGATAGGCATAGGGCAATGCCGCAGTTTCAAAGCGTTCGATCAGCGCCTCGTCCGTTGACATCGCGTCCAGTGCCTCTGTCAGCCGCGCGCGCACATCATCGGGCAGGCCTGAAGGGGCGACCATGACGCGGCCAACTTCCATCACCTGATCAATGCCGAGTTCACGCAAGGTCGGCACGTCGGGGAACATGTCCATCCGCTCGGCCGAGGCAAAGGCCAAAGACGCACCGCCTGCATCCACGATCGGATCGTGGCTCATCGAAGATGTGGAGGCGAGATCGATATGCCCGCCCATGATCGCGTTCATCAGCTCACCGCCACCAGCATAGCGCACGGGCGTCAATGTCGCCCCCAGCTTATCGCCAAAGGCCAGGGCGTTCAGCAGGCCCAGCGATCCGCTGTCCCCAACGATGACGGCACCTGGGTTTTCCTCGGCATGGGCGCGCAATTCATCAAGATTGGAAAAGGCAGCACCCGGACGGGCAAAAACGCCCATTGGTGTTGAATCGAACTGGGCAAGGAAATCCAGATCCTGTTCGGAATCAAACGATACTTCGCGCGTACTTTCGATCACGAAGTTATCGGGATAGCCAAAGACCCCCAACGTATAGCCATCGGCGTCGGCGGATGCGATCTCGGTAATACCAATCTCGCCACCGGCACCGGGCCGGTTGACGACGTTCAGTTGGACACCGAGTTCCTGCCCCAGCCGGTCGGACACCAGTCGCGCAACCGTGTCACCGCCGCCACCGGCGCTGTAAGGCACGATGACGGTGATCGCCCTTGTCGGGTAATCCTGGGCCGCCGCTGTCAGTGGCAGCAGCATGATTGCTGCCCCGCCCATGATGATTGTTGAAAGTTTCATTTTCGTCTCCTCCTTGGTTAGTCGTCTTGTGTCAAAGCAAAGCGCCTGCGGGTGCCGGCAGCCCGATCAGTTGATCAAAGATCAGATACATGACCAACGTTGCGCCTACGGCCAGCGCAGCCGCGATGCCGGGGTCGCGCGCAAGGTTGATGGCACCGGTCGCGATGTGGCAGTGCCAAAGGTAAATGGTGAAGATCAGCAGCGGTGAAGTGACGTAAAACCCAAAGGCATAAAGCACGATGGCCGACACGATCAGAAAGACCGCCGGTAAGCCGATGCTGCGGACCCAAGCGACAGGCTCTGCCTGCGACTGGCCCCTGACCCCTGCGAAGATGGCGACTGCCACGATCCCGGCACCGGTGATGGTCATCAGCGTCAGAATGAAACGTGGGAAAATCCGTGGTCCGGACGCGAGGGATTGCGCTTCGGTCAGTAGCCAAAGGCCGACAAAAAAGATCACGACGCCCAGCACGATGTCAGCCGTGTGCGTCCGCCACCCTGTGCGCATGCTCATCTTCTCCTCCCATGTTCTTTCGCTGCGTGTTACGCGTAAAGTTACGCGTAACACAAGTGAAAACTTTAGTGCTGTCTGGGCGGCACACTTTCCTTATTGAGTTGGAGGGCTGATGCAATCAAGAAGGACAATGCAGCGAAACCGATTGCAGGCGGCGCGGCGGTGGAACTACGGACTGGCTTTTCCGGGAACGTTGTCCTAGGTGACGCCCAATCCTTCGGCCTGACAGAGACGGACAGAATGAGACTGATAACAAAACTCGTCCATCCGGATGTGAAAACCATAACGGGGCCGACCCTGACCCGCCGCGCAGCGCGAGGCATCGTTTTGCGCGACAGGTCAATCCTGCTGCTGTTCACCGAACGGTATAACGATTTCAGCTTTCCCGGTGGCGGTATCGCCGAAGGCGAAGACCTGATTGACGGCTTGCGTCGTGAGTTGGAAGAAGAAACCGGTGCCAGCAACGTCCGCGTGCAGCGCGATTACGGGTATATCGAGGAAATACGCCCGCACTGGCGGCCCGGTTTTGCGCTGATGAACATGACATCGCATTTCTTTTTCTGCGACATTGATCCCGAACTGCGCGCCACGCAGATGGAAGATTACGAAACCGCCAATGGCATGCGACCAATCTGGGTGGGTATTGACGAGGCGATCGCTCACAATCGTGGTGTGATGCTGCGCCGTGAAGCCTCCATGGGTTTGTCGATCCAGCGTGAGACCTTCATGCTGGAGGAAATAGTCACTGATCTGGCAAAGGCGGCATGAGCAGGCGTCACCAACTTCTGCGCATATCGCTGAGGCGAGCTAGGCTTATTTGGCAATCCTAGCAAAATATCTATTTTGGTTTCCGACAACGTCGGGTGCCCCTGTCACGGCGCTGGCTGCTGTGTCATTCACGTCCGTCAAGGTGCCTGACGCGCTACCCCACACCGAACAGGGTATGTCGATATCTGGCAGGCAGCGTCATTCGAGAGTTTCCGGTTCAATCAGCCCATCGCTGGACAGGGCTTGCAAAAGGGCTGTCACATCACGGATCAGCACCGTTTTGTCGATGCGTGGAAATTGTTCAGCCAGAAGCTGTGCAATCTCACGTGCCGTTCCGGGAATCTCCAGCAGGGCCCAGACCGCACGCGCGAGAGTGTTCATGCGCCAGATCATCGTCTTGCCGGGGACCCAGAGAAACGCACTGTCGCCTCTGCTCTGCAACACCACGTCAGGGTTGCGCAACCAGCATTGATCTGCGGACATATCTCCTGGCGGCAGCGCATCAGCGGGCAACTGCTGGATCACCGGGCCGATTTCGACATCACCGGCTATGGGTGATGCGCTGCCAAAGGCTTGACGGATCAGTGCCACTGCGTCTTCCAGATCGGAATAGACAAGCCGCAGGCATGTGATCCCCGCCAGCAGGTCCGTCAGCCGGGTAAAGGCCGCCTGCGGTGTTTGCAAATCCGACATGTTTTGCGACAGCAGGAAATGCAGCGCCTCATCCTCTGCCACGGCATGCAGATGGGCAGGCGCTGAATCGCGCCGGTCAAGGATCAGCAATACTGATAGCGGCGCGCTGGTACCATGTGGTGCCACTGTCGGCGCGCACAAATATCCATAACGGTCGTCTCGGGGTCCGAGATGGCGCGCGACATGCTCTTGGAATCTGGGTGTACAGGCCGCCGGTATCGGCAGCCGCAGCCGAGGCGCGATGCCCAGACCGACCGCGTTACCAGTCGGCAAGAGTGGCAAGACATCATCACAGAACAGGGCGATATCGTCTTCCAAGGTCATCCTTGCAGCCAGCGTGCTTTTGCCTGCCCGTGACGGGCCGGTCATGGCAATCAGGCGGTTGTTGAAACTGAAGGCCGCGCAATGCAGCGCCAGACAACCGGGGCGGATTGAGAAGTAATCCTCGGCCAAATCTGCGATCACGGCGCAGGCGGCGCCAGCAACACCAAGCGCGTCGATAGTTTCATCAAGATAGCTGGACCTTGCGGCATAGACACCCGCCGCGCCGATGACCGATGTCTGCCGCGCCTCGGCATCAAGGTTTGTCGCATAGTCCGGCACCCAGCCGTGGAGGATCGTGCCAAGCGCGGCGGCCACCGGTGCTGCGTTCGTCAGTGCGACCTGCACGGTCACATCGGGAAAGCGCAAGGCGGTATCGGGGCCGCTAGTCGCGGCCGCCGATCTGTCGGATTTATCCCGCATCACAGCCAAGACTTAAGGTGCCGAAGTGCTGCGGACCCAACGCATGGTCGTGGCGTCCCAGCGCCATTGAAAAGCGCGCTCATCTGCCGCATTGCGCGAGCGCGACGGGCCGCTGGGGCGAGAGGTTCTGCCGCCGGTCCGCGATGGGCGGCTGGGCCGCGAAGGACTGCTGGGGCGAGAGGGACGGCTTGCACCGCTGCCGGTGCTTGCGCTTGCGGTATCCATGCCCATCAGGGTGGGCGCGACATAGGCAGCGCCTGTCGCCAAGCCGAGTTTCGCCAGCAGGTTACGCCGCGTGATCATGATCTTGTCGTTCTGTGCCATCGGGATCTCCTTTATTTTAAGATGCGTTCATTAAATCCACACCAAGGAAACGGGGGCGGCAGATCTTTTATTCCCCGCTGACAGAGAAAAACTGCGTTTCGTCGTCACATTCTTCGGGGGAAGTGATCAGACCATGGCCGAAAACCGGGTCATAGCCGGCTTCGCCAAGGTCTTTGGCACAGGCGAAAAGCACGGCTGTGACCTCTCGCACATTCTTTTCGGGCAGGCGTATCCGTTCCACCGCCAAAGCGGCAGTGACGAACGGCGCGGCATAGGATGTTCCAGACCGCAGCCGGCCGCCCGAGACCGAGGCTGCGGTCCAGATATTCACCCCCGGTGCCGCCAGCGCGACATAGGGGCCCTGATTGGCCTGCCGATAGACACGTTCGCCTGAATCTACCGCCGTGACAGCGATGACCTCCGGCCATGCGGCGGGATAAGCGGGTTCGGCCCCCGGCCCACCGTTGCCTGCCGCCGCGACAAGTCCGATCCCGCGCGCTGCCGCCGCGTCCACCACGCGTTTCAGCACCGCGTTTGCAGGGCCGGAAAAGGACAGGTTGACCACATTGACATCTTCACCGATCAGCACGTCAAGCGCACTGGCGACGGAAAAGGCGTCGGCTTGTTCGGCGGCACCGCGGGCGTGAAATGCTTCTACCGCAATCAGTTCGGCATCGGGCAGAAGGCCGGGCACGCGCCCTTCGACGCTGCCGATCAGCATCGCTGCAATCGCGGTGCCATGCACGCGACCGGCTGCGTCCCGATTGCCCAGATCGATCTGCTGCACTTGCAACCGGCGCCCCTGCAAGGCGGGGTGGTCAATGTTCACGCCAGTGTCGATCATCCCGATCCTGGGGCGCAGGGCGCTGGGCCAGCCAGCCCAGCCAATCATCGCATGGGCTGCGCAATCGTCGCCGTCGCAGGTCAGATCGTCGGTCCGGTAAAAGTGGTTTTCGTCGGTCATGCCAGCGGGGAACAGCGCCTCCAGCTCTGCTATCGCTTGCGCAAGTGTCCGGCCTTGCGGCAGCGCAAAGCGGACTAACTGTCCCGACAAGGCCGCGACATCGGATTGCGCCAGCGGCGTGAAACCTGCCGACAAGGCCGGTTCCAGCGACTGATTGGCGGGGATGAAGCTCACGATTTCAGGCGGCAAGCGGACGGGCTGTGCCTGTGGTGCCGGTGCGCGCGCGGGTTGCTGACGCGGCGTGGGGCGCGGACGGCTGGGCCTGCTGATTGAAGGGCGTGACCGGCCGCTGCCGGTCGAGGCTTGCGCGACGCTGAGCCCGGTCAGAGCAGGGGCGACATAGGCCAGCCCCGCGCCCAGCCCGATCTTGCGCAGCAATTGGCGGCGCGTAGTGTTCATTTCGGCGGTTGGCTTGATGCGCATTGGCAGGTCTCCGACAGGGCTTGTACGGCTGTTCTACATATTCAACGTCGTGGGTTTTCTTTTATTCCTTAAATTGCGATTTGGTGGGAATAAAGTCCTGCAAGCCCCGTTATCTTTATGACGACGAAAGGAACGCCACACTGTGCCACAGGATCTGCGCCATGATCTGATCGCGCTCTTGCCCCGCCTGTGCCGCTTTGCGCGCGGTCTGACGGGTGCTGCGGACCAGGCCGATGATCTGGTACAGGCCAGTGTGGAAAAGGCTTTGCGCAATCTTGATGGATTTACCCGCGGCACACGGATGGATGCCTGGATGTTCCGGATCATCCGCAACACATGGATCGACACGATCCGCGCCCGCCGCGACACGGTGGAGTTCGATGCTGAAGCTGCCGCGACGATCATCGGCAGCGATGGCCGCGCCACAACCGAGGCGCACCTGCATCTGGCCGAGGTGCGCCGCGCCATGGCCAGCCTGCCTGAGGAGCAGCGCGCAGTACTGATGCTCGTCTGTGTCGAGGGGATGCGCTACCGCGAGGTGGCCGAGGTGCTGGACATCCCCGAAGGCACTGTGATGAGCCGTCTGTCGCGGGCGCGGCTGGCCTTGGCCGAGAAACTGAAAGACCGGCCCGTCGGGGCACAGCAACAGGGGATCACAAAATGACCCGAACAAATGAAGTGAGTGACGACATGCTGATGGCTCTTGCCGATGGCGAACTGAACGACACGGTTGCACAGCGTCTTTACCGGCGTATCGAGGCCGACCCCGACCTGGCTGCGCGGTATGCCGATTTCGTCGAAACACGCGCGCTGATGCAAGTCGCCTTTCCGCCTGAGCCTGTGCCCGAACGGCTGATCGCCGCCGTGGTGCAAGCGGGCGCGCCGCAACACAAGGTCGTGCCAATGCGCAGGCGGTCTGTCGGCGCACCCGTCTGGGGCATGGCGTTGGCCGCGTCACTGGTTCTGGCTGTGGGCGGGTTCCTGGCCGGGCGTAGCACCGTGCCAGTTACCGCCGCGACCGACGAGATCGGCGCGATGACGGCCAGCCTGCCCACAGGGGATGAAATACAGCTTCCCGATGGCACCATGGCCCGCGTTCTGGCCAGTTATGAAACAGATTTGGGCCTGTGCCGCATGATCGCACAAGACAGTTTGCGCCATGTCACCTGCCGTGATGCCGCGACGGACGGTTGGGCGCTGGCGCTGACGGTTCAGGGGGCCGAGGCCGACCGCTTCCTTGCGGCCTCGGACATCGGCGTCGGGCTGATCGACCAGCTGCTCGACGAGATCGGGGCTGGCCCGGCATTGACGGCCGACGCGGAGCGCCACGCCCTGTCAGAGTAAATTTTGGTGGCCGGCTCGTTGTTCAATACGCGCCTTTAGCGTGCTTTCGTTCCCGTCCTTGATCGACCCTGTCAGTCTCAACGAGCGGCGAACGCGGCCTTGGGCAACGCGAATGAGAACATTGAGGTGGCTAAAACCAATGAAGCCTACTGCACCCAAAACAACTTGTTTCGTCAGGCAAACGGCTTTCACGGAGCACAAATGCCGCCCCATCTGCCAATTTCATTTTGTCCCTGGAAACGAAAAACATGTACTTTGTTAGGCGGTTAACCTTCCAAAAATGTACTGCTGCTGCCATCGTAAAACCAACCAAACGGGGAGGTTACTATGCTACGTTCACTTTCACGACCTGCTGTCGCACTGATGGATCGGTATTTGCCAGATCCTTTTGTGTTTGTTCTGATACTCACCATTGTCGCTGCGGCTTTGGCTCTGGTTTTCGAAGGCACGGCGCCCATCGATGTCGTCCAGATGTGGGGCGACGGTTTTTGGGGCTTGTTGTCATTCTCGATGCAGATGCTCCTGGTTCTTGTGACGGGCTTTATTCTTGCATCATCGCCACCGGTAAAAAAGTTTCTGGCCTTTCTTGCTGGCCTGGCAGCTTCCCCGGGATCGGCAATTGTTCTGGTGACTGTGGTCTCTTTGATTGCCTCCTGGGTGAACTGGGGGTTCGGTCTGGTCGTCGGTGCCTTGTTCGCGCGTGAACTGGCGCGGTTGGTCCGCGTGGATTACCGGCTTTTGGTCGGTGCGGCCTATTCAGGTTTTGTCATCTGGCATGGTGGTTTGGCGGGATCGATCCCGCTGACAGTCGCGACACCTGGTCATTTCACCGAAGGCGAGATCGGTATCATCGAAACGGGGATGACGATTTTTGCCAACTTTAACCTCGCTATTGTGGGCGTTCTGTTCGTGGTCATACCGCTGGTGAACTGGCTAATGATACCCAGGGCCGAAGATAGCGTTTACGTGACCTCAGCGCAGTTGGGTGCTGAAAAAGAAGCAAGTGTTTTCGTGCCTTCACGTCCCGCCGATTATCTGGAAAATAGCCGTATTCTGATGTGGCTTATCGGCGTGCCTGGACTGATCTTTCTGGCCCACTACTTTTTTATTCGCGGTAGCAGCTTAAACCTGAACATCGTGAACTACATGTTTTTGATGCTGGGCATTGTGCTGCATGGCACGGCGCGCAACTTGCTTGATGCTTTGCAAGAAGCCGTGAAGGGCGGGGCAGGCATCGTGATCCAGTTTCCGTTCTATGCCGGCATCATGGCCATCATGACCCAGTCCGGCCTCGCGCAAAGCATGTCGGAATGGTTTGTCTCTATTTCCACGGCGACATCCTTGCCCTTCTGGACATTCTTGAGCGCGGGGATCGTGAACCTGTTTGTCCCTTCCGGTGGCGGACAATGGGCGGTGCAGGCGCCGGTGGTTTTGCCAGCGGCCGAAGCGCTTGGTGCAGATGTCGCGCGCGTCGTGATGGCAGTGGCCTGGGGCGATGCCTGGACCAACCTGCTGCAGCCATTCTGGGCGCTTCCGATGCTGGCGATTGCCGGACTGAAGGCAAAAGACATCATGGGATTCTGTCTGATCCATCTGGTGATTACCGGTGTGATCATCAGCGTGCTTTTGGTGGCGATGTAATCCTTGCGGCTTGGGGCATTGCATCGTGCAATGCCCCAACTGACAAAGGACCGGACCCCTAGCGGATGACGTCCACAAGCGCAGCCAGAAACATCATGTTTGCCGCATCCAATCCATCATCCTGCGGCAAATGCTGAGAGGCGAGTTTGACGATCACAGTACCGGACCCCCGATGCAGATAAAGAAACTGCCCGTGGATTCCTATTGCGGCCAAGGCATCGGCGGGGCCGGGAACGCGATACCATTGATTACGGTATGATCCGCCAGGAATGAAATCATGCAGATCACCGCTGTCCCACGCTTGGTGATCACCGCCGGCCCATGTGTCGGCCAGCCATCGTTCTGGAAGAATGTTGTCCGGTTCCACCATCAACCGACCTATCCGCGCCAATTCTTGTACAGTGCAAAGCAGACCACCCGCGCCACGCGGCGTGCCAAAGGCGTCGACAGTTATGAAAGCGTCATCGCATGCGCCCATCTTTTGCCAAAGGTGGCGCGCGGCGAAACTGGCATAGGTCTCGCCGGTCACGCGTTCCAGCAACAGGCCCAGAATGTCGGAGCTGGGTGATTGATAGGCAAAGGCCCCCCCGTGTGGCTCTATGCCTTTCTGTAACCCGGTCAAAAGCGGTGCTAGGCCTTCGGGTTGCTGCGCAGGGTCAGGTGGGTTCCACAGCATCGCGCGGCGATAGCGGGCGTAGTTTCCTTTTGCGTCAAGGTAATCTTCGTCGAAATTCAAACTGACGCGCATATCAAGGACATGCTGTACAGGACAATCGACATAGGCGCCGTTGCGGGTTTCGGGCAGATAGTCACCGACAGGGCGCGCGGGGTCCAGCAGGCCCATGTCTTGCGCGATAGCGCATAGCAGGCCTGTCACCGATTTTGTGACGGAAAAGACGATATGTGGCAAGACGGGATCATAGGTTGGTGCATGCCAGCTTGCGATGGTCTTGCCGTGGCGTTGCACCAGCAAAGCGTCGGTCTGTGATCGCGCGAGAAAAGACGCGACCGTTTCTGCACCCTGATCCAGCGTGATGGATTGATCCAGTAGGTCGTGACCGATCGGATCAAAGGCTTGTCGCTGGGGGTTTTGCGCGGCAATACGCGCCACAGGGACAAGTTCGTTCACATGACTGAATGACCAGGTATTATAAGGCCGCTGCCGCCAGTTGCCGAGATGAACATCAGCGCGGGCAAAGCCATGCGCCTTGGAAAAATTGGTCATGGGAATTGTTTCAATCGTCAGTCGCATTGCGGGCGCACCCTTTGTTGGATGCGCCCAAGGATGAGTTACTGCAGCACTTCAGTCCAGATCTGCGATTGCAGGTCGTTGACCTCTTGCGAACAGGCCGGGCTGAAACGACCTGCGGCTGCCAGTTCGGGGTCTACGACGATTTCGGGGGCTTCGCGCATGACTTCGTCCATGAACTCCTCTGACCCGGTGACGCCATTGGCATAGCGTGCAAAGTTCGAGATCATGGCGGCGTTTTCAGGTTCCAGCACGAAATTGATGAAGGTCATCGCATTTTCTGTGTTTTGCGCATCGGCCAGCACAACGGCACTATCCATCCAGATCGGATAGCCGGTGGTGGGATAACCGTAAGCCAGATCTTCGTTCTGCAGGCGCGCCCGCATGGTCGAGCCGTTCCAATAGATGCCAGCCGAAAAATCGCCCGCGACATGCGCATCGACGGTGCCGTAATCCAGCGCCTTCCAGTGCTGCTTGGCCTCAACCAGCATGTCACGCACGTTGCGCATGACGTCCATATCGGTCGTGCAGGACTCACCGCCCGCATAATAGATCGCCAGCGACATGACGTCTGACATTTCGGGGATCACATTGATCTGGCCTTGCAGTTCTGGTGGCGGGTTAAAGATCAGGCCAGCGTCGTTGACGTCACCGTCATAGGCGCTGGTATTGACGATGATGCCCGTCGTGCCCCACTGCCACGGCACCGAATATTCACGGCCAGGGTCGAATTCCACATCGACCCATTCAGGCGCGATGTTGTCCATATTGGTCACGATGGACCTGTCCAGAGGCACGACTAGCCCCTCGTCAATCCATGTCTGCATATAGGTGTTTGACGGCACCACGATGTCATAGCCGTGGCCACCCTGACGAATGCGGGCAAGTGCGGTATCGTTGCTGTCGTAATCGGTGACATTGACGCGGATGCCGGTCTCGGCCTCGAACTTGGCGATCAGTTCGGGGCTGGTGTAATTGCCCCAGTTGTAAAGATTCACGACGCCTTCGGCATTGGCAAGACTGGTTGTGGCCAGCAGCGCCGCAAGGCTGGTTGCGATATGTTTCTTCATGGGTCGTCTCCCGTTGGTTGTTGTGGTTGGCGTTATCCCCGTTTGCGGGTGATGAGAAAAAACAGACTGACCACCACCAGTGACAGGCCCAGAAACAGCGTCGCGATGGCGTTCATTTCCGGGGTCACCGTACGGCGAAGCTGGCCCAGCATATAGGTAGGCAACGTGTCCTGACCGGCGGATTTCACAAATTCGGTGATGACGACTGTATCAAGCGAAATCACGAAACCCAGCATGAAACCCGCCATGATGCCAGGCACCAAAAGCGGCAGAGTCACATAGGTAAAGGCTTTGACCGGCGTGGCGTAAAGATCGGCAGCAGCACGTTCCAGCGTCAGATCCATGGTTTCCAGTCGTGCACGGATCGGCAGGTAGGCGAAGGGGATGCAAAAGGCGGTATGCGCCATCACCAGATAGCCCATGCCAGCATAACCTGTCTGCACCTTGAGGAAGGCGACAAAGATCAACAACGCGATGCCAGTCACGATTTCCGGCACCATCAGCGGCTGGTTGATCAGCGCGTAAATCATCGTCTGCCCGGGAAACCGGCCAACGCGCGTGGTGCCAAGGGCCGCTAGTGTTGCCAACAGCGTCGCAATTGCTGCCGCTACCAGCGCCAGCCAAAGTGACCTGATGGAAACGTCGATCACCTGCGCATTGTTGAAGGCGGCAACATACCATTGCAACGTGAACCCGCCCCATGTGGATTGCGAGGGTGCTTCGTTAAAGGAAAAGATCACCAGAACCACAATAGGCAGGTACAGCAGGATCAGCGTGAAAATCGCCACCACGCCAAAACCCGGCAATCTGCGGACGTCGAATTCATGCTTGGCCATCGCGTCCTCCTGTTTCGCGGCTGGTGACGCGCAGGTAGAACACGAGCGCTGCCAGCACGACCACAAGCAGCAGCATCGCCAGCGCCGATCCCAGCGGCCAGTTGCGTCCTTGTCCGAATTGCAGCGCGATCAGATTGCCGATCATCATCGACCGCCCGCCACCCAACACAGCCGGTGTGACATAGGCCCCGATGGACGGGATGAAGACCAGAATGGACCCCGCAATAAACCCCGGCTTTACCAAGGGCAGGATCACGTGGCGCAACACCTGCATCCGACTGGCGTAAAGATCATAGCCCGCCTCGACCAGCCGGAAATCCAGCTTTTCCATTGCAGCATATAGCGGCAGCACCATCAGCGGCAGGAATACATAGGCCATGCCGATCAGGACGGCGAAATCGGTATACATCATCTCGATCGGGCTGTTGGTGATACCCAGCCATTGCAGCGCGCTGTTGATCGTGCCGTTGTTGCGGATCAGTTGCTGGATGGCAAACGTGCGGATCAACAGATTGGTCCAGAACGGTACAGTGATCAGAAACAGCCAGATCATGCGTTTGTTCGGTGGGCGCGTCGCGATAAACCACGCCGTGGGAAACCCAAGCACCGCACAGATCACCGTGGTCTGGAACGACAACCACAAGGTGCGCCTGAAGACCGCCAGAAAATCCGTGTTCAGGGTTACGTTCTCGGGGTCAAAGATATCGCGTTTAAAGAAAACGCGGAACCATGCATCGGTTGAAAACTCCCACGCGACCCCGCCCATATTGCCGGGGCTGAGGAAGGAATAAACCACGACAATCATCAATGGCCCCGAGGCCGCAACGATCAGGACGATCAGTGCCGGGCTGGCAAGAAACCATTTCCAGCGGTGCGACACTTTGTTCATCGCTACCCCCTCAGGACCTGTAGCGCGCCAGATGTCAGCGCCACGCCGACCCGCGTGCCATTGGCCGGGTCTCGCTGCGCGTCGTTGTTCTGTCGCCGGATGGTAAAAGGTTGCCCGTCGTCCAGCGTTAGATGAATGTGGGTATCGGTGCCAAAGAATACGGCTCCTTTTACCGTTGCGGGCAGATGGCCTTCGCCCTCGGCGACGATAGCGGCCTGCTCTGGGCGGATCACGGCGGACACCATGTCGCCCACGGCGGGCATCAACCCGTCGGCCACGCGCGCCGGCACAGTCTGACCGCCCGGTAAGGTCAGTTCCGCACCATGCCCCTGCAAAGCGACAACAGGCAGTGACAGTAAATTCGTCTCGCCGATGAAATCCGCGACAAAGCGTTCGGTCGGGGCATGATAAATCTCGTGCGGGGTGCCAAGTTGCAGGATGCGCCCTTGCTGCATGACGGCGATCCGGTCTGACATGGTCAGTGCTTCCTCCTGATCGTGGGTCACGAAGACAAAGGTGATACCGGTTTCGACCTGCAGGCGTTTCAACTCTGTCTGCATTTCCTTGCGCAGCTTCAGATCAAGCGCGCTGAGCGGTTCATCCAGCAGCAACACGCTGGGGCGGGGGGCCAGCGCGCGCGCAAGTGCTACACGTTGCTGTTGCCCGCCCGATAGTTCCGCTGGCCTGCGGTTCGCCATCGTGTCCATCTTGACCAGATGCATCATTTCATCGGTGGTCGCCGTGATTTCGGCGCGTGGGCGGCCCAGCATTTTCAGGCCGAACCCGATATTCTGCGCGACGCTCATATGCGGAAACAAGGCGTAATTCTGAAAGACGGTGTTCACCAGACGCTGGTTTGGGGCCTGCCCGACCACATCGCGCCCCTTGATCCGTAAACGTCCCGAAGTCGGATGTTCAAACCCTGCAATCAGACGCAACAACGTGGTTTTGCCGCAGCCAGACGGACCCAAGAGGGTGAAAAACTCGCCCGCGCGGATCGCGAGGTCGATATCCGTCAGCGCATGATAAGCCGTTGCACCCTGACCAAAGACCTTGCCAACGCCTTCGATCTCAATCTCGTCGCTTTGTCTGTCATCTATCGCCAAAGACGCATCCCCATTTTTGCGCCAGTCCAGCGCCTGCAAGCGCGGGTTGCAAGGCAATTCGTTCGTTCAAGCCGGATCAACCGCTGCATCCCAAATAATTTTTCCGCCACAGATCGTTTTTTGAACACTCAGCTTGGCGATCTGGTCAAGCGGCACGGCTTCGATATCGCCTGACAGAATCACGACATCCGCCAGATAGCCGGGACGCAGCATGCCTTTGCGGTCTTCGGTGTGTTCGGCATAGGCCCCGCCGATTGTATAAGCGGCCAGAGCGTCGCGCAGCGGCAGGCTTTCATCCTGCGCACCATCGTAAGGTTGCCGTGTCACCGCCGCCTGAATTGACCGCAGCGGGTTCACGTCAGCCACCGGCCAGTCCGAGGCAAAGGCAATCGCGACACCTGCATCGCGCAGAGTGCGTGTCAGATAGGCATCAGCCCAGCGATCGCGCCCGATCTTGTCCAGCGTGGGGAACAGCGGAAAATCCAACGACCCCGGTGGATGTGACGGCTGCACCGAGGCAACGACCCCCATATCCGCCATCCGCGCGATATCGGCGCGGTCGATCAGTTCGATATGTTCGATCCGGTGACGGGAATCCCGCGCGCCATTCGCGTTGCGTGCGGCCTCGTACCCGTCAAGCACCCGCTGCACCGCCCCGTCCCCAATAGCATGCACCGCGATCTGCAGCCCACGTTTGTCCGCCTCGATACAGATTTCGGCAAAGCTGTCGGCCGTGTGCAGTGGTTCGCCGCGCCAGCCCGGCTGGTCAGGGTAATCGTTCAGCATGACTGCTGTGCCGCTGTCCACAACACCGTCCATGAACAGTTTGACGAAACCCGACGACAGCCAGTCATCGTTGTAATCCGCGCTGATCGCAGTCGCCTTGGCGAGGTCGGCGATCTGATGATCGTTGCGGAAATGATACGGCACTCGCACGCGCGCGGTCAGTTTGCCTTTCTCGCGCAGGTGATCCAGCACTTCCAACGTGTAACGGTTGCCGTCCATGTTCACGAGACTGGTAAATCCGTTCCGCGCGCAATGCGCTAACCCGCGTTCCATCGCTGGCAAATCAGCCAGCATGTCAGCCTTGGTCGGGTGCGGCACAGGATCACGTCCTGTGGCGATCCCCGCCATGATCCGGTTTTCGCCCGCCAGTTTCAGCACTGGGGCTTTTGCCTCGAATTCGCGCAATTCGCCGGTGGCAATGCCGTTTTCCATCACGATTTCATTGCCCGGACCCAGCTTTGCGCCGTGCAGGATGCCCGCCATTTCCAGCGCCATTGTATTCGCCCATGCAGTGTGGTGATCGGCGGCCAGCAGGCACACGGGCCGGTCCGGCAGGATAGCGTCAAGATCATGCCGCGTCAGCGCGCGGCCATATATAGCGTAGTCACAACCTTGCCCGACGATAACGCGGCGGTCAGGATTGGCGTCGGCATAGCTGTGGATAGCATCTGCCAGCGCCTCTGGACCCGCTACGTTCAACAATTGTAAATGCGCCAGTTCAGAACCGCCCATGAACAGATGCAGATGGCTTTCGATAAAGCCCGGCAAAACTGTGGCACCCTGTGCATCAATGCGTGGGCAATCCGGCCCTGCAATCGCAAGTGCGGCGGCACCCAGCGCTGCGATTTTGTCACCCGAAATAGCCAAAGTATCAGTTTCGGGGGCGTCGGGGTCCATCGTCAGAACCCGTGCATTGGTGATCAAAAGCGTTGCTTGCATCGGGCCCCTTTCGTCAATCTTGGCTAAAGGTTAGCGGGGCGCGTTGCGGCAGTCCATAACAACAGACATTGATGTGCGCTCGCTCTGCCCGAAAGCCCGACTTTCGACGCGTTCGAGCGCGCCTGGGGCGTTGGTCTGGGCCGGTTCATGATCAATTCCATCGTCGTGACCAGCCCGTCGGTGGCGCTGATTGTCATCGTATCGGGCATGGCCGCCTATGTTATCGCACGGTCGAAAAGCATCTGGCTAAAGGCGCTCGATCTGATTTTGGTTGCGGGCTTTGCCGTACCGGGCGGGGTTTTTGAACTTCTGGGGTCACGATGGTCTAGGTCACCCACGACCAGACCGAGGAGATGACCTTGGCCGACCGCATCGCCGTCCTGAACGGCGGCGATTGAGCAGGTCCGCGCCCCGCTGGATCTGTACAACAAGCCGCAATCGCTGTTCGTGGCGGGTTTCCTGGGTTCACCCATTGCCGTGGTCGATGAGTTCTAAGGTGGAACGCAGATGAACGGACTTCATCTGCCCCGCAACCCGAACCCGCTTTGAGTCCAGGTGAAAGCTGACATCTCCGTGTGATGGACGCATTCCTTTGGGGAACTGAAAGCAATGGCGAACAGGACGACGCTGGTCGCCATGAATCCGATGCTATCCGGTGTTCGGCGCCTGAGAAC
>NZ_JBKBQY010000069.1:0-18573 GCF_046292185.1 Yoonia sp.
TTCAAATCAGACAATTACCGTTCTGCCATCGGGTGGAAGCGTATTCCCTATCTTTGGTTCGGCACGATGTGGCAATTCGGCGGTCTGGCGATCATGCCGATGGCACTGTTGGTGTTGTCGGGTGACCGGGCGCTTGACGTGGATTGGGCGGGCTATGTCGGTGCAGGTCTTGCGTTTCTGCTGACCGGTGTCGGGATGCATATGACCCAGACTGCCGGTCTGGCGCTGGCCGCTGACCGCGCGACGGATGAGACACGGCCCAAGGTGGTTGCACTGCTTTACGTCATGAACCTTGTTGGCATGGCGCTTGCGGCACTGATCATCGGGGCCTTGCTGCATAACTACAGCCCGTTGCGCCTGGTCCAGGTCGTGCAGGGCACGGCTGTCGTCACCCTGCTTTTGAACCTGACCGCATTGTGGAAACAGGAACGCGTCGCGCCCATGACCAAGGCGCAGCGAGAAGCGCCCGGCCCGACCTTCCGCGAAGCGTGGAATGATCTGGCCAAAGGTGGCGACGCGGGGCGTCTTTTGGCCGTCGTGTTCATCGGGACCATGGCGTTCAACATGCAGGATGTGCTGCTGGAACCCTATGGCGGCGAAATCCTTGGCCTGTCGGTTTCGGCCACCACCATGCTGACGGCGATGTGGGCTTGTGGCGCGCTGGTCGGTTTTGCCTTTGCCGCCAATTGGCTTGCGAAAGGGCTTGATCCTTACCGGATGTGTGGGCGGGGCATTCTGGTCGGTGTCGTGGCTTTCACTGCCGTGATCTTTGCCGCACCCATGGGATCGCATCTGATGTTCTATATCGGGGCGGGCCTGATTGGGCTGGGGTCCGGCCTGTTTGGTGTGTCCACCCTGACCGCCGCGATGACCATGCCGACGATTGGCCGCGCGGGTCGCGGTCTGGCCTTGGGTGCCTGGGGGGCTGCACAGGCCACCGGTGCCGGACTGTCCATCTTTATCGGGGGCACTATGCGTGACCTTGTAAACCACGCCGCTGGGAACGGCATGTTGGGAGAGGCGCTCGCCACGCCTGCCACTGGCTATTCGGTCGTCTATCACACCGAAATCGCCCTTCTTTTCATCACCCTGATTGTGCTGGGGCCGCTTGTGCGGCTGCGGCCCATAACAAAACGGGAGTCTGCCAAGCTGGAATTGTCAGACTTCCCGACCTGAACGCCGAAAGGACCACACCATGGTTGGCACAACATTTTTTGGAAACTTCGATCTGGCGAGCGCTGCAATCTGGGCTTTCTGGGTCTTCTTTGCGGGGCTGATCTATTACCTTCAGACCGAAAACATGCGCGAAGGTTACCCGCTGCTGGATGAAGAAGGTAAGTCTGCCCCGAACCAGGGCCCTTTCCCGGTTCCTGCGGACAAGACGTTCCATCTGCGTGACGGTCGTGGGGAACTGACCGTTCCCAGTGGCCAGCGCGGTGATCGCGACTACCTGGCCTTGGCACAGACGTCGCGGGCGGCCGGTTCACCCTATATCCCTACCGGTGATCCTATGGTGGATGGCGTCGGCCCCGCCGCCTGGGCGCCCCGCCGGGATATTCCGGAACTCGATGCGCATGGCCATGTCAAGATCCGCCCGATTTCAATGCTGCCCGATTTCAAGATATCCGGTGGGATCGATCCGCGCGCCAAGGCCGTTGTCGGCGGCGATGGCGAGGTCATCGGTCGCGTCATCGACATGTGGGTCGATGTGCCGGAATCGCTGGTCCGCTACATGACCGTCGACCTGAACCCCGAAGGCACCGGAAAGATTCGCCTGATCCCGATGAACATGGCCCGGATCAAAGGTAATCGCGTCGTCGTGAGATCACTTTATGCGCATAACTGGGAAGGCGTTCCCGTCACCAAGGCGGCGGACCAGATCACCCTGCTCGAAGAAGAAAAGATCACGGCCTATTACGCGGGCGGCACGCTTTATGCCTCTGCCGCGCGTCTTGAGTCGCAAGTCTGAATGACATCCGGCCCCGGCTCGCCACCGGGGTCCACCAACCAAAGGGAACCTGACATGAGCCATGATGATTTTGCCGCCGAACCAATCCCCGGATTGCCGGAACGCCTGCCTGCGGATGAACATATCCTGTGGCAAGGATCGCCCGACGCTGGCGCGCTGGCGCGCGAGGCCTTGTCGCTGCGCTGGGTTGCCGGATATTTTATCCTGCTCACCATCTGGCGGGTGGGTGCATCATCGGCTGACTATCCGATGACGACGGCGCTGGCGCATGGTGTTCCCTTTGTGGTCGCGGGCCTGCTTGCCTGCGGCCTGCTTTACGGTGTCGCCTATGTGCAGGCGCGTGCCACGATCTATACGCTGACCAACAAGCGTGTGGCGATGCGGATCGGTGCGGCGCTGACGATGACGCTGAACCTGCCCTACACTTGGATCGGCACCGCCAAGCTGGACCTGCGGCCCAAAGGCACCGGCACGCTGGCGTTCGAGCTGATCGGTGACAGCCGTGTGTCCTATCTGATGACCTGGCCGCATATCCGGCCCTGGTACATGACCCGGACCCAGCCTGCGCTGCGCTGTATTCCCGATGCGGAAAACGTCGCCAAACTATTCGCCGAAGCGGCCGAGACGCGGATTTCCGCGCCCAAGGTCAGCCGCGTTGAAACGCAATCCGGCGCTTCAGCCGTCGCAGCGGAGTGATCGCCATGGTCGATGCACCCACCACAATGAAACACCCCGAAAAACTGCTGGTGCCGCCTTTCGTGGCCCGTGCGATGTTCGGGCTGATGTTTCTGGTCGTCGCTCTGGTCGCCTTTGCCAAAATCACCGACCGGCCGGTGATTGCCGCCGTCAATCAGGCGCCCATCGTGCAAAGCATTGACGTGATCATCACCGGCAACAAATCCGGGGTCTATGACATCGCCAGCCCGGACGGCACACACCTTGCGTCTTCTTCCGATGACATGGCCGGTTTTCTGGGTGTCATGGGCCGCGTGATCGACCGAGAGCGCACTGTCCAGGGCGTGCCGCTGGAAGGCACCTTGCAGATCGTGCGCCGCGACAACGGCAATATCGCCATTCTGGACGCAAGCACCGGGATGGCCACTGAACTGATCGGCTATGGCCGCGATAACGTGGCAGCTTTTGCCAAGCTGCTGGATTGAAACTGCGGGCAGGCTAGCCCCCTGCGCGCCAGGAATGTGAAAGGGAACTCACATGGGATTACTGACAAGAACCAAGGAAACCGCACCTTGCACGGTGACGATTTCGCACCGGTTTGAAGAACTCTCTGCGCATGTCCGGCTGGACAATGGTGCTGTCATCCAACCGGGTGACACGGTGCAGGTGCAAGGGCCGGAAATCATGGCCGCCTTCGGCGAACTGGTTGAAGAACAGCGCATCGCCGTGATCACCCGTGCGTCCAAACTCGAACAGCTTTGGACCCGTGCGACGGGCGATTTT
Source organism: Yoonia sp. (assembly GCF_046292185.1). Classification (GTDB taxonomy): domain Bacteria; phylum Pseudomonadota; class Alphaproteobacteria; order Rhodobacterales; family Rhodobacteraceae; genus Yoonia. The sequence continues at coordinate 3,428 of NZ_JBKBQY010000069.1, forward strand.
GAATTCATGGAACTCTGCGAATTTTCCTTTAGCGACGAGGTGCTGTCATGAACATGCATTCATCCAATGCCGCCACCGCCGAAGAGGCGATTGCCGCGCAAGAGGCTTTGCCGCCCCTGACCAACGAAGAAGCGACAAAGGTGGCGATGTCGAACACGCTGCTGACGCCACGGTTCTACACCACTGATTTTGCGGAAATGGACGCGATCGACGTCACCCCCGTCCGCGAAGATTGGGACAAGCTGATTGCCCAGATGAAATCCGACCCCAACAAGGGCCATTTTCGCAAGAACGAAGACTGGGACCATGTCGATTGGGACGGGATGGAACCCAAGCTGAAGAAGGAATTCATCGATTTCCTGATTTCATCCTGCACCGCCGAATTTTCGGGCTGTGTGCTGTACAAGGAAATGAAGCGGCGCGGATCGAACAAGGATATCACCGAACTATTCCAGCTGATGGCCCGCGACGAGGCCCGCCATGCCGGTTTCATCAATGATGCGCTGCGCGAGGCCGGGATCGCCGTGAATCTTGGCTTTCTGACGCAGGCCAAGAAATACACCTATTTCCGACCCAAATTCATCTATTACGCGACCTATCTGTCGGAAAAGATCGGCTATGCCCGCTACATCACGATCTACCGCCATCTGGAAGAAAACCCCGAATATCGGTTCCATCCGATTTTCAAATGGTTCCGTGAATGGTGCAACGACGAATATGCGCATGGCGAGGCTTTCGCCCTGCTGTTGAAGACCGATCCGAAGCTGACGGAAAGCCGGATGAACAAGCTGTGGATCAAGTTTTTTCTGACAGCCGTATTTTCCACCATGTGGATTCGCGACCATCAGCGTCCTGAATTCCACAAGGCGCTGGGCGTTGATCCGGCGTGGTACGGGCAGGAAGTGTTCCGCAAGACGTCCGATATTTCCCGTCAGGTGTTTCCGATGGTGCTGGATATCGACCATCCCCGCTGGCAGCCGATGCTGAACCGTTTGCAGGACGCCAATGTGCAGATCGCCGTAGGTCGCAAGCAAGGCGGCGTCGGTGGCTGGTTCAAACGCATGGGCGGCACGGTGAAAGCGGGGGTCACTTTCGTGTCCTTGCTGACCATTCCGGTGGTGAAAAGCGAAGTGCCCGAAAGCCCGATCATGGCACCGGCCTATTGATGCGGGGGGCAGCTAAATCATGACCGGCGCCTTGATCGCAGCACTGGCGGCCATCTTCCTGTGGTGGTTCTCTACCGGGGTGATCCTGCTGGCGGTGCGACGGGCGGACAAGTCTGGGCGGCATCTGGCGACGGTTATCGCTGGCTTGCCATTGTTGTGCGGCGGTGGCTGGGCGGTGGCCTTGTCCCTGGATATGGCAACGCTGGGTGGCGTCTATCTGGGGTTTCTGGGCGCGCTGGCGATCTGGGGCTGGATTGAACTGGCCTTTCTGGCGGGCGTCGTGACCGGCCCGATGCGGCAGGATTGTCTGCCGGGCCTGTCAGGGAAAAAGCGGTTCTTCCGCGCCTTCGCTACGGTGGCCCATCATGAATTGCTGCTGACATCAGGGCTGCTGGGCCTTGTGCTTTTGTCACATGGCGCGGAAAATCGCATAGCGATGGCGACCTATCTGATCCTTTATCTGGCGCGCATTTTTGCGAAGCTCAACCTGTTCTATGGCGTGCCCCGGATCAATATGGAATTCGTGCCCGACCGCCTCCTGCATCTGAAGACCTATTTCCGCCGCGGCCCTGTGACGCTGGCCTTTCCGGTGGCGATCACCGCGCTGACTGCGCTGCTTGCGGTCTGTGTCGAACGGTTGTGGTTCGCGGGAACCGATGTGTCGGTCGTGGGTTACGGCCTGTTGACCGCCTTGGCGGCGCTGGCCCTGCTTGAACACTGGCTGATGGTGATCCCTCTGCCTGACGCGAAACTCTGGCGCTGGATGTTGCCACCACAACATCCGGGGCCCAAAATCATGACCAAAGAAGAAAGATAAGACCGATGGATTTTGACGCCCTTTTCAACGCGCAACTTAACCAGCTCAAGGCCGACGGAAACTATCGGTATTTTGCTGAACTTGAACGCCAGTGCGGCAAATTTCCACGCGCGGCCAATCACGCCGCTGATGGCGGTATCCGTGATGTGACGGTCTGGTGTTCCAACGATTACCTTGGCATGGGTCAGCACCCCGCTGTCATCGGCGCGATGTGCGAAGCGGTGCGGCGCACCGGGACCGGATCGGGCGGCACCCGCAACATCAGCGGCACAAATCACGATCATCTGCTGCTGGAACGCGAACTGGCCGATCTGCATGGCAAGGAAGCGGCGCTGCTGTTCACATCGGGCTATGTGTCGAATTGGGCGGCGCTGTCGACGCTGGGCAGCCGGCTGGAAAACTGCGTGATCCTGTCGGATGCGGGCAACCACGCATCGATGATCGAGGGCATCCGCCATTCACGCGCGCAAAAGGTGATCTGGCGGCACAACGATTACCGCGATCTGGAAATGAAACTGCGTGCCCTGCCCGCCGATGTGCCCAAGATCGTCGCGTTCGAGAGCGTCTATTCCATGGATGGCGACATCGCGCCCATCCGCGAAATTGTCGAGGTCTGCGAAAAATACGGGGCTATGACCTATCTGGATGAGGTCCACGCGGTGGGCATGTACGGCCCACGCGGCGGCGGCGTCAGCGAGCGTGAAGGTCTCGCCGACCGGATCACCCTGATCGAAGGCACCCTCGGCAAGGCCTTTGGGGTTGTCGGGGGATACATCACCGGCTCTGCCGCCCTGTGTGATTTCATCCGCAGCTTTGCGTCGGGGTTCATTTTCACCACGGCCCTGCCGCCCGCGATCGCGGCAGCGGCACGCACATCCATTTCCTATCTCAAGAATTCCGAGATGGAACGCGCCCGCCAGCGTCGTCAGGTGGCGCGCCTGCGCGCCGCATTGGACCGCGAAGGCATCCCCCACATGCATAACGAAAGCCATATCGTGCCGGTGCTGATCAAGGACCCGGTCAAGACCCGGATGCTGGCGGATTACCTGATGCGCGAATGGGATATCTATGTGCAGCCGATCAATTATCCCACCGTTCCGAAAGGCACCGAAAGGCTGCGCTTTACCCCGTCGCCACTGCATACCGATCAGGACATCGACCATCTGGTCAATGCCCTGCGCGTCCTGTGGAAACAATGTGCATTGGCGCATGCTGTTGCCTGACGCTTCACACTTTCTTTTGCGCACAGCCCTAGACCGGCGCAAAGGATGCGCTACAGTCAAATCAGACTGGGGCAACGGTCAAAGAATCCAGATCGAAAAGGAATACGATCATGAATAAATTTACATACGCAGCAGCGCTTGCCGTTCTGGCCGCGCCCGCATTCGCCCAAGACCTTGCGCCGACGGTCGGTGACGCGGCAGCCGGTGAAGAACAGTTCAACCGTCAATGCGTGGCCTGCCACATCGTCGCTGACGAGGAGGGCAACGTGCTGGCAGGCCGCAATGCGCGGACCGGCCCGAACCAATATGGTCTGATCGGCAGCCTGATTGGCACCGACCCAGATTTCAATTATAGCGATGGTCTGGTCGCGCTGGGTGAAGCCGGCGAAGTCTGGAACGAAGAAAACTTTGTCGGCTACGTCCAGGACCCGACCGGCTGGATCCGCGAAAAGCTGGAAGACCGCCGCGCCCGTGGCCGTATGGCCTATCAGGTGCGTGCTGAATCCGATGCTTATGATCTCTACGCCTACCTGGCAACTTTCTCTGACCTCGACGCACTGGCAGAAGAAGCGCCCGCCGAATAACATCAGGTTATGCCTAACAAATGGCTGTCAGGGAAACTTGGCGGCCTTTTTATTGCGCCATGATCAGATTTGCGACGGTGCGTGCGTCTTCCTCATGTGCCAGATGACCCAGACCCGGCAATTCCGTCAGCTTTGCCTGCGGCAGGATGTTTGCCGTTTCATGGCTGACGCTGGGCGGCACGGCCTTGTCGTTCGCCCCGGTGATCAGATGCACCGGCACAATGATGTCGGCAAGCCGCGCCAGCAATCCGTCCAGCGACCATTGCGCCATCATCGCCAGCGTGCCGTCGATATGTCCCCGGTCGGTGATCAGCCGGTGGTAAAGATCGACGCCCGCCTCATCCAGCACCGACCCGGTTCCCCTGATCAGGTTCTGCACCACATTGCGGCTGCTTGTGGCGGTGACGATACTCGCGCTGAACGGGGTCGCGGCCAGCGCCTTGGCCATGAACGGAAACAGCAAACCGGCAACACCTTTGAAATTGCTCAGCGCGGCGTTGATCAGCACGATCCGACCGGGGCGCAGCCCCAGTTCCCACAACCGCAGCGCAATCGCCCCACCGGCGGAATGCCCCACGACGATGGCAGGGTTCCACCCTTCGGCGCGACATAGCGACAGGATATCCCCGGTCATGTGATCCAGTCCGGCACGTTGCCGCGCGCCCATCTGGCTGAACCCTTGCCCCGGCAGGTCGATGGCGACGACATGATGCGTCTGCGTCAGGACCGGGAACAGGTGCCGGAAACTCTGCGTGGCACCCCCCGCGCCATGGATCAGCAGGATCAGCGGGCCTTGGCCCGCTTCCTGCACGTGCCAGCGGTGCGGGCGGTGCAGGATCTGGCGGGAATATTCTGACAGCGGCCAGTCGCGCGGCGGCCAGCGCATCAATCGTCCAACGCGGCGGCGACGGATTGCGACAGCCGCGCCGCGTCGGCGCGGGGCATCGGCAGGTAGATCGCGCCCAAGGTCTGCGCGAGTGCCGATAGCGCCGGTTCCGGCCTGTTGCCGGTGTCGATGATCAGCGCATCTATCCCCTGCGCGCGCACCATTTGTGCCATGCGTTGCGCGTCAGCGGCGGCCTGCACCCTGTTGCCTGCACCGTCCAGTGCAACATTGGCGCGCCCGTCTGTCAGGATCACGATGGTGGGCGTCAGCCCCTTGCGGGTGGCGGCAATCGCCTGTTCCAGCGCCATCACGATACCCGCCGCCAGCGGTGTGCCGCCGCCACCGGGCAAGGCGGCAAGGCGGCGTTTGGTCTGCACCAGCGACCGCGTGGGCGGCAAAAGCACCTCTGCCGCTGTCCCGCGAAATGACACCAGCGCCACATGGTCACGTCGCGCATAAGCTTGCGCCAGCAGCAATTCAATTGCGCCTTTCGCCTCGGCCAATCGCGACAGGGCGGAAGAGCCAGAGGCGTCGACGGTGAACACCAGCAGGCGGTCCGATTTTTCCTCAAACCGTTTGACGCGGATATCTTCGCTGCGCACCTGCAGACCGTTGCGCCCGGTCGCCTGTTTGCGGATCGTCTGCCAAGGGGCGGCGGCGCGCAGGGTCGCGACGATATCTATCCGCGCGCCATCGCCCAGACGGCCAGCGCGTGACGGCATCGGCCTGCCGCGCCTATTTCCCTTGCGCGCAGCCCCGCTGCCGCTGCCTTTGCCTTGCCGCGCCTTTTGCGCGGCGATCCGGTCCAGCAGATTGTAGGGCAACAGCGCCTTGATCGCTTCCAGCAGCAGGTCATCGGGCAGATCCAGCGTCTCTGACTGCTCCTGCTCACGGTCGTCCTGATCGGGTTCGGGCGCTTCTGGTTCTTCCTCATCGCTGCCCGGCATCTGCGTCGCGCGATGGGCCAGCACCAGAACACAGGCGATCTCGATGTCATCGGCATCGACGGTCATTTTGCCCAGCGAGGCCGCATGCGCCTTGGCTGCGCGCAGGGCGAACAAGGGGGCGCGCAAACTGTCGATGCCAAATTGTGCGGCGATCCGGGTCAGTTGGTCGCAGATATCATCGGGGACAGTGACCTGACGCAGATGAATAATCGCGACGGTCGGGTCAAAATCCGGCATCTGCACCGCATCACCGATACTGATCTGTGACAGATCGACCGCAAAGGCCAGCCGTTCCGCCAATTTCGGGTTCAGCACTTCATCAGGTTCAGCACCTTCATCCAGCGCCACCAAGCGGTGAGCGTGGCCCGCATCCAAGGTCATCGCCAGCCGTGCGGCAAGTTGCGTCGTTGCCCGCTCTGCCATGGTCAGCACCAGACTGCCGGGACGCGACAACAGCCCCTGCTCCTGCACGAATGCGCCGGTGGCCAATGTCGCCGACAGGTCCAGCCCGCCGAACAAGGCTTCGTCCGATACCGCCGGATGGATGCGATGTTGCGCGCCGGGCAGCCACGACAGCAGTGCAGAAAACCTGTCGCGCACCGGGCCGGACCGGGCACGCACGGCCATGCCACCCAGCCCCGGATCAATCGCCAATAGCTGCAAGGCCAGCACGGCACGGTGCCAGGCTGCCTCAGCCAAGGGTTTCTTCCACGATCCGGGCGACACGTGTGCCGCTGCCCGCCTCATCCAGAGGATCGCGGCGCAGGCGGTGGCGCAGAGCCATCGGCGCCATTTCCTTGACATGCAGCCGCGTCAGCGCGGTGTCGTTTCGCCATGCCGCATAGGCGCGCGCGGCCTTGAGCAGGGTCAGTTCCCCGCGCAACCCGTCCGATCCCAGCGCAAGGCACAACTCTGCCACATCATGCAGCGTCTTGTCCGGCGTGATCAGTTCCGCCAGCGCCTTGCGCGCAGTCAGGATCTGGTCGCGGATCGCCGCATCCTCGGCCTGCCAGCGCAGCATAAAGGCGGTATTGTCATTCTCGAATGCATCGCGGCGCTTGATCACATCGATGCGGGTGGCGATATCCTTGGGTGACGCGACCTCGACCGACAGGCCGAAACGGTCCAGCAATTGCGGGCGCAATTCACCCTCTTCCGGGTTGCCGGACCCCACCAGCACGAAGCGCGCAGGGTGCCGGATCGACAGACCTTCACGTTCGACCACGTTTTCGCCCGATTGCGCGACATCCAGCAGCAGATCAACGATGTGATCCTCCAGCAGGTTCACCTCGTCTATATACAGATACCCGCGATTGGCCCGCGCCAGCAGGCCGGGTTGAAACGCCTTTTCGCCCTTGGTCAGCGCCTTTTCGATATCCAGCGCGCCGGTCACGCGGTCCTCTGTCGCACCAAGCGGGAGATCGACAACGGGCGTCGGCATTTCGACCAGCGTCTTTTCATCCAGGATCGCCCAATCCGGCACATCAGCCACCTTGGCGCTGTTCACCGGACAGCCCCGCACTGCCATGATCGGCGGCAGCAAGGCCGCCAGCGCCCGCACAGCGGTGGATTTGCCGGTGCCGCGGTCGCCGAATACCAGAACCCCGCCGATAGAGGGGTCAATCGCGGTCAGGATCATCGCCTGTTTCATCTCGGCCTGACCGACGATGGCGGAAAAGGGGAAAGGGTGTTTCATGCAGCCTCAAGTTTCGTCAGGGGGGAAATGCCGTTCCATGTCCCAGCATCGGAATGCACCGCAAAACGGGCATAGAGTTCTTCGGCAAACCAGCCTTCATCACGCACGGCGCGGATCGCGTCGGCGTGTGGGCCGGTGCGGGCAAAACTGGCCATCGCAACCTCGGACGGCCAGATCGAAAAGGTGACCTGATGCAGCATCGGCACCTCGCCAATGCCGATCTTGAAGATCACATTGGTATCCTTTCCAATCATGGCCGAGATATTCGGCACCCGCCGCCAGAACCGCGCGAGGATGCGGGGTTTGATTGTGGCACGGGTCAGTGCGGCTAAAGGTCCCAGTGTCGTGGCTGTGCTTGGCACGAAAGGCATCTGCCCTGCCCATGCGCCACGCGCGGATTGGGTTTGTAAAAACACCGTCCAATGTTCAGTGGCCTTGTCGCTATAGCGGGCAAATATCCCCGCTTTGGTCCGCGTCTGTGCCGTGGCAAGATCGGGCCAAGTCGCCAGAACTGCATAGACCGCTGTATTGGGAACAGGCGTAAACCCTTCGCCCGTGCCGGAGCCGCAGAGCTTCCAGAACCCGATATCCGGCGTGCGCGACAAAGGTAGCCGCGCGCCGCCCATCATTATCAGCGCCCAGGCCCGCGCCAAAGGCCCGGCAAAGCGAAAGAAAGATAATGTGACGATCTGGGTCAAAGGACCAAATACCTGCGTTTGTGTCAACTTAGTCTGACATAGCACCCCTGACTTGGGAAGGGCGTGTAGATAATATTTGTCAACTTGAGTTTACACATCTACGGTGAGCTTATGTTGACACCTGATCAAACCGATTCAAATGCAGCCATCGTGATTGGCGCGGGGCTTGGCGGCCTTGCGGCGGCGATGCGGCTGGGCGCCAAGGGCTATGCCGTCACCGTTCTGGACCGGCTTGATTTGCCCGGCGGGCGCGGGTCGTCTGTCACGCAGGGTGGCCACCGCTTTGACCTTGGCCCGACGATCATCACCGTGCCGCAGCTATACGAGGAATTGTGGCGCGCCTGCGGGCGGGATTTCCACAAAGATATCAGCCTGCGCCCGATGGACCCGTTTTACGAGGTCCGCTGGCCCGATGGGTCCACCTTTACCGCGCGGCAGGACACCGAGGCCATGCTGGCCGAGGTCGCGCGCCTCAGCCCCGGCGATGTGGCTGGCTACAAGCGGTTCCTGAAAGACAGCGAACAATGTTACAAGGTCGGGTTCGAAGGCATGGTCGCCCAGCCGATGAACAAGATCTGGGAAACCATCAAAGTGCTGCCGGAATTCGTGCGCCTGCGCGCGGATCGTTCGATCCTTGGGCTGGCAAAAGCGCGGGTCAAGGATGCCCGCCTGCGCATGGCCCTGTCGTTTCATCCGCTGTTCATTGGTGGTGATCCGCGCAAGGTGACATCGATCTATGCTTTGGTGGCTTACCTCGAAAAAACCTATGGCGTGCATTACGCGATGGGCGGCGTTCAGGCGATTGCCGATGCCATGGTCCGGGTGATCCGGCAACAAGGCGGTCAGGTGCGCCAGAATGTAGAAGTGGACGAGGTGCTGATCGAAAATGATGCCGCCAAGGGCGTGCGCCTGAAAGATGGCACCGTTCTCAGCGCACCTTTGGTGGTCAGCAATGCCGATGCCGGTCACACCTATCAGACCTTGTTGCGCAACCATCCGCGCAAGCGCTGGACCGACAAGAAGCTGAAATCCCGGCGTTGGTCCATGGGCCTGTTCGTGTGGTATTTCGGAACAAAAGGCACCGCGGATATGTGGCCCGATGTTGGACATCACACGATCACCAATGCCCCCCGCTATGAAGGATTGCTGCGCGATATCTTCATCAAGGGCAAATTGTCCGACGATATGAGCCTTTATATCCACCGGCCCAGCGTGACCGACCCCAGCGTCGCACCCAAAGGTGATGACACGTTCTATGTCCTGTCACCGGTCCCGCATCTGGGGTTCGACAACCCTGTCCATTGGAAAAAGGAATCCGCCATCTACAAGGCCAAGGTCATGGCCGAGGTCGAAAAGCACATCCCCGGTTTCGCCGAACGGATCAGCACAGAAATGATCCTGACGCCCGAAGATTTCCGCGACCGCTATCTGTCGCCCAACGGCTCCGGCTTTTCCATCGAACCGCGCATCCTGCAATCCGCCTATTTTCGCCCCCATAACATCAGCGAAGAGGCAAAGGGCCTGTTTCTGGTCGGCGCAGGCACCCATCCCGGCGCCGGTGTGCCGGGGGTGATTTCCAGCGCCCATGTGCTGGCAAAACTGGTCCCCGACGCGCCCGTGCAGATACCAATGAAAGTTGCCGCAGAATGATCCGGCCCGATGACCTTGCCCATTGCCATACTGCGATCAAACATGGGTCGCTGTCGTTTCATGCCGCGTCGAAATTACTGCCTGCATCGGTCCGTGATCCGGCCTTGGCGCTGTATGCCTTCTGCCGTCTGGCCGATGATGAAGTTGATGAAGGCACGCATCAGGCCGGTGCGGTTTTACGCCTGCAAGAACGCCTCGACCTCGCTTATGAGGGCCGCCCGCGCAACGCACCTGAAGACCGCGCTTTTGCCGCGATTATCGACGAATTCGACATGCCGCGCGCCCTGCCAGAGGCATTGTTGGAAGGCCTTGCCTGGGACGCCGCCGAATATCGCTACACGACCCTGTCCGGTGTGCGCGATTATTCCGCCCGTGTCGCCAGTGCCGTGGGCGCAATGATGTGCGTGCTGATGCGCGTGCGCGACCCCGATGCGCTGGCGCGCGCCTGCGATCTGGGCGTCGCGATGCAACTGACCAATATCGCCCGCGATGTCGGCGAAGATGCACGTATGGGCCGGATTTATCTGCCGCTGGACTGGCTGGCAGAGGCAGGGATTGACCCGCAGAATTTCACCCGCGACCCTTTGCCGGATGCCGCCGTGCGCGGCATGGTCAAACGCCTGCTGGCAGAGGCGGACAGGCTTTACCTGCGCTCTGAATCCGGGATCAATGTGCTGCCGGTCAAGGCGCGCACCGGCATCTGGGCCGCACGACTGATCTATGCGGGCATTGGCAAACAGGTGCGCAGGCAAGGCTATGACAGCATTTCGATGCGTGCGCGCACCAATGTCAGCCAGAAACTGGGTTGGGTCGGGCAATCGGCGCTGCGCACGGCCTTTTCCGTTGTGACGCCAAAATCCCCCATCGTTTTCGCAAAGCCGCTGGATGAAACCGCATTTCTGGTGGATGCCGCCAGCCGCAACAAGCCAAGCCCAAGCCGGTCTCTCGCGGTGCTGAATATCCTTGCCGATCTGCGCGCAGGTCAGGCAGCCCTTGGAAATCCGCGCCAACGCGCCTAAACTGGGTGCGATACCGCAAAAGGGACGACCATGGATTTTATGCTGTTTGCGCTGTTTCTGGCCGCCACCTTTGGTGCCGGTACCACCGGTGCCCTGTTCCCGCCCGGCCCTTGGTATGAAGGGCTGAACAAACCCACCTGGGTGCCGCCAAACTGGCTGTTTCCGGTCGCCTGGACATCGATCTATCTGCTGATTTCCTTTGCGGGCGCACGTGTCGCGGGCCTTGACGGCAATGGCTATGCGATGGCGTTCTGGTCTGTGCAGATCGCGTTCAACGCCTTGTGGACGCCCGTGTTTTTCGGCCTGCGCCGCCTGAAAGGGTCTCTGCCGATCATCGGCGCGCTGTGGCTGGCCGTGTTGAGCTGCACGATCACCCATTTCCAACTGGATTTCTGGGCTGGTCTCGCTTTCGTTCCCTATCTGGTCTGGGTCACGGTGGCGACCGCGCTGAGCATTGCGATGATCCGGCTGAACCCTAATCAGAAACCGCTCGACCTGAACGCGATCTGACCCCCCTTGAACCCTACTGGAAACGGTGGAAATATTGGGGATGGAATATCACATCAAATCATGGGCCGATGTCGCCCCGCAATTGGTGGCCGTCGCCGCTGGCCGCCAACATGCCGATATGGTCATCCGTGGCGGCAAATTGGTCAATGTCCAGACGCGCGAAGTGCTGGATTGGCAGGTTGCCATCGCCGCCGGACGTTTCGCCTTTATCGGCCCTGACGCCAGCCATTGCATCGGCCCCGACACCGAAATCATCGAGGCGAATGGCCGCTATCTGATCCCCGGCCTCTGCGACGGGCATATGCATATCGAAAGCGGCATGCTGACCCCTGCGGAATTCGCGGCCGCCGTGATTCCGCATGGCACGACAACCATGTTCACCGACCCGCATGAGATCGCCAATGTCCTTGGCCTGCGCGGTGTGCGCATGATGCATGACGAAGCACTGATGCAGCCGGTCAACATCTTCACGCAAATGCCGTCCTGCGCGCCCTCTGCGCCGGGGTTGGAAACCACCGGGTTTGAGATTTCAGCCGAGGATGTGGCCGAAGCCATGGAATGGCCCGGCATCATCGGTCTGGGCGAGATGATGAACTTTCCCGGGGTCGTGAACGGCGACCCTCAGATGCTGGCCGAAATGGCAGCGACGATGCGCGCGGGCAAGACGGTCGGCGGGCACTACGCCAGCCCGGATAAAGGCAATGATTTCAGCGCTTATGTTGCGGGCGGTGCTGCCGATGATCACGAAGGAACCGCCGAGGCTGACGCCCTCGCCCGCACCCGCAACGGGATGCGGTCGATGATGCGGCTGGGGTCCGCGTGGTATGACGTCGAAAGCCAGATCACCGCGGTGACGGAAAAAGGCCTCGATCCCCGCAATTTCATCCTCTGCACCGATGATTGCCATTCCGGGACGCTTGTGAACGAAGGCCATATGAACCGCGTGGTCCGCCATGCGATTGCCTGCGGCTGTGACCCGCTGATCGCCTTGCAGATGGCGACGATCAACACCGCCACCCATTTTGGGCTGGAACGCGAGCTTGGCTCGATCACCCCCGGTCGGCGGGCCGATGTGATCCTGACCTCTGACCTTGTCACCCTGCCCATCGAACAGGTCATAGCGCGCGGCAAAACCGTGGCCCGCAATGGCAAGATCACCGTGGATTGCCCCCACTACGATTGGCCAGATGACGCGCGCCAGACTGTGCGGATGGGTAAGCATTTGGATGACGCGGACTTCGCCGTCAAAGCCCCCGATGGTGCCAACAGCGTTGTCGCCAAGGTGATCGGCGTCGTCGAAAACCAAGCCCCGACAGAGGCGCTGACCGCAGAACTGCCGGTGGTCGATGGTGTGGTTGAAGGGCAAGGCGACACCTATCAGATCGCGCTGGTCGAACGGCACCGCGCAACAGGCAAGGTCGTGAACGGCTTTGTCTCGGGCTTCGGTTACACCAGCCAGATGGCCATCGCCTCAACCGTGGCACACGACAGCCATCATATGATCGTCGTTGGCACCGACCGCGCGCTGATGGCCAAGGCCGCGAACCGGCTGGGCGAGGTTGGCGGTGGCATTACCGTCTGGAAGGACGACGGCGAACTGGCGCTGGTCGAACTGCCCATCGCGGGCCTGATGTCGGATAGCCCGGCAGCAGAGGTCGCCGCCAAGGCTGACGCGATGGTCGCCGCCATGGCCGCCTGTGGTTGCACGCTGAACAACGCCTATATGCAGCATTCCCTGCTGGCGCTTGTTGTCATACCCGCGTTGCGGATTTCTGATCTGGGCCTGGTGGATGTGACCAAATTCGAAATTACCGATCTGTTCGAGGAAAATACATGAACGCTTTTACCGAGGTTGTCATCCGGACACCTGACCTGCCCGCCGCCGAGGCTTTTACCGACCCCAAAGCCGCCATCGTCCGGCTGAACGAGCTTTATGCCGCATCGATCAAATTCCTGTCCGAGAATTTCGTCGCCGCCCTGCGCAACGGGCAGCCTGCCGCACGGTTCCGGGCGTTTTATCCTGAAATCCGCCTGACCACGACGACGCATACCAAAATGGACAGCCGCCTGTCATTCGGCCATGTCGCCGAACCCGGCACCTATGCGACGACCGTGACGCGGCCCGACCTGTTCGCCGCCTATCTGGAACAGCAGATCGACCTCTTGCTGAAAAGCCACGGTGTGCCGGTGGTGATCGGCGCATCCGAAACCGTGATGCCGGTGCATTTCGCCGTGGCCAATGATGCGGGCGTCACGGTGCCGCATGATGGGTCGATGGATTTCAACCTGCGCGACAATTTCGACGTCCCGGATCTGAGCACGACGCATGATGCCATCGTCAACGGCGCGGGCTTTACCTACCCCGATGGCGCACGCCCGCTTGCCCCCTTTACCGCGCAGCGCATTGATTATTCGCTGGCGCGGCTGGCGCATTACACCGCCACATCGGCCGAGCATTTCCAGAACCATATCCTGTTCACCAACTACCAGTTCTATGTCGAGGAATTTGAATTCTTCGCCCGCCAGATGCTGGCCGATCCCGACAGCGGCTACACCAGCTTTGTCAGCACCGGGAATATCGAAATCACCAGCCATGACACCGATATTCCGATGCCTGCGAAACTGCCGCAGATGCCGACCTATCATCTCAAACGTCCGGGCGGCGCGGGGATCACGCTGGTCAATATCGGCGTTGGCCCGTCCAATGCCAAAACCGCGACCGACCATATCGCCGTGCTGCGCCCGCATGCCTGGCTGATGGTGGGCCATTGCGCCGGTCTGCGCAACTCGCAGCGGCTGGGCGATTTTGTACTGGCCCATGCCTATCTGCGCGAAGATCACGTGCTGGACGACGACCTGCCCGTCTGGGTGCCGATCCCGGCGCTGGCGGAAATCCAGATCGCGCTGCAAACGGCGGTGGCCGATGTCACCCAGTTGCAAGGGTATGAGCTGAAACGCATCATGCGCACTGGCACCGTCGCCACGATCGACAACCGCAACTGGGAATTGCGCGAACAGGCGGGGCCGGTGCAGCGGTTGTCGCAATCGCGGGCCATTGCATTGGACATGGAAAGCGCCACAATCGCCGCCAATGGGTTCCGGTTCCGGGTGCCCTATGGCACCCTGTTATGCGTCTCTGACAAGCCGCTGCATGGTGAATTAAAACTGCCTGGCATGGCGTCAGAGTTCTACAAAACGCAGGTCGCCGCCCATCTGATGATCGGAATCCGCGCGATGGAATTGTTGCGCGAAATGCCGCTGGAACGCATCCACAGCCGCAAATTGCGCAGTTTTGAGGAAACAGCCTTCCTCTGACGCAAGAAAATCAGCGGAAAAGTGCGTTTTTGCCTTGTCAGGCAGCGCTAATCGTTGTGGTGTGCCACAACATACCGTTATATCGGCGGAGAACAGGCCCTACAGATGGGGCGCATGAGGGAGACCAGGAAAATGGCGACGAAACCAATGACCAAAGCGCAGCTGGTTGCTGCTATTGCCGAACAGACCGGCATGGACAAAAAAGCAGCGGGTTCTGCACTGGATGCCGTGACCGGCATCATCACGTCCGAAGTTGCTGGCGGCGGTGCTGTCACCCTGCCCGGCGTTGGCAAAATCTATTGCCGCGAACGGCCAGAGCGGATGGTGCGTAACCCTGCCACCGGCGAGCAGATCAAGAAAGAAGCCGACAAGGTTGTCAAAGTGACAATCGCAAAGGCACTGAAAGATAGCGTCAACGGCTAAGCCATCAGGCCTTGTGCCGGATGCAAAATCGCGAAAGGGTCGCCCTGAACAGGCGGCCCTTTTGTTGTTGAGGTGACATGGATATCAAAGCAATCGTCATGGGCCTTGCCTTTGCGTTCATGTGGTCATCTGCCTTTACCTCGGCCCGTGTCATCGTGGAATATGCGCCGCCTTTGTCGGCATTGGCGCTGCGGTTCCTGATTTCTGGCCTG
>NZ_JBKBQY010000070.1:0-18360 GCF_046292185.1 Yoonia sp.
CATGGACCATGTCGCGCAGGGCGTTCACATCCTCACCCAGATCAAATGTCATGGAGGCGTGAAACATCGCCCTCTCCTCCCGCTTAATTGAACGCTTGTTCAGTTGTAGGCGCAGGCGCCGCCCCCTGTCGAGTCATTTCTGCGCGGGAAAGCTAGCCGATCAGCCGCGTGACGACATCCGGCAGATCAGCAAAGCGATCAATGGTGGCATCGCTTTCCAGTGCCAGCACCACATCGCGCCCCGGACCGAAGGTGACCAGCACGGATGGCACACCGGCGTTGCGCGCGGTGTCGCGGTCGGTGATCGTATCACCCACCAGCAAGGATTGCGCGGGATTGCCGCCAGCGCGCAGCACCGCCTCTATATGATGTGCGGGGTCGGGTTTGCGCACCTGCAAGGTATCGGCCCCGATCATTGATGCGAACTGGTCGCGCACCCCAAGGCTGCGCAGCAGGGTTTCGGCAAGTGCTGCGGGTTTGTTGGTCGCGATCCCCACGGCGTAACCTGCGGTTCTCAACGCCTCGACCGCGTCCATCGCGCCGGGGTAAAGCACGGTATGGGTGGCAATCGCCTCTGCATAGGCGGCGATCAGCACGGCATATTGCGCATCCACCAGCGATTCATCCACCTGCCCTACCCGCGAAAATCCCAGCCGCAGCATCGCGCGCCCCCCGGTCAGCGCGATGGCCGCATCATCGGCATGCACCAGCAGATCGCCATGACCCAGCCCGCGAAAACAATGGTTCGCCGCCGCGATCAGATCACCGCTGGTATCGGCCAAGGTGCCGTCGAGGTCGAAAATCACGGTGCGCATCGGCAAACTTTCATGGTGCAGGGTCGTGCCATCTGTAACGTGCTGTAAACTGATGTGAAGCCCTCGCCCTTGTGATAATCGAAAACACGCGTAGAAGGCGGGAAAAAGAAGTTTGGGGCAGACATGACAACCGCATTGATTATCCTTGGCGCCGGGCTTGGCACGCGCATGAATTCCGACCTGCCGAAGGTGCTGCACCAGATCGCCGGTGCGCCGATGCTGGTGCATGCGATGCAGGCAGGTGGGTCGCTGGACGCCGCGCGCTGCGTCATCGTGGCGGGGTATGAGGCGGCGCAGGTCGAAAAAGCCGCCCGCGCCTATGACCCTGATGTCACGGTGGTTGTGCAGGACGAACAATTGGGCACGGCCCATGCCGTGGCACAGGCAAAAACGGCGCTGGCCGGTTTCGACGGTGACGCGCTGGTGCTTTATGGCGATACGCCGTTCATCCGCCCCGACACGCTGGCAGCGATGGTCGACGCGCGCCAGACCCATGATATCGTCGTGCTGGGGTTCGAGGCGGAAGACCCCGCCCGCTACGGTCGCCTGATCACGCAGGGCGATGCGCTGGACCGGATCGTGGAATTCAAGGATGCCACGGAAGACGAACGCGCGATCACGCTTTGCAATTCCGGTGTGATCGCCGCCGATGCCGCGACCTTGTTCAGCCTGATCGACACTGTCGGCAATGAGAATGCCGCGGGTGAATACTACCTGACCGATATCGTCGGCCTCGCCCGTGCGCGCGGCTTGTCGGCCACTGTGGTGGAATGCGCCGAAGCCGAAACGCTTGGCATCAATTCCCGGTTTGAACTGGCACAGGCAGAGGCAGTTTTTCAGAACATGGCCCGCATGACCGCGCTGGAGGATGGCGTGACCCTGACCGCCCCTGAAACCGTCTATTTCGCCTATGACACGGTGGTCGGGCGCGATGCGGTGATTGAACCCAACGTTGTCTTTGGCCCCGGTGTCACGGTGGAATCAGGTGCCACGATCCGCGCCTTTTCGCATCTGGAAGGCTGCCATGTGTCGCGCGGTGCGGTTGTCGGCCCCTATGCCCGTCTGCGCCCCGGCGCGGAACTGGCGGAAAACACCCGCATCGGCAATTTCGTCGAGGTCAAGAATGCGGTGATCAGCGAAGGCGCCAAGGTGAACCACCTGTCCTATATCGGCGATGCGGACATCGGGCCGCGCAGCAATATCGGTGCCGGCACGATCACCTGCAATTATGACGGGGTGTTCAAACATCACACGACGATTGGCGCGGATGTGTTCATCGGATCGAACACGATGCTGGTCGCGCCCGTGTCGGTGGGCGATCAGGCAATGACCGCCAGCGGATCGGTCATCACCCGCGACGTGCCTGCCGGTGATCTGGCGGTGGCGCGGGCGCGGCAGGACAACAAGGCGGGCTTTGCTGTGCGGTTATTTGAAAAGCTGCGGGCGAAAAAGGCGAAGGATCAATAGAATGTGCGGTATTGTAGGCGTTCTGGGCAATCACGAAGCCGCCCCCATTCTGGTCGAGGCGCTGAAACGGCTCGAATATCGCGGCTATGACAGCGCCGGGATCGCCACGATCAACGGCGATGTGTTGGATCGCAGGCGGGCGGTGGGCAAGCTGATCAACCTGCAGGACGTTCTGGTACACGACCCGCTGGCAGGCAAGGCAGGCATCGGCCACACCCGCTGGGCCACGCATGGCGCACCCAATGCGGGCAACGCGCATCCGCATCGGTCGGGTGCTGTCGCAGTGGTGCATAACGGGATCATCGAGAATTTCCGCGAATTGCGCGCGGATCTTGCCGCGCTTGGGATCGCGCATGAAACCGATACCGATACCGAAACCATCGCCCTGCTGGCCAATCACCTGCTGAGCCAAGGCATGACGCCGGTACAGGCCGCCGAGGCGACGATTGCCCGCCTGCACGGGGCCTATGCATTGTGTTTCCTGTTCGAGGGCGAGGATGATCTGCTGATCGCCGCGCGCAAAGGGTCGCCGCTGGCCATCGGGCATGGCGACGGGGAGATGTTTGTTGGTTCGGATGCCATTGCACTGGCCCCGATGACCGACCGCGTGACCTATCTGGACGAAGGCGACTGGGCGGTGATCACCCGCAATTCCGTCACGATCCGCGATGCCAACGGCAATCTGGCCAACCGCGAGATGCGCGTGATCCAGATCGATCAGGCGCAGGTCGACAAGGGCGGCTACAAACATTTCATGGCCAAGGAAATCGCCGAACAGCCGCAGGTTCTGCAAGGCGCGTTGAGCCATTACATCAACGAAGCGGCAACCGCGATCACCTTGCCTGATGATCTGGACTTCACGAAAATCCAGCGCCTGACCATGGTCGCTTGCGGCACGGCCTATTACGCCTGCATGGTGGCAAAATACTGGTTCGAACAGATCGCGGGGTTGCCGGTAGAAATCGACGTCGCCTCTGAATTCCGCTATCGTGAACCGCCCGTCACCGATGGCACCGTGGCGATCTTTGTCAGCCAGTCCGGTGAAACCGCCGATACGCTGGCCGCCCTGCGCTATATGCGCGAGAAGGCCGCGCAGATCGTGGCGGTCGTGAATGTCCCCGAAAGCAGCATCGCGCGCGAAAGCGATATCGTGCTGCCGATCATGGCGGGGGTGGAAATCGGCGTCGCCTCGACCAAGGCGTTTACCTGTCAGTTGACCACGCTGGCGGTGCTGGTGCTGCAAGCCGCGCATCAGCGCGGGCGGATTGACGATGCGGAACTGGCGGAAAAGCTCGCCGCACTGCGCGGGCTGCCGGGCCTGATGAATACCGCGCTGGGGATCGAGGATCGCAGCATCACCCTGTCACGCCTGCTGGCCGAGGCGCGCGATATCCTGTTTCTGGGGCGTGGCGCGATGTATCCGCTGGCGTTGGAAGGGGCGCTGAAACTGAAGGAAATCAGCTATATCCATGCCGAAGCTTATGCATCTGGCGAGCTGAAGCACGGCCCTATCGCGCTGGTCGACAAGAACGTGCCGGTCATCGTCATGGCCCCGCGCGATGCGCTGTTTGAAAAGACCATATCCAACATGCAGGAAGTCATGGCGCGCGGCGGCAAGGTGCTGTTGATCACCGATCAACAAGGTGCCGCCGAGGCGGGCGATGGCGTCTGGCAGACCTTGCTGATGCCCAGCGTTGACCCGTTCCTTGCGCCGATCCTCTATGCCCTGCCTGCCCAGTTGCTTGCCTATCACACGGCCATCGCAAAGGGGACGGATGTGGACCAACCCCGCAATCTCGCGAAATCGGTGACGGTGGAATAATGGGCAAGCAATTTGCGGAACTCTCTTACGCGCATCAGGCGTTCATCACCGCGCAACCGCTGTTCTTTACCGGCACGGCGGCGCGGGATGGCAAGGTCAATATCTCGCCCAAGGGGATGGACAGTCTGCGTGTGCTGGATGCGACTACCATCGCCTATGTCAACGCAACCGGCAGCGGGAACGAGACAGCGGGCCATCTGCTGGATCATCCGCGCATGACGCTGATGTGGTGCAGTTTTAACAAGCGCCCCCAGATCCTGCGGACCTATGGCACCGCGCGGACGATTCATCCGCGTGACGCAGAGTGGCGGGTTCTAGCAGCACAATTGCCCGACGTGCCCGGCGCAAGGCAGATCTATGTGCAAAGCATCGAGATGGTGCAAACCTCTTGTGGCTATGCGGTGCCGTTTATGGAACTTGTCGGCGAACGTGACACGCTGCGCCACTGGGCCGATGACAAGGGCCCGGATGGCGTCGCGACCTATTGGAAAGACCGCAATCAGGCCACGCTGGACGGATTGCCGACGAAAGTGATTGAATGACTCTTGATGATGCGCTTGCCGCATTTGGCAACGACCCCGACAAAGCCGCCGACATGGCGCGCTATCACAAGGTGGACCGCACCTATCTGGGTGTTCCCACCCCCGCGATTGACGCAATGGTCAAAGACTGGCGCAATACCCTAGACCTTGATGCACGGCTGGCGCTTGCCGCCGCACTTTGGGCCAGCGATGTGCATGAAGGCCGGATCGCCGCCGCCAAACTGCTGACTCAGGCACGTATCCGCCCCGATGACAGCGCCGCATGGGATTTGATCACCACATGGGTGCCAGATTGCGACGGTACGGCGATTGCCGATCAAGTGGGGATCGCGGGACAGAAACGGCTGGTCGCTGACCCTGCCCGCTTTGACATATTGTCAGACTGGGTCACGTCAGACCATCTGTGGACAAGACGCGCCGTGCTGGTGTTCACCCAGCCATGGACCAAACAGAACAATCCCAAACCCGCCGATCTTGCCCTGCGCGAGACTGCGTTGGATTGGGCCGGGATGCTGGCCAGCGACAGCCACAAGGTCATCCAAACCACACTGGTTGATTGGCTGGCAGGGCTTGCCAAACATGATGCCACCCGTGCTGCCGCCTTTGTGGACCAGCACGGTGCGGCGATGAAAGGTTACGCGCTTAAATCAGCGCGCCACAAACTGGGCTGATTTCACCGCAGCACGGTCAGATCGACGATCCCGGTCAGCGGGGCCTCGATCAGCCGCATCGCGGCAAGGCTGATCTGGCTGCCCGACCCCGCCGCACCGCCCGAAGGGCGCAGTTCAACGTTGATCGTGCGGGATTGATATCGGATGCGGCCTTGGCTGACGGCTGTCACCAGCGGCGTTTTCAACCAGATACCCGGCTCTGTGGGTGAACCCAAGGTGGCAGTCGTGCGCCCCAGTTCCGCGCCCCCCGCCGAGACCAGCGTCGCGGCCTGCCGGTCCGCAGCAGAGGTCGTGTCGAACTGATCCGCCGTGCGCGCGGTCCGCGGTGGCGGTGGCGGCAAAGTCATCGCCGGGATCACTGTTGTCGGGGCGTCGGGCGCTGCGACCTCTGCTTCGGGCAGGTCACAGGCGGCAAGGGTAAGCAGGGGCAGGATCAATATACGTTTCATAAACATACTTTATTGTGCGCCCATCACATGTGCAACGGCACTGATCGGACTTGCGCAGAACTGCGCCGGTGCCTAGCTTGGCCCCATGAACATCCCATTGATCGACCCATTCGCGCGCGCCATTTCCTATCTGCGGGTGTCCGTCACCGACCGCTGCGATTTCCGCTGTGTCTATTGCATGTCGGAAAACATGACGTTCCTGCCCAAAAAGGAATTGCTGACGCTGGAAGAACTGGACAGGCTATGTTCTGCCTTTGTCCGGCTGGGCGTGAAAAAGCTGCGGATCACCGGCGGCGAACCGCTGGTCCGGCGCGAGATCATGACGTTCTTTAATGCGATGGGCCGACATCTTGAATCTGGCGCCTTGCAGGAATTGACGATCACCACCAATGGCAGTCAGTTGGAAAAATACGCCGCTGACCTTTATGCCGCCGGGGTGCGGCGGGTGAATATCTCGCTTGATACGCTGGACGAGGCGAAATTTGCGCAGATCACGCGCTGGGGCCGCCTGCCGCAGGTATTGCGCGGGATCGACGCGGCACAGGCCGCAGGGCTGCGGGTCAAGATCAACACCGTGGCGCTGCAAGGCTTCAACGAAGAAGAGCTGTTCACCCTGACGGACTGGTGCGCCGACCGCGACATGGACATCACCTTTATCGAAGTGATGCCGATGGGCGATATCGGCAACGAGGACAGGATCGGCCAGTTCTGGTCGCTCAAGGACCTGCGTGCGCGGCTGGCGGAACGTGGCACGCTGATCGATTTGCCGGACAGCACCGGGGGGCCTGCACGTTATGTCCGGGTGGAGGCCACGGGGCAGAAGATCGGGTTCATCACCCCGCTGAGCCATAATTTCTGCGAAAGCTGCAACCGCGTGCGGATTACCTGCACCGGCGAAATCTACACCTGTCTGGGGCAGGAAGGCCATTCCGACCTGCGCGGTCCCTTGCGGGAGTCAGAGGCTGACGCCGACCTGGAAACCGCAATCCGTGCCGCCATCGCGCGTAAGCCCAAGGGCCATGATTTTGATTATTCCCGCCAAAAGGTCGACGGCCAGGTCAGCCGCCACATGAGCCATACCGGCGGTTAAGGCGCGCTGCCATCCGTCGCGGCCTGCGCCCGGATCACTTGACCGGCCATGCCCAGCAGAACCAAGCCGCCATCCGCATCAATCTCGAACCCGCTGACCTGTTCCAGCGCGTCGAAGAATCGCTGTTCCTGCGCCATCTGATCTGCTGCGCAAGCCATCCGCGTGGCCCCCGCCTGCGTAAATCGCAGCCCTTCGCCGCTTAGCTCATAACCCGCGAACCAGCGGTTGCACCCACCGCCGCCGGCAACACGGCCAGCAATATCAAAGCCAAGGGTGACGCGGATATCCTCCGGCACAGCCGCGCCCGCCGTTTCCGTGACAACCCATGTGCGCCCTGTCAGCAGATCCCGCGCGTCGCCGCCGCAGCCGGTGAATACGTCATTGCCAAGCGTCAGGGTGACGGTTTCGGGAAAAGGCATGCCGGACATGTCATCATGGCAGATACGATTGTCGCGCAGCAGGCGCGCATTGGTATCAGCGGTCACAAAAATCGCGCCATCGGCCTGCAACCCGGCATCCGACACCGGATAGGCCAGGTCACTCTGGCCAAGGCGGGTTATCGTCATGACGCCTTCTGCGACAGTCGCGGTCCAGAACGGCTCATTTCCGCGCGCGACGTAGGCGTCTGAAACCGGCGGCAGGCTAAGCTGGCATTCAGGCAGTTCCACCCCGTCCACAGCGACCAGCGCGCTGTCGCCGCGCGACCAGAAAAAACTTCCCGAATCGTCCGATGCGTCATAGCGGGCCCCCGATGCCGTCGCGACCGCCTGCAAAATGATCCGCGCGGTCCCGGTATCCATCACCAGCGCATCATCGGCGGAACCCGTCCGGACCATCTGCGCACCGCAGCGATAAGCCGCGCTGAACCCCAGCGGCTGATAGCGGTGCAGCACAAGATCCAGCGGCGCATCATCCATGACCAGCACCGGATCGCCAAGCCAGATCATATCCGCCCCCAGCGCGATACCGGCGCGCACAAACACATCATCCGAGGTCGTCACATCCACCGCGAATGGCAACGGCACCTGCTGTCCGCTGGTGGATTGCCGCGTCTCGGACACCAACGCGCCATCCGCGCCTGTCACTTCGACCAGCACGGTCGCATCCTCTGGCAAGGCCATCCGGTCAAGATAGCGGAGCTGTCCCGTGATGCTGCGCATATCCTGCGTCATACCGGCCAGCGGAAACAAAACGAGAACAGTCAGAAACAGGGGCAAGCGGCGCATCGGCATTCTCCAATCAGGCTCCGATCACGATATCAGCCCGCGCAGCCCGCCAAAAGGCAGATCATCGGGCGCGGGGCCAAAAAACCGTCAACGGCCCCCGGCCCCCGCTTCTTTTATTCTCAAATACTCCCGCCGGAGACCGGCCCAAAGGGCCGATCAGGCAGCAGGCATGCGCTGTTCCACGATCCCGGCCCACCAAGAACAGCCCGCGGGGATCGCATCATCGTTGAAATTGTATTCGGGATGATGAACCGACGCGCCATCGCCGTTGCCGACCAGAATATAGGCACCGGGCCGTTCTTCCAGCATGAAAGCGAAATCCTCGCCGCCCATGACCAAGGGCGCATCCTCGCAATTGCCCGCGACCGAACGGGCGACATCCGCAGCAAAGGCTGTCTGATCCTCGTGATTGACCATGCAGGGATAGCCACGGTGATATTTAACCTCGGCCTGCGCGCCAAAGGCTGCGGCGGTGCCTTCGCAGATCGCCTTCAGCCGTGTTTCGGCCAGATCGCGCATTTCTTTCGACATGGTGCGCACGGTGCCTTTCAGATGCACGCGCTGCGCGATCACGTTGAAGGCTTTGGATGACGATTCCACCGATGTCACCGAGACGACGATCTGATCCACCGGGTCGGCGTTGCGGCTGGCGATGGATTGCAGCGCGGTGATGACATGGGCGGCGACCAGCGTGCTGTCCACGGTTTCCTGCGGCTTGGCGGCATGGCCGCCCTTGCCTTCGATGGTGATGTCGAATTGGTCGGTCGCGGCAAAAAACGCGCCGGGGCGGATCGCGAAACTGCCCACGGGTCGACCGGGCCAGTTGTGCATGCCATAGACTTCCTGAATGTTCCAGCGGTCCATCATGCCGTCCTCGCACATCTCACGCCCGCCGCCGCCGCCTTCTTCGGCAGGCTGAAAGATCACGACGACCGTGCCGTCAAAATTGCGCGTCTCGGCCAGATATTTCGCCGCCCCCAACAGCATCGCGGTGTGGCCGTCGTGGCCGCAGGCATGCATCGCGCCCGGTGTTTTGGAGGCATAATCCAGCCCTGTCGCCTCATGGATCGGCAGCGCATCCATATCGGCGCGCAGCCCGATGACCTTGCCCGATGTGCCAGTCTGACCTTTGATGACGCCGACAACGCCGGTGCGCCCGATGCCAGTGACCACCTCATCACAGCCGAATGCGCGGAGCTTTTCGGCAACCAGCGCCGATGTCCGGTGCGTTTCAAACAGGATTTCGGGGTTTTCGTGCAGATCACGTCGCCATGCGGTGATTTCGGGCAGCAATTCGGCAAAGCGGTTCTTGACGGGCATTTTCTACTCCTCGGGGATTATTTTGCCAACAGATCGATGAGGCGGGTCATAAAGGCCTGCCCCTGCGCGAACTGATCGGTGCTGACATATTCGTTGGGTTGATGGGCTTGTGCAATGTCGCCGGGGCCGCAGATCACGGCGGAATAGCCGCGGTCCTGAAACTGCCCGGCTTCTGTGCCATAGCTGACGACGCTGCTGGCATTTTCACCTGTCAGATGACGGACAAGGTTTTCGGCGCTGCCACCCGTTTCGGGTACAAGGCTGGGGACGTGGAAAAATTTCTCGGCACTGATCCCGGTTTCGGGGCGGATAGCCTGCATTTCCGCCTCGATCCCGGCGATTTTGGCGCGCAGGCGGGCGTCCCATACGGCGATATCTTCGCCGGGGACCAGCCGGAAATCCAGCACGAAACGGCAATCCCTGGCGGTGATGTTATTGGCCGTGCCACCCGAAATGGTGCCGACATGCAGCGTCGTGTAAGGCGGGAAGAATTGCGCGGCGAGTTCGGACGGCGTCGCTGCGGCGTTTTCAGCATTCACCTGATTCGCCCAGTCGATAAGTTTCGCGGCCATCATGATCGCACTGACGCCGGTCGGTGCCAGCGAAGAATGCACCTCGAACCCGCGGACATGGATGCGATAGCCGACAGCGCCCTTGTGGCTGGTGACGATCTTCATCATCGACGGCTCGCCCACGATCACGCAATCGGCGCGGGGCAATCCGTGGCTGACCATATGGTCGATCATCGGGGGCGCGCCGGTGCATCCGACCTCTTCATCATAGCTGAGCGCGATCTGCAGCGGGCGCTTGATCCCGCGCATTGCCGCCTGCCCCATCGCCCATAACGCCAGCGCATCAAAGCCTTTCATGTCGCAGGTGCCACGCCCGTAAAGCCGCCCGTCCCGTTCGCTCACTGTGAACGGGTCGCTGTCCCACGCCTGCCCGTCAACAGGCACCACATCGGTGTGACCGGACAGCACGACGCCGCCATCCACTGCAGGGCCTGTATGCGCGTAAAGCGCGGCCTTGGTGCCGTCGTCATTGGGCACAATCGTGCTGTCGATGCCGAAACCGGCCAGATATAGCTTTGCAAAATCAATGAGTTCAAGATTGCTGTCCCGGCTGATCGTCGGGAAGGCGACCAGCCTGTCCATCAGTTGCGTTGCGGTCAATGTCATCGAAAACCTTCCTTTCGTGCCGTAATTTCCACCATCCTGACGCGTCAGCGCGGAAACGACCAGCACCAGCAGTGTCGCGTGCCTTGCGCAAAGCTACAAACAGGAATTCATCTTGCGGGACGCAAATTTGATGCTAGCGTCAGACAATCGCGGGGCAAGAAATGATCCTGCGCTGAAAAAATAATACTGAACCCTCTGGGGAGGTTCTGAATGCCGAATGCGGCCGCACCTGTGCTTGACGTACAGGGCCTGAAGACTGTTTTCCGAACGCGTGGCGGTGAAGTCCATGCCGTGAATGATGTGAGCTTTTCGCTCAGACCCGGCGAATTGCTGGGCGTGGTCGGCGAAAGCGGATCGGGCAAATCCGTGACAATGATGTCGCTGCTGGGCCTGCTGCCGTCCCCCCCTGCCGAGGTCCGCAATGGCTGCGTGATGTTCGATGGCAAGGATCTGTTGCGGGTCAAACCCGAAACACTGCGCGCAGTGCGCGGTGGCCAGATCGGTTTCGTGTTCCAGGACCCGATGACGTCGCTGAACCCCGTTTACACCGTGGGGATGCAAATCATGGAACCGCTGCGCAAACATATGGGTCTGCGCAAGGCTGCAGCGCGCAACCGGGCGGGTGAATTGCTCGAACTGGTGGGCATTCCGGATGCCCGCCGCCGGCTCGACGATTATCCGCATCAGTTTTCCGGCGGCATGCGCCAGCGCGTGATGATCGCCATTGCGCTGGCCTGCGATCCCAAGGTGCTGATCGCGGATGAACCGACCACCGCGCTCGACGTGACAATTCAGGCGCAGATCCTCGACCTGATGCTGCAATTGCGCGAAAAGCTTGGGATGGCGGTGATTTGGATCACCCACGATCTGGGCGTGATCGCGGGAATCGCCGACCGCGTGCTGGTGATGTATGGCGGGCAGATCGTCGAACATGCGCCGGTGGCCGACCTGTTCCGCGACCCGCAGCACCCCTATACCCGTGCCTTGCTGAAAACCATTCCGTCGATCAGCGGTGAACGCGCGCCGCGCCTGACCGTCATCGAAGGCCAGCCGCCCCTGATGACCCATGCGCCGGATGCCTGCCCGTTCCGGGCGCGCTGCGATGTGTCGTTCGCGCGTTGCGCCGCCGAAAACCCACCCCGCTATGATGTCGGTCCGGGCCATGATGCCGCCTGTTTCTATAACGCGCGCACCGGAGGTCCACGCGATGCTTGACCAAACCGCCAGACCGCTGGTGCGTGTGCGCGACCTCAAGATGCATTTCCCGATCCATGCGGGCCTGCTGCGCCGCCGCGTGGGCGAAGTGAAAGCCGTGGACGGCATCAGCTTTGACGTGATGGAAGGCGAAACGCTGGGGCTGGTGGGCGAATCCGGATGCGGCAAATCCACCTGCGGGCGGGCGGTGCTGCGGCTTTATGATATCACCTCGGGCGATATCACGATTGACGGGCATAATATCGCCACCATGTCGCAGAACCGGCTGCGCCCGATCCGGCCCACGATGCAGATGGTGTTTCAGGACCCGCAAGCCTCGCTCAACCCGCGCATGACGGTCGAGGCGATCATCCGCGAACCGCTTGACGAACATACCAATCTGTCAGCGGCGGAAAAGCGCGACAAGGTCGCCGAACTGATGGATGCGGTCGGGCTGAACCGCAAATTCGCCAAACGCTATCCGCATGCCTTTTCCGGCGGCCAGCGGCAACGGATCGGGATCGCCCGCGCGCTGGCGCTGAACCCCAAATTCATCGTCTGCGACGAACCGATTGCGGCGCTGGACGTGTCCATTCAGGCGCAGGTCGTCAACCTGCTGGAAGATCTGCAGGAACAATTCGGCCTGACCTATCTGTTCATCAGCCATGATCTGTCGATGGTGCGCCATATCGCGACGCGGGTGGCGGTGATGTATCTGGGCAAGATCGTCGAACTCGCCCCGCGCGAGGCGCTGTATCGCGACCCGCTGCACCCCTATACCAAGGCGCTGCTGTCGGCCGTGCCGGAACCCGATCCGGCATTGGCGCGCAGCACCGGACGGGTGATCCTGAAAGGCGATGTGCCGTCGCCGTCCAATCCGCCCAAGGGCTGCAATTTCTGCACCCGCTGTCCGGCGGTGATGGATATCTGCAAACAGATCGATCCCGATTACATTCAGGTGCAGCCCGGCCGCTATGTCGCCTGCCACCTGCATAAAAAGACCACGACCACTGCCGGACAAACGGCAGGGACCGAGGCGTAAGAGCGTCAACAAGGAGAAGACAACATGAAACTCAAAACAGCCCTGATGGGTGCCGCAGCAGCGGTCGCATTCACGCCGATGGCCTTTGGCCAAGAGCATGATGGCGTCCGTGGCAGCTCTGGCCACCTCAACATCATCTATTGGCAGGCTCCATCGATCCTGAACCCGTTCCTGTCGGGCGGTACAAAGGATGTGGAAGCATCTTCCATCATTCTGGAACCATTGGCGCGCTATGACGAAACCGGCACGCTGATCCCGTTTCTGGCCGAAGAAATTCCCACCGTCGGCAATGGCGGCGTGTCAGAGGATCTGACCACGATCACCTGGAAGCTGAAAGAAGGGCTGCTGTGGTCCGATGGCACGCCAGTGACGGCCAATGACGCGGCGTTCACCGCCGAATATTGCATGCACCCCGAAGGCGGCTGCGCACAATTGTCCAAATACAACGGCGTGCAATCCGTCGAAGCGGTCGATGATCTGACGATCCTGATCACCTTCAACGGCCCGCAGCCGAACCCCTATGGCCCCTTGGTCGGCGGCCAGTCCCCGATGATCCAGGCGGCGCAATTTGCCGATTGCCTTGGCGCGCGTGCGCCTGAATGCACCGAAGCAAATTTCGGCCCGATCGGCACCGGCCCCTTTGTCGTGACGGATTTCCGCACAAATGACGTGATCCAACTGGAAGCCAATCCCAACTATCGCGACGCCAGCAAACCCGCCTTTGCCACCGTGACCTTCAAAGGTGGCGGCGATGCGACGGCAGCAGGCCGCGCGGTGCTGGAAACCGGCGAATTCGATTACGCCTGGAACCTGCAACTGGCCCCCGACGTGATCGACAGCATGGCCGCAGCCGGTGTCGGCACACCGGTATCCGCCTTTGGCACGCTGGTCGAACGGATCGAGATGAACCTGACCAACCCGTCGCCAGACCTGCCGCCAGAGACACGTTCCACCGCCGCTGAACCGCATCCGATCCTGTCGGACGAGGCTGTGCGCCGGGCCTTGTCCATGGCGATTGACCGCGACCTGCTGGTCGAGGTGGGTTACGGCCAGGCTGGCCGCGCGACCTGTAACCTTGTGCCGGGGCCGGAAATCTATGCCTCGCTCGATAACACCGATTGCCTTGTGCAGGATATTGACGGCGCGATTGCCCTGCTGGAAGAGGCCGGTTGGACCGACACAAACGGCAACGGTATCCGCGACAAAGATGGCATGGAGCTGAGCCTGCTGTTCCAGACATCCACCAATGCCGTGCGTCAGGATTTTCAGGCGCTGATCAAGGATATGTGGGACCAGATCGGGGTAGAAACCGAATTGCGCAACGTCGATTCCTCGGTCTTTTTCGGCGGTGATCCGGGTTCGCCGGATACGTTTGAAAAATTCTATGCAGATGTGGAAATGTACGCCAACAACTTTGACGGCACCGATCCGCAATCCTATCTGGCCGGCTATACCTGCGACAAGGCCCCGAGCCCTGAAACGCAGTGGCAGGGCGAAAACATCAACCGGTTCTGCGATCCGGAATATGATGCGCTGATCGTCGAATTGCAGCAGACCGCCGACATCGATGAACGCAGCGCGCTGGCACGTCGTCTGAACGATATGCTGACCAAGGACACGATGACCATCGTGCCGCTGGTGGACCGTGGCCGTGTGTCGGCCCATGCCAACAGCCTTGGCGGTGTTGTCCTGAACACGTGGGACAGTGAACTGTGGAACGTCGCTGACTGGTATCGCATCAGCGAATAAAGCGCCGACGCAGCCCCGGACAACGCTCCGGGGCCTCTGCCGCCCGTGCAGAGGTCCCGGATCAGGTCCGGGACTGCGGCCCCCCTCTTGTCTCTTCCCCAAAGCTCTGACCCAAGGCGTTGCAATGCTGATTTATACCTTTCGCAGATTGCTGATCTCGATCCCGACGCTTTTGTTCATCGCTTTCGTGATCTTCATGCTGCTTGAACTCGCCCCCGGCGACCCGATGGCGCAGATGCCGCTGACCATCCCGCCCGAGGTCAAGGAAAAGATGCGCATCGCTCTGGGGCTGGGTGAACCGTGGTATGTCCGCTTTCCGCTCTGGCTCAAGCAGTTTTTCATCGTCGAGCCGCAATATTGGATCGACAATGCCTTTGGCACCAATTTCGCCGATGGCAAGCAGCGGATCATCAGCTTTCAGTCGCGCAGCCCGGTGTTCGACACCATCGCGCAGCGTTTGCCGCAGACATTGTGGGTTGTGGGCATGTCCTATGTCGTCGGCGTGCTGATCGCCCTGCCCATCGGGATCATCAGCGCCTATCGGCAATATTCGGTGTTTGATCAGGCGGGCACATTCGTGTCGATGATCGGCTTTTCGGTGCCGCCGTTCTTTTCGGGTGTTCTGCTGATCGTGATCTTTTCGGTGCAACTGGGTTGGCTGCCGTCGATCTATGACACCACGCTGGTGGTGCGCGACTGGGCGACGTTCAGGCAGCAGATGATGCAGATGGTCATGCCGGTGATGGTGTTGGCCCTGCAGACCACCGCCACGGTCAGCCGCTATATGCGCGCGTCCATGCTGGATAACCTGTCGCAGGATTACGTCCGCACCGCCCGCGCCAAGGGGATGAGTGAAAGCGTTGTTGTGCTCAAGCACGTCCTGCGCAATTCGATGATACCTGTGGTGACGGTGATCGCCCTTGGTATTCCGGCAATCTTTGGCGGGGCGATCATCACCGAACAGATTTTCAAGGTGAACGGGCTGGGGCAGTTGCTGATCCTTGCGTTGCAAGGGTCCGACATTCCGATGGTGATGACGATCACCTTCCTGCTGGCGGTGCTGATCGTCTTCATGAACCTGATCGCTGATGTGCTTTACGGTATTCTGGACCCGAGGATTCGCTATGACTGATCTGCCGCACCCCGCGCTTGCCACCCCGGCCCCGGACAAGGTCCGCAGCCAATGGTGGGATGTCTGGGCGCAGTTCCGCACTCACAAGGGCGCTGTCTTTGGCCTTGGCTTTCTGATCTTCATCACGCTGTTTGTCACGGTTGGCCCATGGCTCTGGACTGTGGAGCCCGGCAAGCTGGATATCCGCAACAAGGATGTGCGACCGATCTATCAACTGCTGTTCGACGGCGATGCAAGGGTCAGTTGGAACCATCCGATGGGCACCGACAATCTGGGCCGCGATATCATGGCCAATATCATGCAGGGCGGGCGGGTATCGCTGGCTGTCGGCTGGACCGCGATGATTTTGGCGGTCTTCATCGGCACGCTTATCGGCGTGCTGGCGGGGTATTTCCGCAAGGCGGACGGGTTGCTGATGCGATTTACCGATCTGGTGCTGGCGCTGCCTTTGCTGCCCTTGCTGCTGGTGATGATGCTATTGTTCCGTGATCCCTTGCGCGCGAATTTCGGGCCGGAGAACGGGATCTTCATCCTGATCGTCGTCGGTATCGGCATCACTAGCTGGATGCAGACCGCGCGGATCGTGCGCGGCGATGTCATGGCGCTGAAGGAACGCGAATTCGTGCTGGCCGCACGCAGCATCGGCACACCGTCGCGGCGGATCATCACCCGGCATCTGTTGCCCAATGTGCTGTCGCCGATCATGGTCTCGGCCACCCTGGGGCTGGCCACCGCGATCATCACGGAAAGCGCTTTGTCCTTCCTCGGCCTCGGCTTCCCGTCCGATTTCCCGACATGGGGCAAGATCCTGTTCGACAGCGTCGACCGCATGACTGCCTTTCCCGAACGGGTGATCTGGCCAGGGCTGGCGATTTCGCTGACGGTGTTGGCGGTGAATTACATCGGTGACGGGTTACGCGACGCATTGGACCCACGCATCAGGGGTTTGTGATCCGGAGCAGATTGACTTGCCCGACAAAAACAATCAGATACACGCGATCCCAGCGAGTATCTGACATGGCCAAAACCCCGTCCCCCTGTATCGACGTGTGCAAATTCCGACGCGAAGGCCATTGTATCGGCTGTTCGATGACCAAGGCGCAGAAATCCCTGTTCAAGTCATTGAAGAAACCGGCGCATCAATCGGCCTTTGTCACCATGCTGATGGCCCAGCAGGCGGTCATGGGGAAATACCTGCATTGGCGGCGTGCCTACGAAAAAAAATGCGCCAAGAAAGGCGCATCTTTTCCCGATCAGGTCGGATAACTCAGGCCAGGTGCGACCGCAGCATCCAGGCGAATTTCTCATGCGTCTGACCGCGTGCGATGCACAAGTCTTCGGTCAATGTATCGCCATGTTCAGCGGCCAGTTCACCCGCAGCGCCCAACGTGGCGGCCAGAGTTTCCTGCGCCTCTTGCATAACCTTGATCATGGTCTTGGCATCGGCGTCGCCTGCATGTTCGCCGACCTTTGACCGTTCGATCATTCCGGCCAATGTGCCTTCGGCATGGGCGTCCAATGCGCGAATCCGTTCGGCCAGATCGTCCTGACCGACAAAGTGATCTTCATAGATCGTCTGGAACAATGCATGCAGCGGGCCAAAGGACATGCCTTTGACATTCCAATGGAAATTCTGCGCCAACATCGTGGTCACGGCGGTTTCGGCGACGCATTGGTTCAGCGCATCGGCGATGGCGGTCTGTGCGGTCGGGCTCAGGTCAGTAGCTGTCTGTGTCATATGTGATCTCCTTTGGGATGATAAGTAAGGATGACGGCCCCGATTTCAACCAGTTTCGCTGGAATCATGCGCCGCTTTACAGACCATAAAATGCAATCGTGACGCCTGTTCGCGCGACATCCGGCTGAGAAGGGCAAAGCGATACCGCGCCTCGTCGCCTTGCCGGACGGCGTCGAGCAGGTTTTCCAACCACGCCTCGTCAAAGGATTTTTCCGCCGCGTTCAGTTCGTGAAACCGCAACCGCCGTCCCAACGCCGCTGGTAAAGCTGCCAGCAGCGCCTGCATCGGATTGCCTGACGTGACACCTGTCAGCCGCGCCTTGCGCCCGGCATCGCGCAAGCGTTGGTCAGGCTGAATTTCGGGCAGGCGACGGGCAATTGCTTGGGACATGTGTTCGGCTCCTATTCCTGACAGATATAGTCGGTCATCACGCGCTGAGCAAGAAAAACCCGTCAACAGGCTTGTGATTGGCGGTAACACGCGCGTGACCTACCCTTTCGTCAGGTCGGCAGCAGGTCGGCCGGATAACGGAGGTATTTACATGAACCGCTTGACCGCCAAGGATTTCGATCAGGATCT
The DNA here is from genome assembly GCF_046292185.1 of Yoonia sp. Lineage (GTDB taxonomy): Bacteria > Pseudomonadota > Alphaproteobacteria > Rhodobacterales > Rhodobacteraceae > Yoonia. The sequence goes on from NZ_JBKBQY010000070.1 coordinate 18,015, forward strand.
GTTGGAGCTTTACGATTTCTACGCCCATGGCAAGATTACCAAACGCGAATTTCTGGACAAGGCCGGACGTTTCGCCGTTGGCGGCGTTACTGCCATGGCGCTGCTCCAGATGCTCAGCCCGAATTACGCGCTGGCCGAACAGGTCAGTTTCAACGACCCCGACATTCTGCCAGAATATATCATGTACCCGTCCCCGAACGGGCATGGCGAGGTGCGCGGCTATCTCGTGAAACCCGCCAATGCGACAGGCCCCCTGCCCGCCGTGCTGGTGATCCACGAAAACCGCGGGCTGAACCCCTATATCGAGGATGTCGCGCGTCGCCTTGCCAAGGCAGGGTTCATGGCG
>NZ_JBKBQY010000071.1:0-17951 GCF_046292185.1 Yoonia sp.
CCGCACCCTTGCAAATGCTGCTATGGATGCGGTGAAACCGACCAGTTCAGGATAAACCTTCGTGTCAGAAAAACGACCAGCCAAAATATCGGCGCAGTTTTCCCAGCCCATCCGGCAATTGCTGTTCATGTTGACCGTGATCGTGCTGGTTGCGGTGGGGCTTTATCTGGGGCTGGACCAGATCAGGGCGATCTTCTTGTCGAACCCTTATCTGAACGGGGTGATCCTGGCCGTCTTCGTCCTTGGCGTCTTGTCCTGCTTCAATCAGGTGTTCCTGCTGATGACCTCGGTCCGCTGGATCGAGGATTTTGCACGCGAAATCAGCGGGCATAACCTGACCATCGCACCCTCTTTGCTGGCGCCACTGGCGACATTGCTGCGATCACGCGGGGCGCGGACGCAGATTTCATCCAGTTCCGCCCGGTCGATCCTCGATTCCGTCGCCCAAAGGATCGATGAAGACCGCGAAATCACGCGCTATATCGGAAACGTACTGATTTTCCTTGGCCTTTTGGGTACATTCTATGGTCTGGCGACGACTGTTCCCGCGCTGGTGGAAACCATCCGGTCGCTGAACCCCGGCGATAATGAATCCGGTGCCGATATCTTCAGCCGCTTGCAGGACGGGCTGGAAGATCAGCTTGGCGGCATGGGCACGGCATTTTCCAGCTCGCTTCTTGGGCTGGCCGGGTCGCTGATCGTGGGCCTGCTGGAGCTTTTCGCCGGACACGGGCAGAACCGATTCTATCGCGAATTGGAAGAATGGATGTCCACCATCACCCGCGTCGGCATCGACGGCGACGAAGGGGCGGCCCCCGGTGCCGGCGTCGTTGATCAAATGGGCGAGTTGATGGATTCGATCCAGTTGATGATGGACCAGACCGCCGCGGACCGCGAAACCACCGACCGGCGGTTCCATTCGCTGGCTGCCGCGATCGAGATTCTGGCACAGGCCACCACCACCAGCGAAGTTCCCGGCCTGCTGGAACGCGTCGCCAATGGGCAAGACGCCCTTATGAAAAAGCTGGACGACAGCGGCATGGGCGGCATCGACGCCGAAAGCCGGATGCGGCTGCGATCCATCGATGTGCAGTTGCTGCGGCTTCTGGAAGAATTGTCTGCCGGACGGCAGGAATCCACCAGCGCCCTGCGCGATGATCTGGCCGCCCTGACCAACCTGATCCGGGAGCGGAGCTGATCCATGGCGCTGAGCCGCAGATCATCCAACCGTTTTCAAAACGCGATATGGCCCGGTTTCGTCGATGCGATGACCGGCATCCTGCTGGTGCTGATGTTCGTGCTGAGTATCTTCATGGTGATCCAGTTCGCCCTGCGGGACACGATCCTTGGGCAGGAAAGCGAACTTGACACGCTGTCCAGCGAAATGGCCGCCCTTGCCGCGACGCTGGGGCTGGCAGAGGACCGGACCGCCGCCCTGATCGCCGAACGCGATGCGCAGGATCAGGCCCTGGCCGAGGCACAGGACGAGATCACCGGGTTCGAGGCGCAGGTCGCCGGCCTGCTTGCTGACCAACGCGCGGCACAGCAAACCATTGCCGGGCTGGAAGACAGGCAGGAAAGGCTGATATCACAGCAAGAGGCGCTGAACCTTGCCCTTGCGCAGGCCCGCGATGAAATCGACGAAAGCGCCGAGGCCGCCCGCCTTGCCGCCGCCCGGCGCGAAGCGCTGGAAGCCATGATCGCCGATCTGGAAACCGAACGCGACGAAAGCGCCGCCCAGATTTCAGATCTGGAAGCCGCCCGGCTGACCGATGCCGCCGCGGCCGCCGCCCTGCGCGAACGGTTGGAGAACGCCGATGCCGAACTGACGGCGATGACGCTGAACCTCGAACGCCAACGGCGCGAGGCCGAAGAAGCGCTGACCTTGCTTGCCGCCGCGCGCGCCACACAGGACGAACTGGACGCCGAACGCGCCGAAGCGATGACCGAGGCGGAACGGCAGGCCGGGCTGCTGGCCATCGCCAACGCGACCCTGGCCGAACAGGAAGAAATCTCTGCCGAGGCGCAGCGGCAGACCGCGGTGCTGAACGAACAGATCCTTGCCTTGCGCAATCAGGTCGGCACGCTGCAAACGCTGCTGGATCTCGCGGAAGATATCGACCGCGACGCACAGGTGCAGATCGAAACGCTGGGCGCGCAGTTGAACACTGCACTGGCCCGTGTCGCGTCCGAGGAACGCCAACGTCGCGCATTGGAAGAGGCGGAACGCATCAGGCTGGAAGCCGAAGCAGCACGCCTGCAGGCCGAGGCCGAGGATCTGGTCCGCTTCCGGTCCGATTTCTTTGGCCAGTTGCGGCAGGTGCTGGAAGGGCAGGACCGGATCAGGATCGAAGGCGACCGTTTCGTCTTTTCTTCTGAAGTGTTGTTTCAGGTCGGGCAGGCCGACCTGTCGCCACAAGGCCGCGCCGAGATCGCCAATATCGCGGGCATCCTGCGCGACATCGCAGATGACATCCCGCCCGGCATCGACTGGATCATCCGGGTGGACGGGCACACCGACGACATCCCCGTATCCCCCGGCGGGCGGTTTTCAAACAACTGGGAACTGAGCCAGGCGCGCGCGCTGTCCGTGGTGCGTTTCATGGCCGAGGATCTGGGCATCCCCCCCACGCGTCTGGCCGCCAACGGTTTCGGCGAATATCAACCCCTGAACCCGGCAAATACGGCAGAGGCGCGGGCACAGAACCGCCGGATCGAGTTGAAACTGACAGAGAGGTAAGGGTCGGCTTTCCCTTGATCAGGTGTTGCGCCAGACCGGGTTCGTCCAGGCGCGCTTACCTGCGGCGTCGATGATTGTCAGCCGCAGCCAGGGCGAGGATGCCAATTGCCCATAAGGCAACCTGATCCGTGACATGCTGTGTCCATGTTTGACCGATGTGCGTGATCCCTGCCCCTGCAGCACGGCGGTCACGGCGGCGCTGCATGCAATCTCGACCCCGGTTTCGCCCCAGGTCACAAGCTGGATGTCCGGCCCGGTCGATGAATAGAACGCCCCGTCCTTCAGTGCCGCCAGCAATGCCTCTGGCGTGTTTTCGGGCGCGCGGACCATGACCCAGCCGCCGAAATGATCCGGTTCGCTGAAATGTGCGTCATCCGTGGCGCATAGCGTGACGCGACGCCCCGCATTCAGCAGATGTTCCAGCACATAGACCCCTGATCCACGGTCGCAGCCCGTCACGCAGCCGTGGTTGTAGATTTCGACCGCATGGGCAGCGTCCATGACGTCGGCATCCTGCAGCGACAATTGCGACCATTCGGGATGGGCGATGGCGACGAAAGCACCGGCATCGCGGGCGCGCCGGGCGATGGCCGGGCCGGTTTCCTGTCCGGGATGGGCCGAGAAATCAGGCGCATCGGGCGGTGTAAAATCAGCGGGCAAGCCAACGGCGAGGATATGCCACAATTCGCCATTCTGCATCGCGCCGCTGTGCAGTTCTGCGCCCAGAATGGTCGTGAAACGGTCGTTGCGATAGGGCAGCGTGTCGCTGATCGGATAGCCGAAAAAGCCGATGAAATGATCGGTCAGCGCAATGAAATCATAGCCTTCGGCCTGATAGCGGCGGCAAACCTCTTCTGGTGCCAGCACGCCGTCGGAATTGGTGGAATGGGTATGCAGGTTGCCGCGCCAGAACCGGCCGGGCAATGCGAAAGGATCGGATGTCATGCGAGGTGTCCTGCTGCGATAGCTTGGTCCTGAGCGACCCCGTTGCCTGCCGCGTCCAGAATGATGAAATCACGTGCGGCGACGCTGATTTCAACCTCTGTGCCGACCGGGGGCGGCGGTGTGTCGGGGCGGTTGAATGTGTCAAGTGTCAGCGCCGTGTCGCCGACCATCGTGGACAGCCGGATGATCGACCCCATGAATTGCACCTGTGCGATGCGGCCTTTCAGGATCGTCTCGCGTCCTTCGGCCCGGCCCAGGCGTGCAGCCTCTGGTCGCAGGGCAAGGCGGATGATCGCGCCTTTCGGGGCGGTCAGTTGCTGGCCTAGCGCGAGCTGCGCGCCGTCGATGGCGACAATGCCTGCGGCGGGGTTGATCACCTCGGCGTCGAAGCCGGTGTGGCTGCCGACAAAACCTGCCACGAATGGCGTCGCGGGCCGGTTGTAGATGTCAAACGGCGTGCCGATCTGTTCCGCGATCCCGCCGTTCATCACAACGACGCGGTCAGACATCGACAGCGCCTCTTCCTGATCATGGGTGACGAAAATTGTTGTGATGCCCAGCTGCTGCTGGATCTGGCGGATTTCCTGTCGCAGGGACACGCGGATCTTGGCGTCAAGCGCCGAAAGCGGTTCATCCAGCAAAAGCACCCGCGGTTTTGGCGCAAGCGCGCGCGCCAGTGCCACCCGCTGTTGCTGGCCGCCCGACAGCTGGAACGGATAGCGCGCGCCCAGATCGGGCAGGCCGATCAGGCGCAGCATGTCGGTGACACGTTCCGCCGCCTCGGCCCGGCGCATTCCTGCGATCTTTAGGCCGAAACCCACGTTTTGCGCCACGGTCAGGTTGGGGAACAGGGCATAGGCCTGAAACACCATGCCGATATTGCGTTGGTTGGGGCGCAGGCTGGTCATGTCGCGCCCGTCAATCTGGATCGACCCGGCGGACGGGTCTTCAAACCCTGCCACGATCCGCAACACCGTGGTCTTGCCACAGCCCGACGGCCCCAGAAGCGAGATGAATTCGCCTTTTTCCACCGACAGGCTGAAATCCTTGACCACCCGCGTCGGGCCGAAGGATTTTTCCAGATTGTTGATCGTCAGATAGGGCATCAGCGTTTCGCTCTTGTGTGGGGGAACAGGCGGCCGGCAAGCTGGATCAGCCCCATGCAGCCCCAAGTTATGGTAAAGGCGATCACGGCCAGCGCCGCAGGTTCATAGGCGCGGTTGCCACCAGTCCATATCATGTAGGGGCCAAAGGCCGGACGGTCGAGCAGTGCGGCAAAGACATATTCGCCCAGCACGATGGAAAAGGTCAGAAAGGCACCGGACAAAAGGGCTGTGAACACATTGGGCAGCATGATCCGGAAGATGATCGTAAACCACCCCGCGCCAAGGATCTGCGCTGCTTCGGTCAGCGTCTGCACATCCAGCGTGCGTAACCCGTTGTCGATCGCGCGGTACATATATGGCAGCGCCAGCGTGGCATAGCCAAAAGCGAGCAGGATATTGGTGGTGCTGGCCGACCCTGTCATCGGCAGAAAAGACGATGTGTTGAACATCCGCAGATAGCCAAAGGCGATGACGATCACCGGGATGACCAGCGGCAGCAGGGTGATGAATTCGATCACAGGGCGCATCTTCGGCAGCCGGATGCGGACCCAGATCGCCGCAGGCAGCACCAGCGCAAGGCCCAGCGCGATAGTGACCAGCGACATCACGACGGAATAGGTGAATGTCGCCTGAAACTGCGGGTCTTGCAGCACGGTGGTATAGGCGTCGAAACTATAGGTGCCGCGCCGTTTGCGCAGCGAAAATTCGAACATGCCGATCAGCGGAAGGGCAAAGTAAAGCACCCCGAAGGTAAACATGACCCAGGAAAATACTGATCCGACGCTGCGCCTTGTTCTTGCTCTTGGCGCATCGGTGCTGGTCAATGTGTTGAGCGCGGCCTGATCTGTCATTTCTGCCATTTCTCTGCCCTTGTGCGCAGCACGATATAGATCGCATTGGCAACAGCCGTGATGACGATCATACCGAATGCAATGGCATAGCCAAGGTTCGGGTCCTGCAGCACATCCCCCCGGATCTGCGCGAATAATTGCACAGTGATCAGGCTTTGCGATGATCCGGTCAGCGCCTGTGCCGTGGCAATCGCGCCAAAGGAATTGGCGAACAACAGCGCGAAGGTCCCCAACAGCGACGGCAGCAACACCGGGATGGCGACCATGCGCCAATATTGCACGCTGCTGGCGCCAAGGCTTTGGGCGGCCTCGCTCCATTCGCGTTTCAGCCCTTCCAATGCGGGGGTGATGATCAGGATCATCAGCGACATCTGGAAATAAAGGTAGACGAAGACCAGCCCCCAAAAGCTGATCAGATTAAAGCCCGAGGCGTAGATATTCACCCCGAACCAATCGCGCAGCAGCACCGTGACCAGCCCCAGCCGCCCCAATGTGGCAATAAAGGCAAAGGCCAGCGGCACACCGGCGAAATTGGCGGCGACACCGGAAAATGTGACCATCGGTGCGCGAACCCAAGCGGGCAAGCCGCCGTGAATGACCGAAGCGGCGACCAGAAAGCCAAGGCCCGCGCCAAGTGCCGCCGAGAAAAAGCTGACGCGGATCGACAGCCAGAAACTGTTCATCAGCCGCGGCTCGAACAATTTGGCCATTGTCGCCAATGTAAACCCGCCGTCGGGGCCACGGAACGCGCCCAGCACGATGTTCACAGTGGGCAGCAACAGGAAAATTGCCGTGAAGGCCAGAAAGGGAATGACGCCGACCCAGTTGGCGGCGGTCCGTGAAATATATGCGCCGCGTGCGGTGGGCATGACCTGTCCCTTTGGCAACTTGTCAAAACCATGCCCCGGATACCTGATCCGGGGCATGCGATAACGCTGTGCTTATTGCACTGCAGCCCCGACCACGGCGTCCCACTGGGATGTCACGACGTCACGGTTTTCACCCTGCTGTTCGACAGTCGGGAACACGGCACGGCCGTAAGGTTCCTGATCGGGCAAACGGTCCAGCAGGTCTTGCGGGATCGTACCGGCCTCGTTCATCGGGACCTGACGGGCGACGGAACAATAGCCTTCCAGATAGCCAAGCTGTCCTTCGTCAGAGAAGATATGTTCCATCCACAGTTTCGCGGCATTCGGGTGCGGCGCATGGGCGGAGATCGCCTGCACGTAAACCCCGGCCAACGATGCGCCGGCTGGAATGATGACTTCAATCGGCGGGTTGCCGTCAAGGCTGTCGCGCCATGCCAGCAGATTGTAATCCCAAGCCGCAACGATGGGCGTCTGGCCTTGCGCGATAGTGCCCGATGCAGCGGTCACAGGCACAAAGTTCCCGGCAGCGTTCAGTTCGGCAAAGAATTCCAGGCCGAGTTCGCCCGATTCCGTGCCGGGCTCGCCACCGCGCGCCATACCGGCAGACAGGATCGCAAGGATCGCCTGATTGGATGCGCGCGGATCGCCGGTCAGGGCGACAGCATTGGCATATTCAGGGCGCAGCAGGTCTTCCCAATCGGTGGGCAGTGTGTCGATGATATCGGTGTTCACGCCCAGCGCCATGACGCCGTAATAGGCACCATACCACATGCCGTCCGGGTCTTTGATCGCTTCTGGGATCTGATCCCAGGTAGACACCTGATAGGGCTGGATCAGGCCTTCTTCTGCGGCGGCGGGGCCGAAGGACAGACCTACATCGATCACGTCGGGTGCTTGCGGACCGGTGTTGCCCACATTGGCACGGATCGCTTCCAGCTCGTCAGCAGAACCTGCATCGGGGTTCAGTTCGTTCACTTCGAGAAAGGGATACTTTTCCTTGAAGGACGCGATGATGCCGCCATAGTTGCACCAGTCATGGGGCAACGCGATGGTGGTCAGCATCCCTTCGGCGCGCGCGCCTTCGATGATTTCTTCCATCGATTGGGCAGAAGCGAGGCTTGCGGACAGAATTGCCGCGACGCTGACCGAACCGGTCAGCAATGTCATGAACTTCATCGAAGTCTCCGTTGCTAAAATGATTGCTGTGATATTGAACAGCACGTTGCTGTCGTTAATCACGCAATGCAACAAATTTGTGATGGCCGCGGCTAGCGCATCCTTTTGAACAGCAACATATCTTCGTAAAACCGTTCCATCCGTTCCATCCTTTCGCGGGTATCCTGCCAATTGGCGTCCTGAATGGCCGACAGCAGCGCCTCGACCAAGGCGACCAGCGGGACGATGGTATCCCATGCGGATGGCACTTCGATCTGCGAGGTCAGGATATGCTGCGCCACCCCTGCCGTGGGCGATACCCAGCGGTCTGTCAGCAGGACCACCTCAACCCCTTGCGCGCGGGCAAGTTCGGCGAATTGCTGCATGGATGGTTCATATCTACGGATATCGAACACGACCAACACATCGCCCTGCACCATATCCAGCAAGGCCGGTGGCCATGTATTCGGCAGGCTGGACAGAAGCGTCACATCGGACCGCATGACGTGCAGGGCGGTGGTGAAATATTCCGCAATAGACCGCGTCAGCCGCCCGCCGATCAGGTAGACAGCCCGCGATTTATCTGCCAGCAGGTCACGCACCGCGTCAAAGGCGCGCAAATCCTGCTGGCTGAGCGTTTGGTTCAGATTCTCGATCACGCGCAGTGCAAAGCGGTTCAGCGGATGATCAATTTCTGACATATCCGCCCATTTTTCATGCTTGGCGATGGGCGAGGCGAGCCGTTCGCCCATCTCTTCATGCAATTGCGCGCGGAATTCGGGATAGCCGGAAAATCCGATCTTGCGCACGAAGCGCACGACCGTGGGTGCCGATACGCCCGCATCCTGCGCGATCTCGGCCACAGATCCAAGAACTGACAGGGGGAAATTCCCCAGCATATGGCTGGCCAATTGCCGTTCAGCGCGCGTCATCCCCGGCATCGCGGCGCGCAGGCGGTCTTCGAGCGTTTGAAACTGGGTCATGGCGGCAGGTCTTTGCATGGGGCATCAGAAATCACCCCGTAAATCTGAAACATATATTACAGAAAAGAAAGAACAGAAATACAGTTGACACAAAATTGCGATGTGGTGCAGCCTTCCTCGAACGCGCAATTCAGCCTCGGGAAGGGCGGCAATGACACCGCAAGAGGGATCGGTAAAATGGGCAGGGTCTGTGGTGTCGTGGGACATGACAGGCGATGCAGCGCCCGGCGTGATCCTGATTTGCGAACATGCCTCCAACCATGCGGTCGCCCCCTGGGAGATCAGCGATACCGACCTGCTGGCATCGCATGCAGCCAGTGACCCCGGCGCGCTGGGGCTGGCGCAGGCGCTGGGGCCTTTGCTGGCCGCGCGGCACGGCGGGGCTGAACTGGTCCATGCGCCACTGTCGCGGCTGATCTATGACCTGAACCGGAGCCCTGACCGGCCTGACGCCTGCCCCACGCGATCGGAAATGCATCATATCGCATTGAATGACGCGCTGGGCGTGGCGGAACGGCTGGCGCGGATGGAGCGCCTTTATCTGCCGTTTCACAACCTTGTCCGTGCGCGGATTGCGCGTGCGCTGACCTTGGGACGGCGGCCGGTGGTACTGACGGTGCATTCCTTTTCGCCGACATGGCACGGCCTGCCACGCACGGTGGAATTTGGCGTGATCCATGACGATCTGCCCGCGCTGGCGCAGAGGATCGTCGCGGACTCGGCCGATCTGGGGCTGAAGACGGAATTGAACGCCCCCTATTCCGCAGCGGATCATGTGACGCATACCCTGCGCCTGCATGCGCTGCCTTACGGGCTGGATAATGCGATGCTAGAACTGCGCAATGATCTGATCAGCACGCCTCAGGCGCAGGCAGCGCTGGCGCAACGGCTCGCCCCTGTGCTTTCCCACGCCATCGAAAGTGTCGCGGAGGTGCCATGCCCCGCCCTGTGATGGCCTATCTGCATTTCGTCGAAGCAGTGAACTACCGCGTCGGACGGCTCGCGATGTGGAGCTTGTTCGCCCTGATGGGCGTGCTGGCATGGGGGGCGGTTGCACGCGCAGGGTTTTCGCCGCAGATCTGGACCGATGAAATGGCGCAGTTTTTACTGCTGGGCTATTTCATGCTGGGCGGGGCCTATGCGCTGCAGATGGGGTCCGCCGTGCGGATGGATTTGCTTTATTCCCGCTGGTCGGACCGGACCAAGGCGGCGGTGGATTGCATCACCATTTTCACGCTGCTGATCTATCTTGGCGTCCTGCTGTGGGGCGGCATCGAAAGCACGCAATTCGCGTTGGAATACGGCGAACGGCGGCGCGGGCTGTGGCGGCCATACATGGCGCCGATCAAGATCGTCATGTGTTTCGGGATCGTGCTGATGATCCTGCAGTGCAGCGCCTTTCTGATCCGGGATATCGCCACCTTGCGGGGCATCAAAATCGCGGAGCGTGATACCAATGCCCTATGAAATGATCGCCGCATTGATGTTTGGGTCAATGCTGGCCGTGATGCTGACCGGGCAGCGGATGTTCGGGGTCATCGGCTTTGTCGCCGTAGTGGCAGCGATCTGGCTGTGGGGGGATCGCGGCGGGCATGATCTGGCGTTTGCCCAGACCATCAAGCTGATGAACTGGTTTCCGCTGATGACGCTGCCGATGTTCATTTTCATGGGCTATGTGCTGTCGGAAAGCAGACTGGCGGATGATCTTTACCGGATGTTCCATGTCTGGTTCGGCCCGGTCCCCGGTGGCCTTGCTATCGGGACGATCCTGCTGATGGTGCTGATTTCCGCGATGAACGGGCTGAGCGTCGCGGGCATGGCGATCGGCGCGACCATCGCGCTGCCCGAATTGCTGAAGCGGAATTATGACAAGCTGATGGTGACAGGCGTCATTCAGGCGGGGTCGAGCCTTGGTATTCTGGTGCCGCCATCGGTCGTGCTGGTGCTTTATGCCATGATCGCGCGCCAGCCGGTGACACATCTTTGGGCGGCGGGGCTGTTGCCGGGGCTGATGCTGGCGGTGTTGTTCATCATCTATATTTGGTTGCGCTGCCGGATGAATCCCGCGCTCGGCCCGGTGATTGATCCGGATGAACTGGCCAAGGTCACGAAGCGCGAAAAATACATGCTGCTCTTGGCGGGACTGATGCCCTTGGGCATTTTTGCGGTGATGATGGTGCCGTTCCTGCTCGGTTACACCCGCCTGGTCGAAAGCGCTGTGGTCGGTGCCATCGCCGCCCTGATCGTCAGCGTCGCCAAAGGGCGGATGACCTGGGCGATCTTGGAAACCTGCACCAAGAAAACGCTGGCGATTTCGTGCATGTTCCTGTGGATCATCCTTGCCGCGCTTGCCTTTGGTGCGGTCTTCGACGGGCTGCGTGCAGTGGATTTCGTGCGTCAGCTGTTCATGGACAATCTGGGTCTTGGCCGCTGGGAAATCCTGATCCTGATGCAGGTGTCTTTCCTGCTGATGGGGATGTTTCTGGATGACACCGCGATGCTGGTGATCGTCGCACCCCTGTATGTGCCGATCGTGCAGATGCTGGAATTCAATCTGATCTGGTATGGCGTGCTGTATACGATCACCTGCCAGATCGCCTATATGACGCCGCCTTTTGGCTATAACCTGTTTCTGATGCGCGCCATGGCCCCGAATGAGGTGACTTTGGGTGAAATTTATCGGTCCATCATCCCGTTTGTGGGCGTGATGATCATAGGCTTGGCCCTTGTGATGGTCTTTCCCCAGATCGCGCTTTGGCTACCTGGCGTATTGTTTCCCTGAATTACGACCAAGAGCGGGCCAACCCGCCTGATTTTCAACCCAACCGGAAGGAAAGATTATGACAACGACAAGACGCAAGTTCCTGACCACAGGCGCCCTTGGCGGTGCCGCGACGTTGGCGGCCCCTGCCGTTCACGCGCAATCGACGATCCGCTGGCGGCTGCAAACCTATGCCGGGGCATCGCTGGGCGCGCAGGTGGCCAAACCCGCCATCGACATGTTCAATGCCATCGCTGGCGATGAAATGCAGATTGATCTCTTCTATGCCGACCAATTGGTCCCGACAGAAGAGCTGTTTCAGGCCATGCAGCGCGGCACCATCGACGCGGTACAATCGGATGACGACAGCATGGCATCGCCCACCGAAGTTACCGTGTTTGGCGGCTATTTCCCCTTTGCCAGCCGCTACAGCCTCGACGTGCCTGCCTTGTTCAACGACTGGGGCCTGAATGAAATCTGGGGCGAAGAATATGCCAATGTCGGGGTGAAACATATCTCTGCCGGGTCATGGGATCCGTGCCATTTCATCACCTCATCACCCATCACATCGCTGGCGGATATGGAAGGCAAGCGGGTGTTCACCTTCCCCACCGCCGGGCGGTTCCTGTCGCAATTCGGCGTCGTGCCGGTGACTGTGCCTTGGGAAGACGTAGAAATCGCGCTACAAACCGGCGAAATCGACGGGGTGGCGTGGTGTGGCATTACCGAAGCATATGAGGTCGGCTGGGCCGATATTTGCAGCCATTTCCTGACGAACAACATTTCCGGCGCATGGATCGGGCATTTCTTTTCCAACATGGATCGCTGGAACGAATTGCCCGAACATCTGCAAGTGCTGATGACCACCTGCTTTGAACAATCGCACTACTATCGCCAGCATTGGTATTGGGCGGGCGAGGCACGTTTGCGGACCGAAGGCGACAAGCTGGAACTGACCTCGATCCCCGACGCCGAATGGGGCACGGTCGAAGCCGCGGCACGTGATTTCTGGGAAGAGATCGCGGCGGAATCCGAAACCAAAGCGCGCGTCGTCGACGTCTTCCGCAACTACAATGCCGCGATGGATCAGGCCGGACGCCCCTATCGTTATTCGTAATGACCACGGATGGGGGCATGTCCCCCATCACCTGACCGACGCAAAGAATAAAGGGGCGATGATCATGCCGGGACTGATGACTTTGGAAGACTTGCGCACAGCCTTTGACGCGGGCGAGATCGACACCGTGCTGGTCGCTGCCCCCGATATGCAGGGCCGTCTGGTCGGCAAACGGTTCCATGCGGCGCATTTTCTGGATTCGGGCTATCATGAAACGCATTGCTGCAACTACCTGCTGGCAACCGACATGGAGATGGTGACGGTGGCCGGTTATGCCTCGACGTCCTGGGCGAAGGGTTACGGCGATTACGTCATGAAACCGGACCTTGCCACGTTGCGCCGCGTGCCGTGGTTGCCCGCCACCGCACTCGTGCTGTGTGATCTGCTGGATCATCACACCCATGAAGAAATCGCCGTATCCCCCCGCGCGATCCTGAAACGCCAGGTCGCCCGTGCGCAGGCGATGGGCTATCAGCCGATGGCCGCGACCGAGTTGGAGTTCTATATATTCGAACAAAGCTATGACGCGCTGCGCGACGGCGGCACCGACAAGCTGACCCCGATTTCGTCTTATAACGAGGATTACCACCTGTTCCAGACCACCAAGGAAGAACCGCTGATGCGCGCCTTGCGCAACGGGCTTTACGGTGCGGGTATCCCGGTCGAAAATTCCAAGGGCGAGGCTGAGGCTGGTCAGGCCGAGATCAATATCCGCTATGACGAAATGGTCACGACAGCCGATTTCCATGTCATCACCAAACAGGCGACCAAGGAAATCGCGCATGGCTTGGGCAAATCCGTGACCTTCATGGCGAAATACGACCACCGCCGCGCGGGATCATCCAGCCATGTGCATCAATCACTGTGGACGCGGGACGGCGCGCCCGCCTTCATGGACAAGGATTCAGAATACGGCATGTCCGCCCTGATGCGGCAATATATGGCGGGCCAGCTTGCCCACGCGCGCGAGATTACGGCGCTGCTGGCCCCTTATGTGAACAGCTACAAACGGTTCTGCATCGGCATGTTCGCCCCGACGAAAGCAGTCTGGTCGCTAGACAACCGCACCGCCGGTTTCCGGGTCTGCGGCGACGGGACGAAGGCCGTGCGCGTGGAATGCCGGATCGGCGGGGCGGACTTGAACCCTTATCTGGCTTGCGCCGCCTTGCTGGCCGCAGGGTTGGCAGGGATCGAGGGTGCGATGGAACTGGAACCCGAAATGCAGGGTGACAGCTACAGCAATGCGAACGCGCGCGAGATACCGAAAACCTTGCGCGAATCTGCCGATCTGCTGGAAGGCTCTGCCATGCTGCGCGCGGCATTCGGGGATGCGGTGGTTGAACACTATACTCGCGCCGCACGGTGGGAGATCGAAGAACATGACCGCGTCGTCACCGATTTTGAACGGCAGCGGTTGCTGGAACGGGGCTAGGCCCGGACCACAGGATTACAGGAGCATTCATGACGACGATCAATTTGATTTCACCCGTGGACGGGTCGGTTTACGCCGAACGCACGGCGCTGCCTTTGGCAGATGCGCAGGCCGCAGTCGCCCGCGCGCGCAAAGCGCAGGGCGATTGGGCCGCGCAACCGTTGGAGACACGGATCGCCACAGTGCTGGCGGGGATCGTTGCATTGGAAGGGATGGCCGCCGAGATCGTGCCGGAACTGGCATGGCAGATGGGCCGTCCCGTACGCTATGGCGGCGAATTCGGCGGCGTGCGCGAACGCGCGGATTACATGGCGGGCATCGCATCCGATGTACTGGCCGATGAAGTGGTCGAGAACAGCGACAATTTCACCCGCCTGATCGCGCGCGAAGCGCAGGGTGTGGTCTTCGTGATCGCACCGTGGAACTATCCGTTTCTGACCGCCGTCAATACCATCGTACCCGCCCTGATCGCGGGCAATGCGGTGGTGCTGAAACACGCCAGCCAGACCTTGCTGGCGGGCGAACGTCTCGCGCAGGCGTTCCATGCAGGCGGTGTTCCGCAGGACGTGTTCCAGAATGTCGTGCTGGACCATGCCACGACCGAGTCGCTGATTGGGGATCGCGCGTTTGATTTCATCAACTTCACCGGCTCTGTCGGTGGTGGCCGCGCGATTGAAAAGGCCGCCGCTGGCACCTTCAGCGGCACGGGGCTGGAGCTTGGCGGCAAAGACCCCGGCTATGTCCGTGCCGACGCCGATCTGGAGGCCGCGGTGGATGGATTGATGGATGGCGCGATGTTCAATTCCGGGCAATGTTGCTGCGGGATCGAACGGATTTACGTGCATGAAAGCCTGTATGGCGCCTTTGTCGAAGAGGCGGTCACTTGGGCGCGCGCCCAGCGCCTTGGCAATCCGCTGGAACAGGACACGACGATGGGTCCGATGGCGCATAAACGCTTTGCCGCCATCGTCCGTGATCAGGTGGCAGAGGCTGTGGCGCAGGGCGCGCATGCGCTGATCGACCCATCCGAATTTTCCGCCGATGACGGCGGCGCCTATCTCGCACCGCAAATCCTGACCCATGTCACCCACGACATGCGCGTGATGCGCGAGGAAAGTTTCGGCCCCGTCGTCGGCATCATGTCCGTCAAGGACGACGCCGAGGCGATCCGCCTGATGAACGATTGCGCCTATGGCCTGACAGCTTCGATCTGGACGCGTGACGCAAAGGCCGCCCGCAGTATCGGCGGCCAAATCCAGACCGGCACGGTGCTGATGAACCGCTGCGATTATCTGGACCCTGCCCTGTGCTGGACCGGCTGCAAGGATACTGGTCGCGGTGCTGCGCTGTCCGCGCTGGGCTATCTGGCGCTGACCCGTGCCAAATCATACCACCTGAAAAAGGCCTGAGACATGACATTCACTGCCAATTGGAGCTATCCGACCACGATCAAGTTCGGGGCGGGTCGGATCGCGGAACTGCCTGACCTGTGCGAAGGCGCTGGCATCACTCGGCCCCTGCTTGTCACGGATAAGGCGCTGGTCAGTCTGCCGATCACGGCGCAGGCGCTGGATTTGCTAGACGCCGCCGGTCTGGGTCGCGCAGTCTTTTCCGAAGTCGATGCCAACCCGACAGAGGCGAATATGCAGGCCGGTCTAACCATCTATCGCGCGGGCGGCCATGACGGCGTTGTCGCCTTTGGCGGTGGGTCGGCGCTGGATCTGGGCAAGATGATAGCGCTGATGGTGGACCAGCCAGTCACCGTCTGGGATCTGGAAGATATCGGCGACTGGTGGACCCGCGCCAATCCCGACACAATCGCGCCCATCATCGCGGTGCCCACAACCGCCGGTACGGGGTCAGAGGTTGGGCGCGCCGGCGTCTTGACCGACAGCGTCACGCACCGCAAAAAGATCATCTTTCACCCCAAGCTGATGCCTGTCGTCACGCTCTGTGATCCGGCGCTGACCGTCGGCATGCCTGCCTTTATTACCGCAGGTACCGGCATGGACGCGCTCGCCCATTGTCTAGAGGCCTATTGCAGCCCGCATTACCATCCGATGAGCCAAGGGATTGCGCTGGAAGGCATGCGGCTGGTCATCGAAAACCTGCCCCGCGCCTATGCCACGCCCGATGATCTGGAAGCGCGCGCCAATATGATGTCAGCGGCGGCGATGGGGGCTGTGGCATTCCAGAAAGGGCTGGGCGCGATCCACAGCCTGAGCCACCCCATCGGTGCCGTCTACAACACGCACCATGGCACGACGAACGCCGTGGTCATGCCAATGGTGCTGGATTTCAATCGTGCGGCGATCGAGGACAGGATCACCCGCGCCGCCGCATATCTGGGCATCGCGGGCGGCTTTGACGGGTTTTATGCGCATGTGATGGACCTGCGGGCATCGCTGTCGATCCCCGCCAACCTGACAGCGCTGGGCGTGGAGACATCAAGGCTGGATGAATTGACCGAAATGGCACTGCTTGACCCGTCCTGCGGCGGCAATCCGGTGGAAATGACCCGCGACAACACCCGCGCGCTGTTTGACGCCTGTATGTAAACCTACAAGGGGCGCGGTTCCGCTGTGCCCCGCATCGGGTACGCAATTTCATGATCGGGGATATTTGGTGCCCAGGAGAGGCATTGAACACCCATATCATGTGTTCTCAGGCGGTCCCGCCGTTTACTACTTCTTAATGTTTTCAGTCGTTTGGTATTCTCAAGGGGTATCAATTGGACCCATACCATACTATAAATAGGGGTGGATTGAGAGGTGGGTTGAAAATGGTGGCATTGAACAAGCTAAGTGTGGTCGAGATCAAGGCGAGTGGTCCTGGCAAGTACTCTGACGGTGGCGGATTGTGGCTGCACAAGCGGGAGGACGGCGGCTCACAGTGGTTTTTGCGGGTGACCGTCAATGGTAGGCGGCGTGAGATGGGCTTGGGGAAGCTTGAGGACGTTTCTTTGAAAGAAGCCCGGCGGTCTGCCGAGAAGTGGCGGGCAATGGTTCGTGACGGCAAGGATCCGATCAAGGAACGAGAGCATCTAAAACGGGAAGCTGCAAAGCCAGAGAACACGCTAGCCAATATCGCTGCCGATGCATTTGAAAGCCGGAAGGCCGAATTGAAAGGTGACGGCAAGGCGGGCCGGTGGTTCTCGCCACTCAAACTTCACGTGCTGCCAAAGCTGGGAAAGATGCCGGTCGAAGAACTGGATCAGCAGGACATCAAGAACACGCTAGCCCCCATCTGGCACACCAAGGCGGATACCGCACGGAAAGCTATGAACCGCCTGGGCATTGTCATGCGCCATGCAGCGGCGCTGGGCTTGGATGTGGATTTGCAGGCGACGGAGAAAGCAAAGGCGCTGCTGGGCAGGACTCGTCACGTGCCTAAGAATATTCCTGCAATGGCGTGGCAGGAGGTGCCAGCATTTTACAAGACGCTTGAGGAACCAACGGTCACCCATCTTGCCTTAAGGCTTCTGATCCTGACTGGCCTTCGCTCAAGCCCGGTGCGCTTCATGCATCTGGACCAGATTGACGGCAATGTCTGGACTGTGCCGGGTGAGGTCATAAAAGGCCGCAAGGGCAAGACGCAGGATTTTCGAGTGCCTCTGTCTTCTGAGGCGTTGACAGTGATCGAACTGGCGAAACCTCACGAACGGGGCGGTTATCTTTTCCCATCAAAGCGCAAGGGCGTCATCAGTGACGCCACGATGGCCAGATTGATGGAACGCCGGGATATGACTGATCGCCCCCACGGCTTTCGGTCAAGCCTGCGCACATGGATGGCCGAGGCGACTGATGCACCGCATGAAGTTGCAGAAACAGTGTTGCAGCATACTGCCGGGACATCAGTACAGCTTGCCTATCGTCGCACAGATTATCTTGAGCAAAGGCGGGTGCTGATGGAGCGTTGGGCGCAACTCGTCACGGGCCAGAACGCTGGGCAGGTGGTGAAGCTTGCATAAGGGGTTTTCTTTAATCCTGTTT
>NZ_JBKBQY010000072.1:0-17480 GCF_046292185.1 Yoonia sp.
TTCTTCACCAATACCAACACTGGCATCGTGCTGGTCATTCTGGGGCAAAGCCTGTTGGTGCTGGTTCCGCTTTTGGTGGCGCTGGCGTTTCTGATGTATGCCGACCGCAAGGTCTGGGCCGCGGTGCAGATGCGCCGGGGGCCGAATATCGTTGGTCCTTTCGGGTTGCTGCAATCATTTGCGGATTTTCTGAAATATATCGTCAAGGAAATCGTGGTCCCTGCGGGGGCGGATAAATTCGTCTTTTTCCTCGCACCGATGATCGCCTTTGTGCTGGCCGTCATCACCTGGGCGGTGATCCCGTTCAATGATGGCTGGGTGCTGGCCGATATCAACGTCGCGATCCTGTATATCTTCGCGATCTCCAGTCTGGAGGTTTACGGGGTGATCATGGGCGGCTGGGCATCGAACTCCAAATACCCGTTCCTCGGCTCGCTGCGGTCTGCGGCGCAGATGATTTCCTATGAGGTCTCCATCGGTCTGATCATCATCGGTGTGATCATCTCCACCGGGTCGATGAATCTGGGCGATATCGTCAATGCGCAGCGCGGCGATGCCGGTCTGCTGAACTGGTATGTGATCGCGCATTTCCCGATGCTGTTCTTGTTCTTCATCAGCGCATTGGCCGAAACCAACCGCCCGCCGTTCGATCTGCCAGAGGCGGAATCGGAACTGGTTGCCGGTTATCAGGTCGAATATTCATCCACGCCGTTCCTGTTGTTCATGATCGGCGAGTTGATGGCGGTCGTGCTGATGTGCGCGCTGGTATCGCTGCTGTTCCTGGGTGGCTGGCTGTCACCGATCCCGGGCTTGCCGGATGGTATTTTCTGGATGATCCTGAAAATGCTGCTGGTGTTCTTCATGTTCGCCATGGTCAAGGCGATCATCCCGCGCTACCGCTATGACCAGTTGATGCGGATTGGCTGGAAGGTCTTCCTGCCCCTGTCGTTGGCCTGGGTCGTGCTGGTGTCGTTTCTGGCAAAATACGAAGTGTTCGGCGGCTTTTGGGCCCGCTGGGCGATCGGAGGTTAAGTCATGACCAAGACCAATATGGATTACACCCGCGCGGCCAAATATTTCCTGCTGCAGGATTTCTGGGCCGGGTTCCGACTGGGGATGAAGTATTTCTTCGCCGCCAAAGCAACGCTGAACTATCCGCATGAAAAAGGCCCGCTCAGCCCGCGTTTCCGGGGCGAACATGCGCTGCGCCGCTATGCCAATGGCGAAGAACGCTGCATCGCCTGCAAATTATGCGAGGCTGTCTGCCCGGCGCAGGCCATCACGATTGATGCCGAACCGCGCGACGACGGATCGCGCCGCACCACGCGTTACGACATCGACATGACCAAATGCATCTATTGCGGGTTCTGTCAGGAAGCCTGCCCCGTCGATGCCATCGTCGAAGGGCCGAATTTCGAATTCAGCACTGAAACCCGCGAAGAACTGTATTACGACAAGGCGAAGCTGCTGGAAAACGGCGACCGCTGGGAAGCGCAGATCGCCCGCAACCTTGAACTGGATGCACCCTACAGATGAGCGATCAGAACCCCTTTGAACAGATGATGAAGATGAGCCAGGACTGGGCCAAGTCGATGAATTTCGACATGAACGCCTTTTCCCCCAAAGGGTTCGAGGCGCTTTGGCCCACAATGCCCAAGGACGCGATGGAGATGTTCTTTGGCAAAGGCATCAACCCCAATGGTCTGGACGCGAAAACGCGCCTGCTGCTGACGCTGGCGGGCCTGACCGTTCTGGGCGCACAGGCCGAGGCGCAGATCCGCCTGACCCTGCGCCATCTGGTCGAAGCGGGTGCCACAAAACAAGAGATCGCCGAAACCATTGCGCAGATGGGCATGTTCGCAGGCGTGCCTGCCATGACCAAGGCGATGGACCTGGCCAACGAAGTCCTTGAAAAGGATGACAACGCATGAGCGTGTTTGCCTTCACCTTTTATCTGTTCGCCATCACCACCGTTACCGGCGGTCTGTTCACCGTGATCAGCCGCAACCCGGTGCATTCGGTGCTGTGGCTGATCCTTTCGTTTTTGTCCTCGGCGGGCCTGTTCGTGACGCTGGGCGCGGAATTCGTCGCGATGCTGCTTATCATCGTCTATGTCGGCGCGGTCGCGGTTCTGTTCTTGTTCGTTGTCATGATGCTGGATGTCGATTTCGCCAAGCTGAAGGCGGAGATGACAAAATACCTGCCGCTGGCCCTGCTGATCGGTGTGGTGATCCTGATGCAGCTCGCGCTGGCTTTCGGTGTCTGGGGCTTTTCGGACGGGATCGAAACGCGGATTGCGGCACCGGCCGGGGATATCGACAATACCCGCGCGCTGGGGCTGATCCTGTTTGACGATTATATCCTGCTGTTCCAGCTGGCGGGTCTGATCCTGCTGGTGGCGATGATCGGGGCGATTGTGCTGACCCTGCGCCACCGCGTCGATATCAAGCGGCAGAACATCCTCAATCAGATGTACCGCGATCCGGCCAAGGCAATGGAACTGCGCGACGTAAAGCCGGGGCAGGGCCTGTGAAACTTTGCTGCTCCGGATCTGTCCGGGGTGGCGATAATGAAGAATATCGAAGCCAGTGCTTCGGAGGGACGAATGAATGATCGGACTTGAACATTATCTGGCGGTGGCCTCTGCGCTTTTCGTCATCGGCATCTTCGGGCTGTTTCTGAACCGCAAGAACATCATCATCCTGCTGATGAGCATCGAATTGATGCTGCTGGCGGTGAATATCAATCTGGTCGCCTTTTCTGCCTATCTGGGCGATCTGGTGGGGCAAGTGTTCACGCTGTTTGTGCTGACGGTTGCCGCGGCAGAGGCGGCAATCGGCCTTGCAATCCTTGTGTGTTTCTTCCGCAACCGCGGGACCATCGACGTTGAAGACGTCAACGTGATGAAGGGCTGACCCGATGGAAAGTATCATTCTTTTTGCCCCGCTGGTCGGTGCGATCATCTGCGGCTTTGGCTGGAAGATTATCGGCGAGGTGGCGGCTCAATGGACCGCGACCAGCCTGTTGTTTCTGGCGGCGATCCTGTCCTGGGTTGTTTTCCTGACATTCGATCCGGCGGCCCATGCCAATGGTGGCTATTCCATCACGATCCTGCGCTGGATCGAAAGCGGTACCTTCGCCACCGATTGGGGCATCCGGATGGACCGGCTGACCGCGATCATGCTGATCGTGATCACGACGGTGTCGGCCTTGGTGCATATGTATTCCTTCGGCTACATGGCGCATGACGAGAATTTCAAGGAACACGAAAGCTATCGCCCCCGGTTCTTTGCCTATCTGTCCTTCTTCACCTTCGCGATGCTGATGCTGGTGACCGCCGACAACCTTGTGCAGCTTTTCTTTGGCTGGGAAGGTGTGGGCGTCGCGTCCTATCTGCTGATCGGCTTTTATTATCGCAAACCCAGCGCCAATGCCGCCGCGATCAAGGCATTCGTGGTCAACCGGGTGGGTGATTTCGGCTTTCTTCTGGGGATTTTCGCGCTTTATCTGCTGACGGACAGCATCCGGTTCGACGATATCTTTGCCGCTGTGCCGACGATTGCCGAGACGACAATCACCTTCCTGTGGCGCGACTGGAATGCCGCGAACCTGATCGCCTTTTTGCTGTTTGTCGGCGCGATGGGCAAATCCGCGCAACTATTCCTGCACACATGGTTGCCCGACGCCATGGAAGGGCCGACACCCGTGTCCGCCCTGATCCACGCCGCGACGATGGTTACTGCTGGTGTGTTCCTTGTCTGCCGCATGTCGCCCTTGATGGAATATGCGCCAGAGGCGATGGGTTTCGTCGTCTTCATCGGGGCCACCACCGCATTCTTTGCCGCGACCGTGGGGCTGGTGCAGAATGACATCAAACGCGTCATCGCTTATTCTACCTGTTCGCAGTTGGGTTATATGTTCGTCGCCGCCGGTCTGGGCGTCTATTCCGTCGCCATGTTCCACCTGCTGACGCATGCGTTTTTCAAGGCAATGCTGTTCCTTGGCGCAGGGTCCGTCATTCACGCGATGCATCATGAGCAGGATATGCGGAATTACGGCGGCTTGCGCCACAAGATCCCGAAAACCTTCTGGATGATGATGATCGGAACGCTTGCGATTACCGGTGTTGGTATCCCGCTGCTTTACGTGGGCTTTCCCATCGGTTTTGCCGGTTTCGTGTCGAAGGATGCGATCATCGAAAGCGCCTATGCCGGTACCGCAGGCGGCTATGCCTTCTGGATGCTGGTGATCGCCGCCGCGATGACCAGTTTCTATAGCTGGCGTCTGATGTTCCTGACCTTCTACGGCACGCCGCGCGGCGACAAACACACGCATGACCACGCGCATGAAGCGCCGAAGTCCATGATGATCCCGCTTTATGTGCTGGCCATCGGGGCGATCTTCAGCGGTATGGTCTGGTATGGCAGTTTCTTTGGCACCAATGCCAAGGTCGGCGCATTCTTCGGCGTCCCTTACGCGGCAGAGGAAAGCGCTGACCCTGAGGCGTATCCACATTACAATCTGACCGGCATCCCCGGTGAGGGCGCGATCCACGCACGCGAAGGCAATCATGTGCTGAACGACGCGCATGCGGTGCCGACATGGGTGCGTCTGTCCCCGTTCATCGCCATGCTGGCGGGTCTGGCGCTGGCCTGGCAGATGTATATCCGGCGGCCCGAATTGCCGGGCATTCTGGCACGGCAGCAGGCACCGCTTTACGACTTCCTGCTTAATAAATGGTACTTTGACGAATTGTATAACTTCATCTTCGTCCGGCCGACGCTGGCCTTGGGGCGCATCCTGTGGAAACAGGGCGATACCAACACGATTGACGGCGGGATCAATGGCGTGGCCCTTGGGATCATTCCGTTCTTCACCCGGCTCGCGGGGCGGGCGCAATCGGGCTATGTGTTCACCTATGCCTTTGCCATGGTGCTGGGGATCGCGGTGCTGATCACCATTGTCACGCTGACCGGGGGGGCAAACTGATGGGCAATATCCTGACGCTGACGACCTTCCTGCCTTTGCTGGGGGCGGTCATTCTGGCCCTTGGCCTGCGCGGCGATGATGAAGCTGCACAGCGCAATGCCAAATGGGTCGCACTGGTGACAACGGCGGTGACATTCATCTGTTCGCTGTTCATCCTGACCAATTTCGATCCGGCCAATACGGATTTCCAACTGGTCGAAACCGCAGACTGGATTCTGGGCCTGCAATACAAGATGGGCGTGGATGGCATTTCGATCCTGTTCGTGATGCTGACCACGTTCCTGATGCCCTTGGTGATCGCGTCCTGCTGGAACGTGACGACGCGGGTCAAGGAATACATGATTGCCTTCCTGATCCTGGAAACCCTGATGCTGGGCGTGTTCCTCGCGCTTGATCTGGTGCTGTTCTACCTGTTCTTCGAGGCGGGTCTGATCCCGATGTTCCTGATCATCGGCATCTGGGGCGGCAAGGATCGGATTTACGCATCCTTCAAATTCTTCCTGTACACCTTCCTTGGGTCCGTCCTTATGCTGGTCGCGATGGTGGCGATGTTCACCGAAGCGGGGACCACCGATATCCCGACCCTGATGACGCATAGTTTTGGGACCGAGAATTTCAGCATTCTGGGCATCCAGATCGTCGGCGGGATGCAGACCTTGCTGTGGCTTGCGTTCTTTGCCAGCTTTGCGGTGAAAATGCCGATGTGGCCGGTCCATACATGGTTGCCTGACGCACACGTGCAGGCGCCAACCGCCGGGTCGGTCGTGCTGGCCGCGATCCTGCTGAAACTGGGTGGCTATGGTTTCCTGCGCTTCAGCCTGCCGATGTTCCCAGTGGGGTCCGAGGTGATGGGGCCGCTGGTGCTGTGGCTGTCGGCCATCGCGATTGTCTATACCTCGCTGGTCGCACTGGCGCAGTCGGATATGAAAAAGCTGATCGCCTATTCATCGGTCGCCCATATGGGTTTCGTGACGATGGGGATTTTCAGTGCCAATCAGCAAGGTGTCGATGGTGCGATCTTCCAGATGATCAGCCACGGGTTCATTTCCGGCGCCTTGTTCCTTTGCGTCGGCGTGATCTATGACCGGATGCACACGCGAGAGATTGACGCCTATGGCGGTCTGGTCAACCGGATGCCCGCCTACGCGCTGATCTTCCTGTTCTTCACCATGGCCAATGTCGGCCTGCCCGGCACATCGGGCTTTGTCGGGGAATTCCTGACGCTGGTGGGCGTATTTCAGGTGAACACATGGGTGGCGCTGTTCGCGACATCGGGTGTGATCCTGTCGGCGGCTTATGCGCTATGGCTGTACCGCCGCGTTGTGCTGGGCGATCTGATCAAGGAAAGCCTGCGATCGATCACCGACATGACCCGGCGTGAACGGTTGATCTTTGCGCCTTTGGTGGTGATGACATTGCTGCTGGGTGTCTATCCGGCGCTGATCCTCGATATGATCGGGCCAAGCGTTGCGGCGCTGGTCGATAATTATGATACGGCTTTGGCGGCCTTCCATTCCGCCAGCCAATTCGCTGCGAATTAAGGAAGCTGACGATGATTGGCGCTGATATCCAGATCCTGTTGCCCGAGATCGTGCTGGCGGTTTACGCCATGCTCGCCCTGTTGGGGGCGGTATACACCAGCAAGGACGGGGCTGCATCACTGCTGACCTGGATGACGGCAGGCGTGTTCGTGCTGCTGGCGCTGGCCATCGGGGTGAACGGGCAGGGCTATAACCTTGCCTTCAACGGCATGTTCGTCGATGACGGTTTTGCGCGCTTTGCCAAGGTCACGATCCTGCTGTCCGCCGCTGTCGTCCTGCTGATGAGCGAAGGCTATATGCAGCGTCGTGGCTTGCTGCGGTTCGAATATCCGGTGCTGATCGCATTGGCCGTGGTCGGCATGATGGTCATGGTCAGTGCAGGCGATCTGATGGTGCTGTACATGGGGCTGGAACTGCAATCGCTGGCGCTTTATGTCGTGGCTTCTTTGCGCCGCGACAACGCGAAATCGACCGAAGCCGGGTTGAAGTATTTTGTTCTTGGCGCGTTGTCATCAGGTTTGCTGCTCTATGGGGCATCGCTGACCTATGGCTTTGCAGGCACGACATTGTTCACCGGCATCATCGCCGCCGCAGAAGGTGGCGCATCGCTTGGCCTGCTGTTCGGTCTGGTCTTCCTGATCGCGGGCTTTGCGTTCAAAGTGTCCGCCGTGCCGTTCCATATGTGGACGCCTGATGTCTATGAAGGGTCGCCAACCCCCGTCACCGCCTTTTTCGCGACAGCGCCAAAGGTGGCGGCCATCGCGCTGTTCGCCCGCGTGGTGCATGACGCCTTTGGCGGGATCGTCGGTGAATGGCAGCAGATCGTGGCCTTTCTTGCCGTCGCGTCGATGTTCCTTGGCGCGGTTGCCGCCATCGGGCAGACCAATATCAAACGGCTGATGGCTTATTCGTCCATATCCCATATGGGGTTCGCGATGATGGGTCTGGCGGCCGGTACCGTCGCCGGGGTGCAGGCGATGCTGGTCTATATGGTGATTTATGTCACCATGAATATCGGCACTTTCGCCCTGATCCTGACGATGGAAAAGGACGGACGGCCCGTGGTCGATATCGCCGCGCTGAAATCCTATTCCAAACGTCAGCCGCTTCTGGCGCTGGTGATGCTGGTGATGATGTTCAGCCTGGCCGGTGTGCCGCCAATGCTGGGCTTTTTCGGCAAATATGCCGTGCTGCTGGCCGCCTATCAGGGCGGGCTGGCATGGCTGGCCGTTGCGGGTGTGATTGCCTCGGTGATCAGCGCGTTCTATTACCTGCGCATCGTCTATTACATGTATTTCGGCGAAGACACGCAGGCGCTGGATGGCCGCACGCCGCCGGTTCTGTGGGTGACAGCCGTGGTGTCGGCCGCGATTATTGGTTTGGCGTGGATACCCGGTGTCAACCTCTTCGGGCTGGACCCGATGGCGGCGGCTGCGGCGGCGACGCTTGTCAACTGACCGTACAGGACATGGGCACTGGCCGGAGGGCTATGGCCGTATCGTGCTGGACGAGGTCGACAGCACAATGGCAGAGGCTGCGCGCCGTGCGCCTGACATCGGCCAGCCGACATGGATCATGGCGCATGCCCAGACCGCTGCGCGGGGCAGGCGCGGCAAGGTCTGGCACACGCCTGCTGGCAATCTGAACGCGACACTGATCTTCAAACCCGACGCCACAGCGGCAGAGGCGGCGCGGCGGTCCTTTCTTGCCGCCAATGCGCTGTTCGCGGCACTGGCGATCTATGTCCCGGCAGAAAAGCTGGCCCTGAAATGGCCAAATGACGTGCTGCTGTCAGGTGGCAAGGTCGCGGGCATCCTGTTGGAAAGCAGCGGGCAGGGCCCCTATATCGACTGGTTGTCCATCGGGATCGGCGTGAACCTGCGCCATGTGCCGCAGAATGTGCCCGATGCATCCTTTGCCCCCACCAGCCTGATGGCGGCTGGCGGCTGGGAGGTGGAACCGGGTGATTTCCTTGCCACGCTCGCCGATGCCTATGCCACGCAAGAAGCCAAGCTGAAAGAGTTGGGCTTTGCCCGGATCCGGCAAGACTGGTTGCGCCATGCCGCGCGTCTGGGCGAGATGATCACCGCCCGCACCATGCGTGAAGAGATCAGCGGCGTTTTCGACAGCATTGATGAAGACGGCAATCTGGTGCTGATCACCGGCACCGGCCCGCGCGCGATATCTGCCGCGGATGTGTTTTTCTGAACGGGGGAGGATGGCACATGCTTCTGGCCATTGATTGCGGCAATACCAATACGGTGTTTTCGATCTGGGACGGGACAGATTTCATCGGCACATGGCGCACCAGCACCGAATGGCAGCGCACGGCGGATCAATATTACGTCTGGCTCAGCACGCTGATGCGATTGCAGCATCTGGATGTGGTGATTGACGAGATGATCATCAGCTCGACCGTGCCGCGTGTCGTGTTCAATCTGCGGGTGCTGGCGGACAGGTATTATAACTGTCGCCCGCTGGTCGTGGGCAAGCCCGATTGCGCGCTGCCGGTGCCGCCGCGTGTCGATATCGGCACGCAGGTAGGGCCGGACCGGCTGGTCAATACCGCAGGGGCATTCGACCGGCATGGCGGCAATCTGATCGTGGTGGATTTCGGCACGGCGACGACCTTTGACGTGGTCGAAAGCGATGGCGCCTATGTCGGGGGGGTGATCGCACCGGGTGTCAACCTCAGCCTTGAGGCGCTGCACAGTGCCGCCGCCGCCCTGCCGCATGTCGATATCACCAAGCCGCAATCCGTGGTCGGATCGAACACCGTGGCCTGCATGCAATCGGGCATCTTTTGGGGTTACATCGGTTTGGTCCGTGAGATATGCGCAAGAATTAAAGCTGAACGCGGCAGTGACATGCCAGTGATCGCAACCGGGGGCCTCGCGGCCTTGTTTCAACAGACCGAAACCCTGTTCGACGCGTTTGAAGATGATTTGACGATGCACGGGCTGACCGTGATTCACCGATACAACAAGGACAATTTATGAGCAGCGCGAAGGCTAACAGCCGATTGATTTATCTTCCCCTGGGGGGTGCCGGCGAGATCGGCATGAACTGCTATGTTTACGGCTATGGTCCGGCGGGCAATGAACGGCTGATCGTGGTCGATCTGGGCATCGCCTTTCCCGACATGGATACGACACCCGGCGTGGATATCATCCTGCCCGATATCAGCTGGCTGAAGGCGCGGCGCAACCAGATCGACGGGATCTTCATCACCCACGCGCACGAAGACCATGTCGGCGCCGTCGGCCACTACTGGCATCAGTTGGGCGCACCGGTCTATGCCCGCCCCTTCACCGCCAATATCGCCCGGCGCAAGCTGGAAGAACACGGCGCATCGCCCAAGACCGTTAATGTCGTGGACCCTTACCCGCATGTCATCACCTGTGGCCCGTTCAAAGTGTCCTATCTGCCGATCAGCCATTCGATCCCTGAAAGTGCCGGTCTGCTGATAGACACGCCCGAGGGCCGGTTGATCCACACCGGGGATTTCAAGATCGACGAAAATCCTGTTGTGGGTGATCCGTGGAACGAGGCGATGTGGCAGGAAGTGTCCAAGCCCGGCGTCAAAGCATTGATCTGCGACAGCACGAATGTGTTTTCCCAGCATGCGGGCCGGTCAGAAAGCACGCTGACCCCCGCGATCACCGAAATGATGCGTGGGGCCACCGGCATGGTCGTGGCGACGACCTTTGCCTCGAACGTGGCCCGGTTGCAGACGCTGGCGACAGCGGCACGTGACGCGGGCCGGTCCGTCGTGCTGCTCGGCCGTGCGATGCGCGCCATGGTCGAGGCGGCCAAGAACGAAGGGCTGCTGGAAGATTTTCCAACGGTGGTGTCTGTCGAAGATGCGCTGTCGATGCCGCGCCAGAACCTGATGCTGCTGGTCACAGGATCGCAGGGCGAACGCCGTGCCGCCTCCGCGCAACTGGCGCAGGGGTCTTATCTGGGGATGAAGCTGAAGGAAGGCGATACCTTCCTGTTTTCATCCAAGATCATCCCCGGCAATGAACGCGGCGTGATCAAGATCATGAACCAGCTATCCGAACTCGGTGTCGATATCGTTGATGACGAGGGCGGCAAGTATCACGTCTCGGGCCACGCCAACCGCCCGGATCTGGTGCGGATGCATGAGATCGTGAAGGCGCAGATCCTGATCCCGATGCATGGCGAACACCGCCACCTGCGCGCCCATGCCAAACTGGCCGAGGCGAACGGCATGACCGGTATCGTCGCAGTGAACGGCATGATGGTGGATCTGTCGGGCAACCGCCCCAAGGTCGCCGAATATATCGAAACCGGCCGGACTTATCTGGACGGCTCGGTGCAGATCGGCGCGCTGGATGGTGTGGTGCGTGACCGTATCCGCATGGCGCTGAACGGGCAGATGATCGTAACCGTGATCATCGACGAAAACGACGAAGTTCTGGGCGACCCATGGGTCGAAATTTCGGGCCTGCCTGAGATTGGCCGCAACAACGCACCTTTGGTCGATGTGGTGGAACAGGATCTGGGTCAGTTCCTGGGCCGCGCGCATCGTAAGACATTGGCCGATGATGAAAAGCTGGATAAAGAGCTGAAGATGATCGCGCGCAGATCGGCGCAGGGTGAGATCGGCAAAAAGCCCGAAGTCATCGTGATCATCAGCCGTCTGGCCTAGGGGTCCGTGTGGGTCGGGGGTAGACCCCGACCTGCGCCTTCAATCCTGCCGGTCATTTTGGCCAGCCACCAGCGGGTGCCGACCAGCAGGAAACGCCAGTCCCTCAGAAACTCTGGCGGCTTGCCTTCGATGGCGTGGCCGACGAATTGCAGGACCCAGCCGATCACGAACAGTCCTGCGGCCACCACCCAAAGCCCCGAGATGAATATGCTGGCCACAGCCAGCGGAATCGACACCACGATCATCGGAATCCCGATAGTATGGGTCAATTGATTGATCCGGTTCTGGTGGCTTTCCTGATATCTTGCGATCCAGTGATCCCAGCTTTTGCCCTTTAACATTATCGATCCTCCCTTTGATCAAGGGTGGATCGACAGCGCGCTATCTGTCAAGTTTAACGCTGGGTCCGCTGCGGTGCAGGGGCAGGGCGGTCGGGGTTGGACCCCGACATGCAATCACCCTTTGGCGCGTTCTTCAAAGCTTTTCGCGATGAAACTGGGCGTGTCGTCGCCCATGCCCACAATCCGCGACCCGTTGTCACGACGATCGTTGTCACGGCGGTCATTGTTGCGGCTGTGCTGGTGCTGGCGCGGTTGTTCTTCGCGCGGCTTTTGCGGTTCGCGCTGTGGGCGTGGTGCGCGCTCCTGCGGTTGTTCGGCAGGTTTCTCCACCACGGTTTCCACCAGCGCATCGGCGACTTCTGCTGCGGCTGCAGGGGCCTCTTTCGCCGGATTGCGGCGGCTGCGGCTGCGTGTGCGCTTGGGCGCGTCTTCGGTCGTGGCCGGTTCATCGGCGACAGGCGCGGTCACGCCCAGCGGATTTTCCAGCCGCGGAATCGGGTTCTGCACCAGCCGTTCCACGCCTTCGAGGTTCTTTTCATCGCGGCCCGCGCAAATCATGATCGCGACACCTGAACGCCCGGCACGGCCCGTGCGACCGATGCGGTGGACGTAATCTTCGGCATGGCTGGGCACGTCGAAATTGAACACATGGGTCACGGCGGGGATATCAAGGCCACGCGCGGCGACATCAGAGGCCACAAGGAACCGCAACTTGTTATCGCGGAAGGATTCCAGCGTACGTGTGCGGTGGCTTTGTTCCAGATCGCCGTGGATCGGGGCGGCGTCATAGCCGTATTTGTTCAGGGATTTCGCGACGACATCGACATCCGCCTTGCGGTTGCAAAAGATGATTGCGTTGGAACAGGCGTCACCTTCGGCATTGATCAGCGCGCGTAAAAGGGCGCGTTTTTCAGCGGCTTCCTTGGTCTTGGTGCTGGCCTTGAACATCACCACGCCTTGTTTGATGTTCACATTGGTCGTGGCGGCGCGGGCGACTTCGACCTTGGCGGGGTTCGACAGGAATGTATTGGTGATACGTTCGATTTCAGGCGCCATCGTCGCGCTGAAAAACAGCGTCTGGCGGGTGAATGGTGTGCGTTTGAAGATTTCCTCGATATCGGGGATGAACCCCATATCCAGCATCCGGTCCGCCTCATCCACCACCATGATCTTGACGTCTGTCAGGATCAGCTTGCCGCGTTCCAGATGGTCCAGCAACCGACCGGGCGTCGCGATCAGCACATCGACGCCCTTGTCGATCAGCTTGTCCTGATCCTTGAATGACGTGCCGCCGATCAGCAGGGCCTTGGTCAGCTTGGTATATTTGGCATAGGCATCGAAATTTTCGGCAACCTGTGCGGCCAATTCCCGCGTCGGGGCCAGCACGAGGCTGCGCGGCATCCGCGCGCGCGCCCGGCCACGGCCCAGCAGCGTAATCATCGGCAGCGTAAAAGCAGCAGTCTTGCCAGTGCCGGTCTGAGCGATGCCCAGAACATCGCGGCCTTCAAGGGCGGGCGGGATCGCGCCATCCTGAATAGGGGTCGGGGTATCGTAGCCGGTTTCGGCGACAGCCTTAAGAACCTTGGCGTCAAGGTTCATATCAGAGAATTTGGTCATATGCGTCCTGTGTTTGCGGATCGGTCCGCAAGATGTGAAAGGACGCAATGTTCCGGCGTCCCGGCGTCGTGGCCTCAAAAGGCGCTGAATAGCGGGTAACGGAAATGTGCCGGATCGTCAAGGTGCGGGTCTTTTTACCCGCAGACCCGGGACATTGGCGGGAAAAGGTCTGCGTCTTCCTCGTCCCTGTCACACCATCATTTCCTTCGTCGCGGTCAGCGTGATCCCCGGATAGTCGCGGCCCACGCGGTCGATGTCCCATTGCAGGCGGGTCAGGAACACCGTGTCGCCGTCGTTATCCGTGGCGATATGTTGTTTGTTCGCGGACACAAAGGCGTCGACCGCGGCCTTGTCCCCCGCCACCCAGCGGGCAGAGGTGAATTGCGACCCTTCAAAGCGCACCGGCAGGCCGTATTCCAGCTCGATCCGGCTGGCCAGCACCTCGAATTGCAGGGCGCCGACGACGCCGACGATGAAGCCCGAGCCGAAACTGGGTTTGAACACCTTTGCCGCCCCTTCTTCGGCGAATTGCATCAGGGCTTTTTCCAGATGCTTGGCCTTCATCGGATCGCCCGCGCGGCAGGATTGCAGCAATTCCGGCGCAAAGGACGGGATGCCCGTGACGCGGATCGCTTCGCCCTCGGTCAATGTGTCGCCGATACGCAATTGCCCGTGGTTGGGGATGCCGATGATATCACCGGCCCAGGCTTCCTCCGCCAGTTCACGGTCGGCGGCAAGGAACAGGACAGGATTGGAAATCGCCATCTGTTTCTTGCTGCGCACATGGGTCAGTTTCATGCCGCGTTCAAAATGCCCCGACGCAAGCCGGACAAAGGCCACACGGTCGCGATGCTTGGGGTCCATATTGGCCTGCACCTTGAACACAAAACCCGTCACGGCGGTTTCTTCGGGGGCGACATTGCGCGGCTGCGCCGATTGGATCTGCGGCTCTGGCCCATAGGTGGCCAGACCGTCCATCAATTCCTTGACCCCGAAAGAATTCATCGCCGAACCAAACCAGATCGGGGTCATCGACCCGTTCAGCACGGATTCAGGGTCCAATGCGGGCAGCAGAGCCTTGGCCATCTCGATCTCTTCGCGGAATTTTTCCAGCAGATCGGCAGGGACATGTTCCGCCAGCTTCGGATCATCCAGTCCGCTGATACTGATGCTGTCGGCGACCTTGTTGCGGTCGGCGCGGTCCATCAGTTCCAGCCGGTCGCGCAGGATATCATAGCAGCCAATGAACTCGCGGCCCACGCCGATGGGCCATGACGCGGGGGTCACGTCAATCGCCAGGTTTTCCTGAATTTCGTCAATGATATCGAAAGTATCGCGGCTTTCGCGGTCCATTTTGTTGCAAAATGTCAGGATCGGCAGATCGCGCAACCGGCACACTTCGAACAATTTGCGGGTCTGGCTTTCCACGCCTTTGGCCCCGTCGATCACCATCACGGCGGCATCGACGGCGGTCAGCGTGCGATAGGTGTCCTCGGAAAAATCCGAGTGGCCGGGGGTATCGACAAGGTTAAAGCGGTATTTACCAAAATCGAACGACATGGCCGAGGCGGACACGGAAATCCCGCGGTCCTTTTCCATCTGCATGAAATCCGACCTTGTGCGCCGCGCCTCGCCCTTGGCGCGGACTTGTCCGGCCATCTGGATCGCACCGCCATAAAGCAGGAATTTTTCGGTTAGCGTCGTCTTGCCCGCATCCGGGTGCGAGATGATCGCAAAGGTGCGACGGCGGGCAATTTCAGCGGGGAGTTGCGGGCGATTTGTCATGATCACAGGCTTTATTGGGTTCGCTGCAAAAGGGCAATGAGCGCGGCGCCGTTAACGCAAGATTTGCGATTGCCGGTTATCACGGGGGCGAAAGGCGGCGGTTATGATCCGGGTAATATGGGTGATGTTCTACGCATTTGTGGCGGCTTGCGGGGGCGGCGGCGGTGGTGCGAATTATGGCGGCGACCCCGTCATCCCGCCACCGCCGCCGCCCGATCTGCGGCTGGCGCGGCTGGATGAATATAGGGAGCAGAAAATCCGCGTGCTGGGCGATGCGGTGTCTGGCGTGACGGGCATGGCCGTGATGACGGCGGACCTGCCTACGCAAGGGGCGGCGGCATTTTCCGGTTTCGCCACCTTGCGGGTGGAAGGCGCGCAGCCCCTGATCTTGTCGGGCGACGCGCGGCTGGACGTCGATTTCGGCGCAGGGCAGGTCAGCGGCGGGATGGACAGGTTTTTCGGCACCGGGCCGGGCGGCGGCGTGGCCGATTATGACGGCACGATCAGCATCACCGGGGGACAGGTGCAGCATGACCTGCGCCTGCATTACGCAGGCGCGCTGACCGGGGCAGGCCAGCAACTGGCGCTGTCAGGGGATCTGGAGGGGAGATTTCTGGCTGATCCGCTGCGCGCTGTCACCGCGGCGGATCTGGCGGCGCGCGTGGTGCAAAACGGCCAGATTCGGGATGGCACGCTGGTGATCGTGGTGGAAACCGAAGGGGTCGTGACGCCACAGCCACCCTAGCCCACGCTGTTGCCGGTCCGCATCGCGGGGCAACAAAATGCAGGCGTTGCCAACCTGCGTTAACCGTCTGTTAACTGATCTGTCCGACAAGGGGGAATGATCCGGATATTCACCCTTCTTTGCTGTCTTGCCGCCTGCTCTGGCGGTGGGGGTCAGGTGTCGGGACCGCCTGTGCCCTCTGAAACCGGGTTTGTGGCTTTGCAGGACAGCGTGGCGCAGATGGGAGTCAGCTATATGGCGGCGTTGCCCACAACCGGCGTTGCCGATTATCGCGGCATGGCGCGGCTGGCCTTGCCGCTGGGTTCCGCGCCTGCGCTTTACCATGGCGATCTGCGGCTGAGCGTTGATTTTGGCGGCGGGGCCGCGCCGATGACCGGCACTATCGGCGGGCTGCAAGGGCCGGGCGCTGCCGTGTATGGCGCGTTGCAAATCAGCGGGGGCAGGATCTATCCTGATGCCCATGCAGCGCGCGACTATCAGTTCGGCGCGGATCTGACCGGGAATCTGACCCAAGCCGGGCAAACCCATGCGCTGAGCGCGGAAATTTCGGGCGATTTTCATGGGCCCGGTGGCACTGCGGTCAGCGGGGTGATCCATCGTGGCAAGATCGGGCAGGCCGACGCGGTTGACATGTTTCACGGCGCTTTTGCGGCAAGGCAGGTCGCGTCAGGCGGTTGAGGCACGGCGCAGCAATGCCGCCGCATCCTGCCTGTCGATCAGGCTGGCCGCGACGTTGTAATCCAGATGCGGGCGGTGCCGGTGCGGGGCCATGGTGGCATCCGGCGGCAGGGCGGGCCGGGTGCGGGCATCCACCAGATGCGATTCCGCCGCGATCCCTTCGGCATAGATGATCTGGTGATCGTCGAAGATCAGCTGGAAATAATCGATGAAACCACCCTCGCGCCGCAGGATGCTGACGCCGTCCACCAATTGACGGGCCTTGACCAGCACCTCTGCCCGGCCCGCGCCCAGCAGATCATCGCGCTGATAAACGAAAATCCTGTGATCGGGACGCAGCACCAGATCATCGTCATTCTGCAGCGCGCCTTTGGTGATCACCACGGGCATCGCATTGCCGCTCGCGCGCAATGTCGTCTGCACGATGTGACGCAGGGGCTGCTTGCCCGCGTCGCGGGTCAGCACCAGATCGCCTTGCTGCAGATCCTCGACCGGGTGCATCCGCCCGTCACCCATCGTGATCCGGGTGCCACGGGCAAAGGACCCGGCCTCGGCATCGGCAAAGCGGCGGGTGGCGGTCTGACGGGTCATCGCGATCAGACGGTAACGCCGCTCTGCGACAATATCACCCAGCGCCATCAGATAGATCGCAATCACCTCGCCGCCGCTTTCCTCGACCAGCACAAGCGCTTCGGCGGTCTGGCCATCGGGGGCAATCAATGTCAGGCAGCAATCCAGATGCACCGCGTTGGACGCGCCGGTTGCGCGCTGCAACCCGGTATCGGTGCTGCGCAGGGCCAGCCGCAGGGGCTGCGCCTTGGGCAACAGGGCAAAGACATCATCCATCACCAGTTCATCGGCAAAGCCCAGCGGATCGCCGGTCTGTACCCCGTCTACGACGCGGAAATCCGCCCCTTGCCAGACGTCAATCGTGATCTGTGTCTCACCCATGGGGCGAGTTTACACCGCCGCCTGCGCCTGCGTAAGGGGCAAAGATGGAGTAGGTGGGCGGATCCGCTTAGGTCATCATACCATCCATCTACTTTGAAAACTCGGAGGAAGGACCATGAGCTATTATGTCGGGATCGACGCGTCCCTTGAAACCGTCA
>NZ_JBKBQY010000073.1:0-17362 GCF_046292185.1 Yoonia sp.
ATGACAAGCCCGGCGCGATGGACAAGCTGATGTCCCATTAAGGAGCGGATGATATGACACAACCCACACAAAAGATCGTCGCTTTCATCGATGGGTCGATCTATTCGGAAAGCGTCTGCCACAACGCCGCGTGGATCGCCGAACGCACCGCTGCGCCGGTCGAACTGATCCACGTTTTGGGTCCGCGCGATACATCCGGCAAGCGCGATCATTCCGGTGCCATCGCGCTGGGCGCGCGCACCGCATTGCTGGAAGAACTGACAGAACTCGACGCGCAACGCTCCAAACTGATGAGCCATCGCGGCCGCGCCATTCTGGATGACGCCCGTGCCATTCTGGACAAGGACGGCGTCACTGACATCAACACGCGGCTGCGCCATGGCGACGTGGTCGAGGCGGTTTCCGAAGTTGAAGGCGATGCGCGGGTCATCATCGTCGGCAAACGCGGTGAGGACGCCGATTTCGCCAAGGGTCATCTTGGGTCCAATCTGGAACGGATCGTGCGCACAAGCCAGAAACCCGTCTATGTTGCTGCGCGCGCCTTCAAACCTGTGAACAAGGTGCTGGTCGCCTTTGATGGCGGGGCCTCTGCAATGAAAGCGGTCGATCACATCGCGCGCAGCCCGGTGTTTCAGGGGCTGACCATTCATGTCGTCACCGTCGGCAATGAAACGCCAGAGGTGCGCAAAGGTCTGGAAAACGCCAAGGCCATGCTGAAAGCCGCAGGTCTTGACGCGCAGACATCCGTGCTGCCCGGTCAGCCGGAAAAGGCGCTGGCAGATCTGGTGGAACAGGACAATTTCGATATGCTGGTAATGGGTGCCTACGGCCATAGCCGGATCCGCAGCCTGATCATCGGATCGACCACCACTGCGATGATCAGGGCCTGCAAGGTGCCGGTCGTTCTGATGCGATGACCGGCGGTGCAGGGGCGGTTGCCGCCCCTGCGCGTTTCAGATGATCGCGTGCCGCATCCTTGACGATACCCATTCGCTGACCACCACAGTGCCGAGGATCAGCAGTAGGATCACGCTGATCTGACCCCATGCCAGCGTATTGAGCGAGGCGTTCAGTTTCAGCCCGATTCCACCGGCACCGACCAGCCCGAGTATCGCGCTTTCGCGGATATTGATATCCCAGCGGAACACGGTGATCCCCCAGAAGGCCGGCATGATCTGCGGCACAATCGCATAGCTCAGCACCTGCGCGCCGCTGGCCCCTGTCGCGGTGACCGCTTCGATCTGTTTGGCGTCGGTTTCCTCAATCGCCTCATACAGCAGCTTGCCGATGAACCCGATTGACCGTAGCGCGATGGCGATGATCCCGGCCAGCAGCCCCGGCCCAATGATGGCCACCAACAACAGCGCCCAGATCAGCGAATTGATTGACCGCGACGCCACGATGATGAACAACGCGATGGGGCGCAGGATCAGCAGTGATGGCGATGTGTTGCGCGCGGCCACAAAGGCTATCGGCACCGCCATGACGACGCCACCCAATGTGCCCAGAGTGGCGATGTTGATCGTATCCCACAAAGGTCCCATCAGTTCAGGCAGATAGGACCAGCGCGGCGGCATCATCCGGCTGCCGATATCAGCGGCTTGGGTCGGGGCATCCCAGACGAAGGCCCACATCGTGCGTGCGGTCATGACCTGCCAGCAATAGACGACCAGCGCGACAAGGGCCAACCAGCCGCCCCACAACAACAGCCGGGCGCGCGGGGTGCGATAGGTCCAGACTTGGGAATGATGGGACAATTCGGTCATTGCAGAAACTTTCGCAGGTAGCTGGAGCTGTATTCCGCCACCATCACGATCCCGATGATGATCAGAAGGATCGCTCCGGCGCTGTCATATTCATAGCGGCTGATCGCGGTGTTCAGCGTGGCACCGATGCCACCGGCACCGACGATCCCGATCACGGCGGATTCGCGGAAATTGATATCGAGCCGGTACAGCGACAGCCCGATCAGGCGTGGCATGACCTGCGGCTGCACCGCATAATTGACGACTTGCCACCAAGAAGCACCGGTGGCGCGCACCGCTTCGGCTTGGGCTTCCTGAATCTCTTCGATATCATCTGCCAGCAGTTTGGCGATGAAACCGATAGTGGCAAAGGACAGGGTCAGGAAGCCCGCGAAAGGGCCGAACCCGAACATCGCCACCAGAAAGATCGCGATGATGATTTCCTGCAAGGCGCGGCTGACCGCGATGATCGACCGGCAGATCGCATAGACCCAGCGTGGGGCTATGTTGCGGGCTGCCCCGATCCCGATGGGCACCGATATCGCCACGCCGACCACAGTTGAGGTCAGGGTCATCGTCAGGCTTTCGACCAGCCCGTTGCTGATATCACGCCAGCGGCTGGTGAAATCCGGTTGCAGAAAGCCCATGATGAACCGCTGACCGCGTTCCAGACCTTCGTAGACCCGGGCCCAGTTCACATCGACGGTGCTGATCGCCAGCACCAGATAGACAACAATGCCGATCTGTATGGCGATCCGCCAGCGCCGGTCCTTGATGATCTGCGGCGGGCGCTTCCAGCGGGTGGGATAGGTGCTGCTCATACGACCAGCGCCGCAATCCGGTCACGCGCATCGGCCTCGGCTGCGGTCTGTTCCTCGTCACCTTTGCGCATCGCGTTCCAGTCTTCCTCGCCATAGATCGTGGTCAACGCGCCTTGGGTCAGCTGTTCCGGCGGGCCGTCAAAGACCACACGCCCGGCGCGCAGGCCGACGATGCGCTGCATGAATTGCTGCGCCAGGGGCACGTCGTGGATGTTCACGATGGCAGGCAGACCACGTTCGGCGCAAATCTCGATCAGCAGGCGCATGATCTGGCGCGATGTCTTTGGGTCAAGGCTGGCGGTTGGTTCATCAACCAGCAGCAATTCGGGGTCCTGCGCCAGCGCACGGGCGATGCCGACTCGCTGGCGCTGGCCACCGGACAG
This sequence comes from Yoonia sp., assembly GCF_046292185.1. Lineage (GTDB taxonomy): Bacteria > Pseudomonadota > Alphaproteobacteria > Rhodobacterales > Rhodobacteraceae > Yoonia. Next base: position 2,950 of record NZ_JBKBQY010000073.1, read on the forward strand.
GGCATCGGCGCGTTTGTCGGCATGTTGGATCAGGCCGACACGATCCAGCAGCGCATAGGCACGGGCAATGTCATCGGCAGGAAATTTGCGCAGATAGCTGCGCCAGAACGGGACATAACCGAGCCGCCCCGAAAGGACGTTTTCCATCACCGTCAGCCGCTCAACCAGCGCATATTCCTGAAAGATCATCCCGATCCGGCGGCGTTGCTGGCGCAGCTCGCGCTTGCCCAGACCGACGAGGTCGACATCATTCAGCAGCACCTTACCGCCCGTGGGTTCAACCAGCCGGTTGATACAGCGGATCAGCGTGGATTTTCCCGCGCCGGACGGGCCAATCAGTCCCATGATCTGGCCTTTGGGAACATCCAGCGTCACATCGGACAGCGCGGTGTCGCCGGTTTTATAAGTCTTGGACAAGCCTTGGAGGGTCAGCATCGCAGGTTCCTGACAAAAGAAATGACGCGGGCGACACCTGCCGCCCGCGTCCGGTAAGGTGGTGTCGTTATTGACAGTTGTATTCCACGCCCATTGCCGCATCGATCTGGCGGATCACCGACCAGTTTTCCTGAAAGGTGATCGGGATGAACTGCGATTCACCGGAATTGCTGAATTCTTCTTCCATCGCGGTGCCGGTCCAGTCGAAGGAAAAGAAAGCCTCGGCGACTTTTTCCTGCAGCTCGGGGTGCAGGTTATAGACGGTGCCATACCCGGTCGTCGGAAACGTGTCAGAGGTGTAGATGATTTCCAACTGGTCGGGACGCACGACGTCGCGGGCTTCCATGCGGATACGCACCGAATTGGCGATTGCGGCAGCGTCATAGTCACGGTTGGCAACACCGAGGATCGAATTGTCATGCGCGCCAGAAAAGGCGCTTTCGAAATCAGTGCCAGCGACAAGTCCGAATTCGGATTCCAGCAAGGCGGAAGGTGCCTTGAAGCCAGAATTCGAGGTTTCGGAGGTGAAGGCCAAAGTGCGGCCCGCAAGATCGGCAATTTCGGCGATACCGCTGTCAGGATAGGTGATGATTTCCATTTCATAGCCGAATGACCCGTCTTCGCTGGCCATCATCGCAAAAGGACGAAAACCGGCACAGGCGACGGCCAATGGGTTCGACCCGGTGTTGAAACCGGCGACATGCAGACGGCCCGCGCGCATCGCTTCGATCTGCGCGGCATTGGACTGGACGGGGAAGAATTGCACATTCTTGCCTGTCAGTTCTTCCATGTGGTCAAGGAAGGGCTGCCAGACTTCGGCATAGACGGCAGGGTCTTCCACAGGTGTGTAGGCAAAGACCAGGGTTGCCGGGTCCAGCCATTCGGATTCGTCGGCGGGGATATCGGCGATCAGGTCGCCGTCGTTATCGACGAAACGGTCAGACAGGGCGAATTCCGCAAAGCTGGGCGTCGCCAGCACGACAGCCATGGCGGTCAGTGACGCAATCATTTTCATAGAAAAGTTCCTTTTGCAGCAGCAGGGGTGATGCGTTGTCCCTGACCGCCGAATGAAACAGTCCCGTAAAGTAATTATGATGTTTTTGTAAAAGGCGCAGGCGCAGTGCAAGCTGCAGGATCAAGCTCTGGCGCGTTTGTGCAAAAGTGATGTGACAGCATGGCCCCAGGACGGGAGGACGGTCTTATCCGCCTTCGGTTTCGATATTCATCTCTGCGCCACAATGTTTGCAGTGGATCGCATCGGGGTCATGCAGCAAAAGCCCGCATGAGCCGCATTTCTGGCGTACTTTCGGCGGCTGAAATACCGATTGCAAAAGATGCAGGAACAAGCCGACTCCTACGATCAGGATCGCGATTGACAGCCAGCGCCCGGGTGTGCCTACCAGAACGATATCGCCAAACCCTGTCGTCGTCAGCGCAGCCATCGTGAAATAGAGTGCATCGACCCAGGTGTCGATATCGGGGTTCACCCTTTGTTGTGACGTATGCACCAGACCGGACACGATAAAGATGAACACCGTCAGATTGACACTGCGTTGAATGACTTCTTCATTGCGGCGGAAAAACCGGCTGTCGTCGCGGAGTTCCTGCAAGACGCGGTAGGACCGCAGTACCCGCAATGCCCGCAGCACCCGCAGGAACGCGAAATCGCCAAAGCTTTGCGATGCCACCAAACTGACGATCACGATGACATCGGCCCAGTTCAACGGCTCCCGCAGCATGAATTTGCGCGCGCTCGGGGCGATCATCCAGCGCGCGATCAGATCGGCCAGCACGATCAGCGCCAACAGCAGGTTAAGGGCTGGGAAGTCATGCGCGGTGCCAAAGACGCTGGTGATGACATAACTGCCGATGATCGTCAGATCGAAAACCAACAGCCCCAACCGAAAGCGCAATCCTGCTTTGCTACGCCCATGGTAAAGCTCATAAAGCGTCCCGCGCAGGGGAGCAAAATGCCCTTCGAATCGTTGTTTTGCCATCTAGTTTGTCGCACCTTGCAGGGCATGAGTTGCGCGTGATCTGCTAAGTATATGCAGAATAATGATTTTATTCTACGGTTCAATTGAAAATCCATGGCCGATAGGCTAGACGCGTCACTTCATCTGTATCTGCCACGCTAGTGCAGATAAATAATCAGGAAGGGATCGATAATGACAGATCACACCGAACCGGGCGATGACGCGCCCGAAGTCGAAGCAATTCCCGAACCCGAGGGCAACACTGAAATTATCGAGACCGATTATGACATCGGTCAGGATAATTTCAGTGGTGCCGTCGCGCTTGAACTCGACCTGCACAAGATCGTGTTCTCAGTATCAGCGGTCTCCATCATGGTGTTCACGTTCCTGACGCTGGCGTTTCAGAACCAGGCCGAGCCGCTGTTCGTCGGTCTGCGTGACTGGCTGACCGCCAATCTGGATTGGTTTTTCCTGAGTGCTGGGAATATCTTTGTGCTGGTGTGTCTGGGGCTGATCATATCGCCCTTGGGCCGCGTGCGCCTTGGCGGGCCGGATGCAACGCCTGATTATGGCTATGTCGGCTGGTTTTCGATGCTGTTCGCCGCCGGCATGGGTATCGGGCTGATGTTTTTCGGTGTGTCCGAACCGATGGGTCATTTCGATGCCGCCTTGGCCGGTATCACACTGGGCGAAGACGGATTGCGCACTGACTGGGCACCGCTGGGTGGCGCCGAAGGCAATATTGAGGAAGCCCGTCGTCTGGGCATGGCTGCCACGATCTTTCATTGGGGTCTGCACCCTTGGGCGATCTATGCGGTGGTCGCGCTGGCGCTGGCGCTGTTCAGCTACAACAAGGGGCTGCCGCTGACGCTGCGGTCCTGTTTCTACCCGATCTTTGGTGAACGCGTCTGGGGCTGGCCGGGACATGTCATCGACATTCTAGCGGTGCTGGCGACGGTCTTTGGTCTGGCGACATCTTTGGGGATCGGCGCGCAACAGGCGTCTGCTGGTCTGAACTTTCTGTTCGGTCTGGGCACTGGCAATTCGATGCTGATCCTGCTGATCATCGTGATCACGCTGATCGCCATCGGGTCCATCGTCCGCGGCCTTGATGGCGGTGTCAAAGTTCTGTCCGAGGTGAACATGGGTCTGGCAACATTGCTTTTGCTGTTCATCATCATCGCAGGGCCGACTGTCGCGATCCTGACCGGGTTCTGGGGCAATCTGCTGGCTTACGGTCAATACCTGCCTGCCTTGTCGATGCCCTTTGCGCGCGAGGACGCGAACTTTTCTCAAGGCTGGACCGCGTTCTATTGGGCGTGGTGGATCAGCTGGTCACCTTTCGTGGGTATGTTCATCGCGCGTGTCAGCCGTGGACGGACAGTGCGTGAATTCCTGATCGGCGTGCTGATCGTGCCGACCTTATTGTCCGTGCTCTGGATGACCGCGCTGGGCGGCACCGCCATCGGTCAGGTGGTGAACGACGGCTTTACCGCCGTGCAGGATGCAGCGCTTGAACTGAAACTGTTCGAAATGCTGACCCAGCTACCGCTGACGGCCATCACGTCCTTTGTCGGGATCGTCCTTGTCGTGGTGTTCTTTATCACCTCGTCGGATTCGGGCAGCCTTGTGATCGACACGATCGCGGCAGGCGGCAAGACCAACGCGCCGGTAATCCAGCGCATATTCTGGGCCAGCTTCGAGGGCGCGGTTGCCGTGGCACTGCTGCTGGGCGGTGGGCTTGCGGCGTTGCAGGCCATGGCCGTGTCGGCGGGTTTGCCATTCACGATCGTGCTGCTGGCGGCCTGTTATGCTGTCGTGCGCGGGTTGATGAACGAACCGCGCTGACCAGTATCCCCCGGCGCTGTCTGTCAGACGGCGCCGGGCTCCGGTTGTAAACAAACATCTGTGAGCTTACCTGCTGTTGTAACCTATGAACAAACAGGAAGGCCCGCTTTATGCTCTATGTCGATATCCCTACATCCGCCGAAGTCACGAAACTCGCATCCACCCGAGGAGAGGCTTTGGTCAGCATCTATCTGACCACCACGCCTGAGACTCAGCATATCGACGCGGCGCGTACCCGCCTGAAACAACTGACCACTGATGCTGTCGCGCAACTGGAAGAAGCGGGCGCAGCCAAGCGCACGATCTGGCCGATCGAAGAACAACTGCATGACCTGATGGATGATGACGATTTCTGGCGTGTCCAGGCCAACGCGCTGGCGATCTTTGTCACGCCCGACAGTTTGCGCAGCTACCGTCTGCCCAATCAACTGAGCGAAACTTTCAACGTCTCCGACCGTTTTCACCTCAAGCCGCTGCTGCGCGCCGTGTCGATGCCTCAGCACGCATTCGTGCTGGCACTGGCCGAGGATGAAGTCCGCGTGATCGAATTGCTGGGCGACCAGCCTGCACAGGAAATCAAGGTCCCGAACCTGCCCAAGGATGCCGGATCCGTCGCAGGCACCGCGAATGTGAACTCGCGCAACTATTCGGGCCGGCTGGGCGGCGGTGAAGGCCAGAAGCATCATTTGCGCCAATATTGCCGCCAGATCGACAGCGCCCTGCGCGGGTTACTGTCGGGCCGGTCCGAACCGCTGATCCTTGTCGCGACGCAACCGCTGCTGGCGATGTATCAGTCTGTGAATAGCTATCCGCATCTGGCCGGAACGGCGATCGAAACCAGCCCGGCCCGTATCGCGCCCCATGATCTGGGCAGCGACGCGCGCAAGGTCGTTGATGAAACCAACGCCGCCATGGTGACGGAAATGAACGCCCTGTTCACCACGCGCGAGGCTGATGGCCGCGCCACAACCGATACCGCCGATGCCGCCCGCGCGGCGACCTTTGGTGCGGTTGAGGTTCTATTGGTCGATATTGACGCTGCCGTCCCTGGTCTTGTCGATGAAACCTCTGGTGCCGTGACTTTTGACAAGGAATCCAGCGCCGTCAGCTATGATGTCGTCGATGAAATCGCGGGCCGCGTTCTGGCTCATGGTGGCCGTGTGCTTGCCGTGCGCAAGGATGACCTGCCCAACAACGCGACACTGGCCGCGATCCTGCGCTACGCGGTCTGACCACAGACGATGGGGCCGGATCAGGTCCGGCCCATTTTGCTGCCACCGGGGGATCGATGATCATGCTGGGCATTCTGGTGATCACCATCGCCCTGATCGCGCTGATTGTGCTGGCCTATCGCGGGATCAGCCTGCTGCTGCTGGCCCCTGCCATGGCGATGCTGGCGGTGCTGTTGGCCGAAGGCGGGCCGCTTCTGGCCAGTTACACCCAGATTTTCATGCGGGCGACAGGTGGCTTTATCATCCAGTATTTCCCGCTGTTCCTGCTGGGTGCGGTGTTTGGCAAGCTGATGGATGCCTCTGGTTCTGCCCGCGTGCTGGCGGGCGGTATCATCCTCCGGCTGGGGTCGGGGCGCGCGGTTTTGGCGGTGGTCTTGTCCTGTGCCGTGATGACCTATGGCGGCGTGTCGCTGTTCGTCGTGGCCTTCGCCGTCTGGCCCATCGCCGCCGCCCTGTTCAAAGAGGCAGGCCTGCCCCGCGTCCTGATCCCCGCGAGCATCGCGCTGGGCGCTTTCACCTTCACCATGACAGCATTGCCCGGCACGCCCGCGATCCAGAACGCGATCCCGATGCCCTATTTCGGGACCACGCCGTTTGCGGCCCCCGGATTGGGGTTGATCACGGCGGTGTTGATGCTGGGCCTCGGCTGGCTCTGGCTGGAATATCGTGTGCGTCGGCTGGGGCCGGGATATGGCACGGACGACGCGCAGCAGATCAATCACACCGCTGGCGATCCGCCGGGCATCACGGTTGCCGCCTTGCCGCTGGTGCTGGTCTTTGTCCTGAATCTTGTGTTCACCTTCGTCGTGATACCGCGGATGGGTACGGCCTATCTGTCTGACCCCGCGTTCGGCAGCACCGATATTGATGCTTTGCGCGGCGTCTGGTCAATCATCGCCGCCCTTACCTTGTCCTGCGTGGCGCTGGTGGTGTTGAACTGGGGCAGGCTTGCGTCGCGCATCGGTGTGATCCTTGACCGGGGTGCGCAGGATTCGCTGCAACCGATTTTCAACACCGCATCGCTGGTGGGATTCGGGGCAGTGATCGCCTCGCTCGGCGCTTTTGGGCTGATCCGCGACTGGGTGGTCACGGTGGGTGGCGATAACCCGCTGATATCGCTGGCCATCGGCACCAGCCTGCTGGCGGGCATGACAGGGTCGGCATCGGGTGGGATGTCCATCGCCCTTGCAACCTTGGGTGATGCTTACCTAGAAATGGGCAGTGCGGCGGGCATTTCCCCCGATTTGCTGCACCGGGTGACGGCGGTGGCCACGGGGGGGCTGGACGCGCTGCCGCATAACGGGGCGGTCATCACCCTGCTGACCATTTGCGGTCTGACCCACCGCGAGGCATACAAGGATATCGCGGTCGTCGCCGTTGTGATTCCGGTTATGGCACTTGTCGTGCTGGTGGCGCTGGGCACGATCTTTGGCAGCTTCTGAACACTTTGAAAGTCGTCGCCATGACCATGCCGCAACTGTTGATCTTTGCTATTCTGACCGCAACCATGGCGTTGTTTCTGTGGGGGCGGTTCCGGCACGATGTCGTGGCCCTGTCCGCGCTGATGGCGTCTGTGGTGGCCGGTTTGGTCACGTCCGAGGATGCTTTTGCCGGTTTCGGTCATCCTGCCGTGATCACGGTCGCCTGCGTACTGGTCCTGAGCCAGGGTTTGCAGAACACCGGGGCGGTGGACTGGATCGCGCGCAATGTGCTGCCGCGCAACGCAGGCCGGGTGACAAGCCTTGCCGCGTTGATGGGGCTGGGCGCGCTGTTGTCGGGTTTCATGAACAACGTGGGTGCGATGGCGCTGCTGATGCCGGTGGCCGTGCAATTGTCTGGCAGGCTTGAACTGACCCCAGGGCAGGTGCTGATGCCCCTGGCATTCGGCACGATCCTTGGCGGCATGACCACGCTGATCGGTACGCCGCCCAATCTGATCGTCTCGGGCTTTCGTGCCCAGGCAGGGCTGGGCCAGTTCGCGATGTTCGATTTCGCGCCGGTCGGTGTGGCGGTCGCGGTGGCGGGGGTTGCGTTTATCGCGCTGTTTGGCTGGCGGCTGGTGCCTGCGCGCAAATCCGGTGCGGACGGTGATTTCGCCACCGGCGCCTATATGACCGAAGTCCGCGTGCCCGATGACAGCAAGGCCAATGGCATGACGCTGCGCGCCTTTGAACGCGAAATCGACGACAGCGAGGCGCAGGTCATCGGCCTTGTGCGCAACGAGGTACGGATGACCGCGCCGCATGGCGGCAGGCGCATCCGCGGTGGCGATATTCTGGTGCTGGAGGCTGATGTCGACGCACTGGCCGAGGCGCTGTCTGTCTTCGGCATCAAGCTGGAAGAAGAAGGATCATCAAAGCCCGACGAAGAAAAGCCCAAGAAAACCGTCAAGGATGATGATAGCGCGGATGACGACAAGCCAAAGCGCGACGAAGACATCGTTCTGCGTGAACTGGCGGTGCTGCCCAATTCGACGATCATGGGCCAGTCGGCCAAGGACCTCAGACTGCGCACACGCTATGGGTTGAACCTGCTTGCTGTCTCGCGCCAAGGCCACAGGCCCCGCGCGCGGCTGCGTACCATGAAGCTGAAATCGGGTGACCTGCTGCTGATGCAAGGCCCCGCAGAGGTGATCGCCGATTTCATCAACGACAGCGGCTGCGTGCCTTTGGGTGAGCGCGAATTGCGGATTCCTGACAAACGCATGGCGCTGATTGCAGGGGCGATCATGCTGATCTCGGTGGGGGTCGTGACCTTGGGCCTGTTGCCTGCGGCGGCGGCCTTTACCATCGGGGTGATCGCCACGATGCTGTTTCGCACCGTACCCCCCCGGTCGATTTATACCGCGATCGATTGGCCGGTGATCGTGTTGCTGGCGGCATTGATTCCGGTTGCCGGCGCATTGCAGACAACAGGGGCGGCCGATGTGCTGGCGCAGTTTCTTGTCGGCACGATTGCGCAGGGCAATCCGATCATCGCGCTGGCCGTGGTGCTGATCACTACGATGTTTCTGTCGGATGTGATGAACAATGCCGCCACCGCCGCCGTGCTGTGCCCCATCGCCATCGGGATTGCGGCCTCGTTGGGGGTCAGCCCCGACAGTTTCCTGATGGCTGTGGCGATAGGGGCGTCCTGCGCCTTCCTGACGCCCATCGGGCACCAGAACAACACATTGATCCTTGGCCCCGGTGGTTTTGGCTTTGGCGATTACTGGAAACTCGGGCTGCCGTTGGAGGCTATTGTCGTTGTCGTGGCACTGCCGCTTTTGCTGATCATTTGGCCTCTGTGATATCGGCCAACAGTCGGTCGGGGGCGATGCCGCGCTTTTCCGCGCTGGCGCGCACGGCCTGCTGCAAGGCGCCGCTTCGTTTGAGCAGCCGCCGGAACCGGTTCTCGTCCAGCATCAGCAAGGTTGACGGCGCAATCGCACGCACCAACGCCCGGCGTGGGCGTTGCATCAGGATCGCCATCTGGCCGAACATCTCTCCCGGGCCAAGACGCCATGTCTGGCCTGCGACCTGCAGTTCCACCGCCCCGGACGCGATGAAAAACACGCTTTTCGAGGCGTTATCCTTGCGGATCAATATGTCATCCGCATTGGCATAGCGGGTCTGGAAGGCGCGCCCAAGTTGTTTCAGCGTGGCATCATCAAGATCTGCGAACAGCGGCAATTGCCGCACCAGCTCGGACCGTTGCGGGGCGATGTCGAGCCTTGGCCGTTGTTCAGCGGCAGCGCGGCGCGCCGCGAGATCCAAGGACAGATTGGTGTAAACCTCTGCCCCGATCAGCCCATCATCACGCATCGTGGCATATTCGCGTTCTTCCAGTCGCAGGGCGGTACGGCGGATGAAACGGCGTTCAAGCTCTTCCGCGTAACCCGGATATTGCAGACGCAAACCTTCCAGCGCGGTTTCGACGGCTTCGGTCCGCCGCGTCAGCAGTTCCTGCAGCAGATCGGCAACCCGCCGTCCGTGAATGCGTCGGATACGCCCATCGATAAAAGAATCCACGTCGCGCAGGATCAGGCGTTGTGACAGCAGAAATTCGAACCGGTCCGCGGTGATCCGCGCCAGCGGCGCAGAGAATTTCAGTCGGTTATGCAGGAAAACAGCCAGCCGGAAGGCCCGGTCATATGTCACCGATCGTTTTGCGGCGCGTTGATAGCCGCTGCGCCCGCCGGTCCGTGCGCCTTCGATCAGGCGTTCGGAATCGGCCAGCACCTGCTCGGCCATCCGCGATGAAATCGTCCGTTCCCGCACACGTTCAAGGATCGTGTCGCGTTCATGACCGGCCAGCGCGATCAGCCCCAGCGTGATCCGGTCACGGTCCAGGATATTGGCGCTTTCCTCGGCGTCCTTGACGGCGTCGTCCAGCCTTTCGCCAAAGCGTTTCGCCTCTGACCGGATAATCTCGCGGCTGAGTTCATAGTTTTCAGTGGTGCGCGCGACATCCTCGCGCACTGTCTGCAGCGCGACGGCGACGACCTGCCGGGACAACGCCTCATCGATCGGCGACAGCCGGTCCAGACCCAGCCGCGCGATGACCCAGCGCAGGGTGGACCCCTGCACGATCAGGGTGAACAATGTGAAACCCGTGGCAAGAATACCGACGACGCGCTTGACCTCAACCGGCACCCGGACGCTTTCGGTGACCGCCAGCGCCAGCGCCAGCGTGACTGCGCCGCGCAAGCCCCCCCAAAGGATGGCGACGCGATAAGGCCGGTCGACGGCGGGCGAGGCACGCAGTAAGGTCAACAGCGGCAGCAATCCGAACAGGACAACGACACGCGCGGCAATCGCTGCTGCGATCACCACGGCGATCATGGCGAAATCCGTGAACCGTACGTCTTCCAGCAAGCGCGGAATGAACAGGGCCGCGAGGATAAAGATCAACGCGCCTGCCCAATGCGCAAGCAGATCCCAGACCTCGCGCAGGTTGGTCCAGGCCTGTGGCGGCAACCGCCCCGGCCCGGTCAGGTTCAGTGTCAGTCCGGCGGCGACCACAGCGATCACGCCCGAAGCGCCAATCAGCTGTTCAGCACCGATAAAGGCCAGATAGGGCAGCGCCACCGAGATCGAGATCTGCGCGAGCTCGAACCGGATGAAAAGCGCCATCAGCCACACCGCGATCCGTGCAGCCAACCACCCTGACACCGCCCCGCCAAAGATCAACATCGGAAACTGCGCCAGCGCCTCGCCCAGATTGGGGTCGGGCACGCCCAGCATCACAAACCCCATGAACAGCCCGAACAGCGCAATCGCGGCGGCGTCATTCAGCAGGCTTTCGCCTTCGATGATCCGTGTCAGACGCTGTGGCGCAGAGATGGAGCGGAAGATCGACACCACGGCCGACGGATCGGTTGTCGATACAATCGCACCGACCAGCAGACAGGCGGCCAGCGGCAGCGCCGATATCCACGAAAGGGCATAGCCGACACTGAACGTCGCCACGACTACGGCAACGACCGCCAGCACGATGATGGGCACCCAATCATCCAGCATCCGCCGCAGGTTCATCCCCAACGTCGCCTGAAACAGCAGCGTTGGGAGGAAGACGTAAAGGAACACATTCGACCGGATCGGCAGGCCAAGGATCGCCTCGGCTGCCGGGTTCAGCGCATTTGTCAGATTTGTGCGCAGCAGAACGATTGCACTGGACGCAAGCGCCATCCCAAGCACCGCCAGAATAACGGTATAGGGCACGCGCAGACGGTCTGCCAGCGGCTCTGCAATGCCGATGATCAGAAAAAGCGAGGCGATAACCGTTGTGATCAGAATGATGTCCATCTATCTGAATTATCACATGATCAGGGAAATGCATGGGCAAAGCGCCGCATTGCGGCATGATAAAGAAGAATTTATTTGTAAATTTTTCGCCTGTCACCGAATTGGCGCACCCGCCTGCGCCACGCGCGATAGCTGCCTGGGGCCAGCTCAGTCCGCATCAGTACTTTGACCTGATCCGGTGACAACCCGTGCAGGTTTCGGATCTGGGCAAAACTGGTGTGATCGGACAGCGCCATTTCGATAATCTCGCTGATCGTTGCCGCATCCAGGGCGCGGGTCATGCGGCATCTGCCTTGCGGGCATGGCCCATGTAAAGCACTGCCGTCAGCGGCAATGGCCCAAAGGTCAGATCAAGCCGCCGGTTCACCCCGCGTGGCCCGAGCCCGGTGAACCGCCCCGGCACCAGCCCCGCCGCCCGCAGCGCCGCCCGCAATTCGCGCGGTTTGATGAACATTGTCGGATCATGCGTACCCCTTGGCAGCAGGCGCAAAATATCCTCGGCCATTGTGATCGTTGCAAAGCGCGCCAGAGGGTTGCGGTTGATTGTGTCGAATAGGAACAGGCCACCGGGTCGCAATATGCGCGCAACCCCGGCCAGCACCTTCTCCAGATCGGCGACATGTTCCAACACATCGACGCAGACCACCGCGTCAAAGCTGGCGTGATCATAAGGCAGCGCCTCGCCCACGCCGGTGTCATAGCCGATGCGCAGCCCTTCGGCCTTGGCATGGCAGCGGGCGGCCTTGATCGCATCGCGTGCGGGATCGATGCCAGTGACATTGGCACCGCGTTTCGCCATCGCCTCGGCCATGAAACCGCCGGCACAGCCCAGATCCAGCATATCCTTGCCCTGCCAGTCGATCAGCCGGTCGAAATGTTTCAACCTGCCGGGGACAAGGTTCTTCAGCGTCCGCACCCAGCGGATATCATCCGACCACCATTTGTCGGCATAGGTGTCATAAATGGTCAGATCATTACGCATTGGTCTGGCTCAACAGATCATCCGCAATCGCCGTGCCGCTGGTCCAGGCATCCTCGACCCTTGGCCCAAGGCACCAATCGCCCCCCAGATAAAGCGTCGCATCGGCGCTGCGCAGAAACGGCGCGCCCAAGGCCTGCGTGACAAAGGCATACCGCCAGCGATGCGCGCTGGCATAGCTGACGTGATCGGGACTGGCACCCAGACGGCCCAGCAACAAAGGCAGCATCAATGAGGCAATCTCTTCCTTGTCACTCTCCAGATGTTCCATACTGAAGGCCGCGCTGGCCTGCGCGACCCATCCGGTGGCACCCTGAGGGCGGGCCGGTTTGCTGCTGTCCTGCGCGATCCACGCCAAATCCGCATCAGGGTCACGCGCTGTGATGAAGGGGGCAGCGCCAGTGATCGCCGCCATCAGCGTCAGGTTGGGCGCATAGCTGACGCCAGCGAGGCGCCGGGCGAGGGAGTGATCAGCCCCCAGCAAATCCGTCACCTGTGGCGCAGGTACGGTGACAACCACCCGCCGCGCCGTCAGCCGCGCATCACCGACCTGCACCTGCCAGCCGTCACCCTGCGGTACCAAGGCGCTTACCTGCATGTTCTGCTGCACCGGCACGCCTGCGCCCAGACCCTTGGCCAATGCTGACATCCCCGGCACCCCGACGATGCCGTCCTGCCAAGGACCGGCCTGCCCGGCAGTGGTCAGATCGGCCAGAACCTTGGCGAAAACAGCACCTTCAGCGCTGACATATTGCGCGCCGTGATCGAACGTCAGCACATCGGTCCGCCGGGTGGCCATGCGCCCGCCGATACCGCGCCCCTTGTCCAGCACGATCACGGGCCAGCCCCCATCGCTCAGCCTGCGCGCGCAGGTCAGCCCTGTGATCCCCGCGCCGATGATGATCACAGGGTTCATACGTGCACCTGATCGGCAATGATCTGCGGGATCTGTTTTCTGACCTTGAAGAACCCCGCCGTCGCATGCGGCCAGATCGCGCCGTCCCAATCGCGCCGCCATTCCGCCAGCGTGATGCCTTGCGCTTGCAGGTAAGGTGCTGCCTGCTGCAGCCAGTCATAGATCGGTCCGCGCGTGACATAAGGCGTGACGATCTGGGTCGCGCCAGCCGATGCCGCCCAGTTTGCGAGCGTGTTGGGATGATCCGCGCGCAACATCACGGGCTTCTGGCCTGCACGGCTGGCGGCATCGCTCAGCGCGTCTGCCTCAAACCGCAGGATCATGTCAGCGACGGGCAGGGGGGATCGCAGATGACCTGCCAACAATGTTGCGCATGTGCAGATATCCAGACCGGCCAGGTCGAACGCCTCTGCCCAGCAATCCTCGTCCGTGATCAGCAATGCGGTTGGTACACCAGTTTTGGGCGCTGTCACATCGCGCAGGGCCAGCACGGATGGCAGGCCGTCAGGCTCGGTCGTCTCCAGCCCTTGCGTCACATCAGCCAGATCAACGGGGCGCGGGCGAAAGCGGCCATTGGTAAAGGTCGTGATATTGTCAGCGCGCGCCGGATAGGGCTTGCCGCGCGTATGCAGCCCTGCCGCCCAACGCCAGCCGAGCGTATTGGATGCCGCATCGCCATCCAGCAGATGGCGGTAAAAGAAATCCGCGCCCAGCCGCCACGGCAAACCCAGCGTGAAGATCCAGATTGACGCGAACCACATCCGCGCGTGGTTGTGCAGATAACCGGTCTCGACCAGTTCCACCGCCCATGCGTCGAAACAGTCCAGCCCGGTCTGGCCATCCATCGCCCTTTCCAGGTTCCGCCGCAGTTTGCGGTCACGGTCCAGTGTCGCCAGATCGGCCTGCACGCCTGCCACATAGCTGTCCCAGACCTGCGGGCGGCGTTCCAGCCAGCCTTTGAAATAGCCGCGCCAGATGATCTCATCGATAAATTTTTCCGCAGTGTCGGGGCCATGGGCGGCAATCGCGGCCTGCACCACCTCCGCTTCGGTCACCAGACGGCGGCGGATGTAGGGCGACAGTCGCGACACGGCCTTATGCGCGCCTGGCCCGTGATCGTAATTACGCCCGTTGGCATAGCGTTTGCCCATCGCAGGGACGAAAGCCTGCATCGCGGCAAGGCCAGCGGCACGGGTGGCGGGAAATTCGGTCATTGTGAAAAGGTCCTGATATGATCACTG
>NZ_JBKBQY010000074.1:0-16766 GCF_046292185.1 Yoonia sp.
GATGCCGCAGAAAGTACCGCGATGTATGATGCCGTGCGGGACGCAGGCATTAATCATTTCGACACTGCCGTACGATATGCGGATGGTGAGGCGGAAAAGATTCTCGGCCAGTTGATCAAGACTGAACGTGACAAGATTTATCTGGCGACCAAGGTCGGCTATACGGGCGGGTCAAGCCGTGCCAATATCATGGCACAGTTCGATATCTGCCGCCGCCAGTTGCAGCAGGATCAGATAGATCTGCTTTACCTGCACCGGTTCGACGATGACACGCCGCTTGCGGAAACCTTCAGCACCATGGCGGAACTGCAATCATCGGGCGCTGTCCGCCATATTGGCGTGTCGAATTACGCCGCCTGGCAGGTGATGAAGGCGCAGTCTGTCGCCCGCGATCTGGGCACGCGGATCGATGTCATGCAGCCGATGTATAATCTGGTGAAACGGCAGGCCGAGGTTGAGATTTTTCCGATGTGCGCCGATCAGGGAATACAATTGGTGCCCTATTCGCCTTTGGGCGGCGGGCTGCTGACCGGCAAATATGTCGGCGGCGGCACCGGGCGGCTGACGGATGATCCGCGCTACAAATCGCGTTACGGGCAAGGCTGGATGCATGAGACCGCCGCGCGGCTGACCGATCTGGCCCGCGATCTGGGGACGGACCCCGCAACGCTCGCCGTGGCATGGGTCATGAATCATGCGTCAGGGCCATCACCCATTATCTCGGCCCGGTCATTGGCGCAGTTGCAACCGTCGCTGGATGCGGTCGGGTTCAACATGACGCCGGAACTTTACACGCTGATCACGGCACTCAGCCCGGCACCGCCGCCTGCGACCGACCGATTGGAAGAGGCGTGATCGATTTCCTGATCATCGGTGGCGGTATCGCCGGGGTGTCGGCTGCCGCACGCTTGTCGGCGCTGGGCAGTATGACAGTGTTGGAACGCGAGGATGCGCTGGCTTATCACGCCTCTGGCCGCTCTGCCGCTTTGTTCGAGGAACATTATGGCAAGCCATCAACCGTGGCGCTGAACCAAGCGGGCTATGATTTTCACCGCGATGCGGGCGTTTTGTCGCCACGCGGGCTGATGCTGGTCGGCAATGCGGCAGAGGCAGGACTGTTCGACGCCGATGTGCTGGCGATGCAAATGCAGCCAATCACGATGGACCAGGCCTTGGCGCTGATCCCGGTGCTGAACCCTGACCGCGTGGATCGTGCCGCCTATGACCCGCATGCCTGGGATATGGATACCGACAAGCTGATCCAGACCTTCGCGAAACAGGCCCGCGCCAGTGAGGCGCAGATCGTCACCAAGGCAGAGGTGACGGGGATCACACGCACCGCGACAGGCTGGGCCGTCAGCACCAAGGCGGACGATTATGAGGCGCGCAATCTGGTCAATGCCGCCGGTGCCTGGGTCGATGTGATCGCCAGCATGGCGGGCGTTGCGCCTTTGGGGTTTCAGCCGTTGCGCCGGTCGATGGCGCGCATTCCCGCGCCGGATGGCCATGACCTGCGCCTCTGGCCGATGGTTTTTGGCGCTGGCGAAGGCTGGTATGCCAAACCTGACGCCGGGGCGCTGATCGTGTCCCCGGCCGAGGAAGACCCGGCAGACCCGCATGATGCCTATGCCGATGACATGGTGCTGGCCGAAGGGTTGGCGCGGTACGAAGAAAATGTCACCACCCCAGTCACCCGGCTGCTGGCGTCATGGGCCGGGCTGCGCACCTTTGCGCCGGATCGCAATCTGGTGCTGGGGCCGGACCCGGCGCATCCGGGGTTTATCTGGTGCGCGGGGCAAGGCGGATATGGCATGCAATCATCGCCGGGGGCGAGCCAGTTGCTAGCCGATCTTGTCGGCGGCACGCCGCCTGCGCTTGCGGCAGATATGGTGGCCGCGCTGCGCCCTGACCGGTTCCGCTAAATATTTCGCGCGCCATCTTACAAAGCGGACATAGCCCGCATATCTGCACCCAATGCAACGCCAACGCGACCGTATCCGTGCCCGATTTGACCGACAATATCGCAGGATATCGCCGCATGTGCCGGGTATGGCACGTATCCGCAAACCCGGTTGGATGATCGCGCGGATCATCATTGCAGTGATCTTTATCCTTGGCGGGTTTCTGGCGATCCTGCCGGTCTTTGGCCTGTGGATGATCCCGGTGGGGCTACTGCTGTTGGCGATTGATCTGCCCATGTTGCAGGGCCCGGTGTCCCGGGTCCTGATCCGGGGTCGCCGCCGGATTGATTTGTGGCGCAGGCGTTAACCATCCACCCGGATCGTGGCGTTTTGCGGATCATAGGGGCTGTCTTCGACGATCACCGCGGGCCAAAGCTGATCCAGCATCTTGACCTGTAGCTCTGTGCCAACCACCGCCATTTCCGGTTTGACATAGCCCATGCCGATGGATTTGCCGAAAGCCACCGAATAGCCACCCGAGGTCAGACGCCCGACGCGGGTGTCACCGTGATACAGCGCCTCGCGCCCCCAAGGGTCCGCATCCGCCGGACCGTCGATCAACAGGGTGACGCATTTGCTACGGATACCCTTTTCCAGCATCGCATCCTTGCCGTGGAAATCCTTGGACAGGTCCACAAAACGCGGCAGATCAGCCTCCAGCGGGGTCGCGTCCCGGCCCAGTTCATTGCCGAAGGCGCGGTATGATTTTTCCTGCCGCAGCCAGTTCTGCGCCCGCGCACCGACCAGTTTCATCCCATGCGATGCGCCTGCCTTTTCCAGCAGATCGAACAGGTAATTCTGCATCTCGATCGGATGATGCAATTCCCAGCCAAGCTCGCCCGTATAGGCAACCCGGATCGCATTGACCGGGCACATGCCGAGTTCGATCTGGCGCGCCGAAAGCCATGGAAAACGCTTGTTCGACAGGGCGGTGGCGGGATCGGCATCCTTGATCACGCTTGTCAGCACGTCGCGGGATTTCGGGCCTGCGATGGCGAAGACGCCCCATTGCGTGGTCACGTCCTGTGCGTTGATGCGGCCAAATTCCGGTTCTTTGTCTTCAATCGCTTTTAACAGATAATCCTGATCATAGGCACTCCATGCCCCGGCAGAGACGAGGTAATAATCATTCTCTCCATTGCGCACGATGGTATATTCCGTCCGCGTCGTGCCATGGGCGGTCAGCGCATAGGTCAGGTTGATCCGGCCAACCTTGGGCAGTTTGTTCGTGGTGAACCAGTCAAGAAAGGCGGTCGCGCCTGCGCCACTGATCCGGTGTTTGGTAAAGGCGGTCGCGTCGATCAGGCCGACACCTTCACGGATCGCTTTTGCCTCTTCCACCGCATATTGCCACCAGCCGCCGCGCCGGAATGATCGCGCGTCATGGTCGTTGAACCCGGCAGGGGCATAGTAATTCGGGCGTTCCCAGCCGTTCACAAACCCGAATTGCGCGCCGCGCGCGGCTTGCCGGTCATAGGCGGGCGATGTCCGCAAAGGGCGGCAGGCGGGCCGTTCTTCATCCGGGTGGTGCAGGATATAGACGTGGTCGTAGCATTCTTCATTCTTGCGCGCCGCGAATTCGGTCGTCATCCAGTTGCCGTAACGCTTGGGGTCGAGGCTCGCCATGTCAATCTCGGCCTCGCCATCGACCATCATCTGCGCAAGGTAATAGCCAGTGCCACCTGCGGCGGTGATACCAAAGGAGAACCCTTCCGCCAGCCACATGTTGCGCAGACCGGGGGCGGGGCCGACCAATGGATTGCCATCGGGAGTATAGCAGATCGGCCCGTTGAAATCATCCTTCAGCCCCGAATCCTCACAGGACGGAATCCGGTGGATCATCGCCATATACTGGTCCTCGATCCGTTCCAGATCGAGAGGGAACAGATCGGCGCGAAAGCTGTCCGGCACGCCGTATTCGAAACAGGCAGGCGCGTTCTTTTCATAGACGCCCAGAATCCATCCACCACGTTCTTCACGCACATAGGATTGCGCGTCGGCGTCCCGGATCACAGGATGTTCGACATTGCCAGCGGCGCGGAACTGCACCAGCGCGGGGTCCTGATCCATCACGATGAACTGGTGTTCGACGGGGATCGCCGGGATCTTGATCCCCAGCTTTTTCGCGGTGGTCTGCGCGTGGTTGCCGGACGCGGTGACGACATGTTCGGCGGTGATGACGACCTGTTCGTCGGACGGCACCAGATTGCCGCCCTTTTCGACCATTTTGGTGCAGGTCACCTCCCAATGCGTCCCGTTCCAATGAAACGCATCTGCCTGCCATTTGCGTTCAATCGCGACACCGCGCTGGCGGGCGCCCTTCGCCATCGCCTGCGTCACATCGGCGGGGTTAATATAACCATCGGTGTGGTGATACAGCGCGCCTTTCAGATCGGACGTTTCGATCAGCGGCCATTTCGCCTTGATCTCATCGGGGGTCATCCAGACGTAAGGCACATCGCAGGTTTCCGCCGTGGACGCATAGAGCATGAATTCATCCATCCGCTCCTGCCTCTGCGCCATGCGCAGATTGCCGACGACCGCGAAACCGGCATTCAGGCCAGTTTCCGCCTCAAGCGATTTATAGAAATCGACGGAATATTTGTGGATATGCGTCGTGGCAAAAGACATGTTGAACAAGGGCAGCAGGCCCGCCGCATGCCATGTAGAACCCGAGGTCAGCTCGTCGCGTTCCAGCAGCATGACATCATCCCAGCCCGCCTTTGCCAGATGATAGGCGATGGAAGTCCCGACAGCGCCGCCGCCGACCACCAATGCTTTGACTTGCGTTTTCATGCTGCCGATTCCCCTGTGCCGCTTTTGGCTTAAGTTGCGCGAATTGCCTCTCGCCGGGTAGAAACCGCCGACTGCTTTACGCGCAAATGCGACAAAGGGGGGTCAGAGCATCGCAGGAACGACCAGATCGGGCGGGCGATGCCCATCAGCGAAGGTCTTGATGTTCACGATCACCTTCTCGCCCATCTCGATCCGCCCTTCGAGCGTGGCGGACCCCATATGCGGCAACAGGATCGCATTGGGCAATTCCTTCAGACGTGGATTGATCAGGTGACCGCGTTCGAACACATCCAGACCCGCACCCGCAATCTCACCTGCGCGTAGCATCCGCGTCAGGGCATTTTCGTCGATCACCTCGCCACGCGACGTATTCACGATCACGGCGGTCGGTTTCATCAGCTTCAGCCGCCGCGCGTTCATCAGATGAAAGGTCGATGGCGTATGCGGGCAATTGATCGACAGGATATCCATCCGCGCGACCATCTGATCCAGACTTTCCCAATAGGTGGCGTCCAGCGCCTCTTCCACTTCGGGGCGCAGGCGGCGGCGGTTGTGGTAATGCACCTGCAAACCAAAGGCGGCGGCACGGCGGGCGACGGCCTGCCCGATCCGGCCCATGCCAAGGATACCCAGACGCCGCCCCTTGATCCGCCCCCCCAGCATGGCGGTGGGGGACCAGCCTTGCCAGGCGTCGGATTCAGCGAGTTTGATCCCTTCCCCCATCCGCCGGGTCACGCCAAGGATCAGCGCCATCACCATATCGGCGGTATCTTCAGTCATCACGCCGGGGGTGTTGGACACATGGATGCCGCGCTGCCGTGCGGTGGCCACGTCGATGTGGTCCACGCCGGCCCCGTAATTGGCGATCAGCTTTAGTTTATCGCCCGCGCGGCCCAGCAATTTGGCGTCGATCTGATCGGTAATCGTGCAGACCAACACATCTGCCGATTGCATCGCCTCGACCAGTTCATCGGACGACATCGGTATGTCGGTCTCCCGCAATTGCACGTCGAAGAGTTCTTTCAGCCGGGTTTCGACCTGTTCGGGCAATTGTCGCGTCACGACAACAGTCAGATGCTTTCCTGTCATGCTTGGTCTCTCCCGGGTTTTCAAATCATGCCTTGCGTGGCAGGTTGCGCGAAAGGGACGCGCAGCACAAGAACCGCGCGCCGCAATCGGGCAGCAAAAGGCCACAAAATGAAGAGTTTCGTGCATTGGTTCAACGCGGCGCGTCTGGCCGTCTGCGCCGTCCTGTTGATCACCACGACAGCGTTCGCACAAGAAGCCAGCGATGGCCCGGCCCTTGGCCCGGAAACCAACCTGCCGGTGCCGCGTTTCGTCTCGCTCAACGCGTCAGAGGCGAATGTGCGGCGTGGCCCGTCGCTGTCACACCGGATCGATTGGGTTTTCACACGGCGCAACATGCCGCTGCAACTGGTGGCCGAATATGGCCAATGGCGCCGCGTGATAGACCGCGACGGGCAAGGCGGCTGGATTCACTACACCTTGTTGTCGGGCGCGCGCACTGTGCTCATCAACGCCGAGAACACGCCCCTGCGCAACCGCCCCGATGTCAATGGCGTCGAGAACGCAATACTTGAGGCGGGCGTGATCGCGCGTCTGGGCAAATGCGAGCCAGAATGGTGCCAGTTGACCGCGGGCGGCTATCGCGGCTGGGCCCCCAAATCGGTGATCTGGGGCGTCATGCAAGAGGAATTGCGCGACTGAATGTCGCGGATTGTCAGCGCGCGCATGAAGGCCTAAGCCACAGGCATGACCATGCAGACCGACTCTCGCCTCAACCTGTCCGCCGGACTTTTGTCCGTGAGCGTCGCTGCCGTTCTGGTTGCTGCGAAACTTTGGGCGCTGGCTGAAACAGGATCGCTTGCGGTGGCGGCCACACTGGCCGACAGCGCGATGGACCTGATGATGTCACTGGGCGGACTGGCCGCCATCGCCTATGCCGCCAAACCCGCCGATGACGACCATAATTTTGGCCATACCTCAGCCGAGGATCTGGCCGCCTTGGGCCAGTCCCTCTTCATCCTCGTCTCTGCCGCCGTGATCGCCGTGGCCGCCGTGCTGCGCCTGCTTGATGACAGGACCGCCATGCCGCAGGCTGAGGGTTTCGGGATGGCGGTGATGGTGTTTTCCATTGTCGTGACATTGGGACTGGTGACATGGCAGCGCCATGTGGCAAACCGCACCGGCAACAAAGTCGTTCTGGCCGACAGCCTGCATTACATGGGCGATCTGATCCCCAATATCGGCGCCATCGTCGCGCTCTGGGCGTCGGCACGGTTCGGGCTGTTCCAGATCGACAGCGTCGTCGCACTGGGTGCGGCGGCCTTTCTGGCCTTCGGCGCGCTGCGCATCGGCAAAAGCGCCTGGGACGCGCTGATGGACCGGCAGGCAGACCGTGCAATGATCGCAGGGATCTGCGACATCGTCGAAAAATGCGACGGCGTGCGGGGATATCACGACCTCAAGACACGCGTCGCGGGCAGCCGGGTTTTCGTCAACCTGCATATCGAACTGGACGGCACCCAGACGCTTGATCAGGCGCATGAGATCGGCGCAGCCCTGCGCCGGTCGATTGTCGCCGCCTATCCACATGCCGATGTGCTGATCCACAAAGACCCGGTCGGCGTGCAGCGGCACCCATCCGACCCACGCCCCCCCGCATCGTCCGAGCAATAATATCCGCGCGCCGCGCGCATCGACGGCGCAGGACGATCAGGCCGCCAGACCGCGCCCTTTAAGCAAAGCCTCGACCCCCGGCATCCGCCCCCGGAACGCCGTATAAAGTTCGGCGGCATCAACCGAACCGCCCGATGACAGGACCGTCTTTTCCAGCTTGGCGGCGGTGATCGGGTCAAACGGATCGCCAGCCTCGTCAAAGGCGGCGAAAGCGTCGGCATCCATCACCTCGGACCACATATAGCTGTAATAGCCACTGGAATAGCCGTCACCGGCAAAGACATGTGCGAAATGCGGCGTGGCGTGGCGCATGCCAATGGCGCGCGGCATCCCAAGGTTTTCAAGGATTTCCGCCTGCCGCTGCATCGGATCGGCAGGCGCAGGGCCATTGTGAAATTCCAGATCGACAAGGGCAGAGGCGATATATTCCACCGTCTGAAACCCCATGTCATAGGTCGCGGCCCCCAACATCCGTTCCAGCAACGCATCAGGCATCTTTTTGCCAGTCTCCGCATGGGTCGCGAATTCGGACAGAACGGCCGGGACCTCCAGCCAATGTTCATAAAGCTGGCTGGGCAGTTCCACGAAATCACGCGCGACAGATGTGCCGCTGATGCTTTCATAGGTCACATCCGACAGCATCTGGTGCAAGGCATGGCCGAATTCGTGGAACAAGGTGCGCGCATCGTCATAGGACAACAGCGCCGGTTTGCCCGCTTCGGGCTTGGCGAAATTGCACACGTTGACGACATGGGGTCGTGTATCGCCGCCCAGCCGTTTCTGCGACCGCATCGCCGAACACCACGCCCCGGACCGTTTCGATCCGCGCGCGAAATAATCGCCGATGAAAACTGCAATATGTTCACCGTTGCGGGTGACGTCCCACAGCCGCACGTCTGGGTGATAGACAGGGCCGTCGATGGGTGCAAACGCCAGCCCGAACAGGCGGTTGGCGCAGGCAAAGGCCGCCTCGATCATCCGGTCCAGTTGCAGATAGGGTTTGATTTCCGCCTCATCCAGATCATGCAGGTCCTTGCGCCGCTTTTCCGCATAATAGCGCCAGTCCCAAGGCTCCAGCGGCCCATCGAAACCATCTTGATGCAGCATCCGTTCCAGCACTTTGGAATCGTCCAGCGCCGCAGCTTTCGCCGGGTCCCAGACCTGCATCAGCAAATCGCGCACTGCGGCGGGGCTGCCCGCCATTTCGGTTTCCAGTTTGAAAGCGGCGAAACTGTCGTAACCCAAGAGCTTTGCGCGCTCTTCCCGCAAGGCCAGCGTTTCGGCGGCAATCGCGCGGTTATCCGTCGCACCCCCATTGGCGCCACGCGCGCCCCATGCCTGATAGGCTTTTTCACGCAGGTCGCGCCGGTCAGAGAATTGCAAAAACGGCACGATCAGGGACCGTGACAGGGTAACCACCGGGCCGCCTGCGTCTTTTTCCACCCCGGCAGCGCGGGCCGTGGCGATCACGAAATCGGGCAGCCCATCCAGATCATCGGCACCCAGTTTCATCATCCAGTCGCGTTCATCTGCCAGAAGGTTCTGCACGAATTGCGTGCCCAGCACCGACAGCCGCGATTTGACGGCGCGCAGCCTTGTGGCTTCGGCATTTTCCAACTGCGCCCCTGCGCGCACGAAACTGCGCCGGGTCAGCATCAGCACACGGGCCTGTTCATCGGTCAGATCAAGGCTGTCGCGATCAGCCCAGAGCACCTCAACCCGCGCGAAGAGCGCCTTGTTCTCGGAAATCTCGGATGAATAGGCGCTCAGCAAAGGCGCGAAATCACGCTGCAAAGCCTCGCGCGCCGGGGTGCTGTCAGCACCGGCAAGCGCATAAAACGCACCCAACACGCGGCTCAGCGTGGCATCAGCCAATTCCAGCGCCTCGATTGTATTGGCAAAGCTGGGCTTTGCGGGATCATCGGCAATCGCTGCGATATTGGCACGGGCCTCAGCCAGTGCCGCATCGACCGCCGGGGCGAAATCATCATCCTTGATCGCGGCAAAGGGTGGCAGGCCAAAGGGCGTGTCCCAATCGGTCAGCAGCGGATTGTTCATGGCGGATCTCCTTTTCGCTTAACCTAGGTGGCGCTTGCCCCCTTTGCCAGCACCCCGCCGCGCTTTGTTCCAAATACCCAACAGCGCTGCCGGTTAGGGTTGCGCCACGCGACCCCCACAAACCGCACAATCTGTGCGTTGTCTGATCGCGATACTCCGCGTCTGCGCATAAAGCGCATCATAGATCAAAAGCCGCCCGGCAAGCGGATCACCTGCCTGGGTGATCACCTTGATCGCCTCGACCGCCATCATCGCGCCGATCACGCCGGGGAGCGGGCCGAGCACACCAGCCTCGGCACAGCTTGGCACAAGCGCGGCATCGGGGGCCTTGGGAAATACGCAAGCATAGCAAGGCGTGCCATGGGCGGGGTCGTAAAGGCTGATCTGCCCTTCCCATTGCGTCAGGGCGGCGGCGATCAACGGGATGCCTTGGGCGACAGCCGTTTCATTCACCAGATAACGGGTGGCAAAATTATCGCTGCCATCCAGCACCAGATCGTAATCGGCAAAGAGGTCAGCAGCGATCTCTGCTGTCAGCCGCCGGTGATAGGGGCGCACGGTGACAAAAGGGTTCTGCGCCACCATCGCCATTTCAGCGGAATGGACCTTGGGCAGGCCGATGTTCTTGTCGGTATGGATCACCTGCCGCTGCAGATTGGCGTTTTCGACCAGATCATCGTCGATCACCCCGATGGTGCCGACCCCGGAGGCCGCCAGATATTGCAAGGCAGGTGCGCCCAGCCCCCCGGCCCCGATGACTAGCACACGCGCGTCGCGCAGGGCCTTTTGCCCCGGCCCGCCGATTTCGCGCAGCACGATATGGCGGGCATAGCGGTTCAGTTCCGTGTCGGAAAAGCGGGGCGATGTCACGGGCGCGGGGGTGACGGGCTTCGCCTTGGTTTTTAACCATCCCAGCATCTTGCGGTAGCCCCAGATCAGAAAACCAAAGGCGATCAGCAACCCCCAGAGCCGGGCATCACCACCTGTCGCCATCCGCAGCGGATGGCCCACGGGCAGCACGATATGCAGGATCATCACCGCGAGCAGCAAAATGGCCATCATGGTCCAGCGCGCCTGATAGGGCGCTTTCATCAACGTGCCGATCACCCACAGGGCGGCAGCCATGGCACCGACCATGATCATGTGCCGGTGGACCCGAAACCGCCGCTGCCGCGTGTGCTGTCAGACAAGCTATCCACCAGCACGAAACCCGCCTGCACCACCGGGGCGACGACCATCTGCGCGATCCGCATGCCATGGGTGATCGTCACGGTTTCGTGCCCGTGGTTGATCATGATCACGCCGACAGGGCCACGATAATCGCTGTCGATCGTGCCGGGCGTGTTCAGCAAGGTCAGCCCCTGTTTCAGCGCAAGGCCAGAGCGGGGCCTGATCTGCACCTCGAACCCTTGCGGGATTTCCATGCGCAGACCCGTTGGAATCAGCGCGCGCGCGCCGGGGGCCAGATCGACCGCCGCCCTGTCCGCGAAATTGGCGCGCAGATCGGCACCGGCAGCACCGGTGGTTTCATAGCGGGGCAGACCAACCGACGGGTCAGTGCCCGCATCCCACATCAGTTTGATCATGCGATCACCTGCGCGATCCGCTGGGCAAGTTGGGCCGCCACAGCCTCCTTGGTCATGCGCGGCCAGCTTTCCGCGCCCTGATCGGTAATCAGGGTCACGGCGTTTTCACTGCCGCCCATGATGCCAGTGGCAGGCGAAACATCATTCGCGACGATCCAGTCACAGCCCTTGCGCAAACGTTTGGCAGTCGCATGGGCGATCACGTCATCGGTCTCAGCGGCAAAGCCAATGACCAAAGGTGGACGACCCGCGCCCATCTGGGAAATCGTCGCCAGAATATCAGGATTCTCGGCAAAGGTCAGTTGCGGCAATCCGTTGCCATCTTTCTTGATCTTGCTGGCCCCGGCATTTGCCACATGCCAATCGGCGACAGCAGCGGCAAAGATCGCCGCATCGGCAGGCGGGGTGGATTGCACTGCGGCCAGCATCTCGGCTGCGGTCTGCACCTTGATGACCTGCACACCATCAGGCGGCGACACTTCGGCAGGGCCGGTGACAAAGGTCACATGCGCGCCCAAAGCGACCAGCGCGCGCGCGATCGCCGTGCCCTGCGCACCGGATGACCGGTTGGCAATATAGCGCACCGGGTCAATCGGTTCATGCGTCGGGCCAGAGGTGACAAGGATATGCTTCCCCTTCAATGGCCCATCTGTCAGCGCGGAATCAATTGCAGCAATGATATCAGGTACTTCAGCCATTCGACCGGGGCCGAATTCGCCGCAGGCCATCGCGCCCTCTTCCGGTCCGACGATCAGCACGCCGTCACCCTGCAAGGTCGCCAGATTGCGCTGCGTCGCCGGATGCTGCCACATCCGTACATTCATCGCAGGCGCGATCAGCACGCGTTTGTCGGTGGCCAGCAGCAGGGTCGCGGCCAGATCATTCGCCAGCCCGCCCGCCATCTTCGCCATCAGATCGGCCGTGGCCGGCGCGACAACGATCAGATCAGCAGCCCGCGAAAGTTCGATATGGCCCATCTCGGCCTCGTCGGTCAAATCAAACAGGTCCTGATAGACTTTGGACGCAGCCAGCGCCGACAGGCTCAGCGGTGTGACAAATTCTGCCCCCGCGCGGGTCAGCACCGGTGTCACCCGCGCGCCTTGATCGCGCAACCGGCGCAACAGGTCCAGCGATTTGAACGCGGCGATACCACCGCCCACGATCAGCAGAATATGTCGGCCCGCCAGCATCATCTCTCTCCGGTCAATTCTGGTCAGACCTTAGGGCGGAACCGACCGGAAAGACAATGTGGCGTGTCAGGCAAAGAACGATTGCACCTCGGTGCTTTGCGCCTCTAGGCTTTTGCGCATCTTGCCAAAGGCCGCTGCCTCCAACTGGCGGACACGTTCCTTGGACAGGCCAAGCTCGGACCCGAGGCTTTCCAATGTCCGCGGATCATCGCGCAATTTGCGTTCGCGCACGATGAATTGTTCGCGGTCGTTCAGCGCCGACAAAGCCGTGACCAGCCATTGCCGCAACGTATCCGTATCATGCGAATTTTCGACCCTTTCAGCGGCTTGCGGGGTGTCATCTTCCAACGCGTCAATCCATTCGCGCCCCTCATCATCGACCGATTGCGTGGCGTTGAGCGAAAAATCAGACCCCGACAACCGGCCATCCATCATCTGCACGTCATGCAGGGGGACACCCACCTCTGTCGCGATCATCTGGTGCAAATCGTGGGTTTCCAGCTTGCGGCCCTCGGCGGATGCTTCACGTTCCAGACGGGCCTGCACCCGGCGCATGTTGAAGAACAGCGATTTCTGCGACGATGTCGAACCGGTCCGCACCATTGACCAGTTGCGCATCACGTAATCCTGAATGGATGCCTTGATCCACCAGACCGCATAGGTCGAAAACCGCACACCCCGGTCAGGATCAAACTTATCGGCGGCTTTCATCAAGCCAACGGATGCCTCCTGAATCAGGTCATTCATCGGCGCGCCATAGCGTTTGAATTTTGACGCCATCGAAATCGCCAGCCGCATGTAGGCGGTGATCAGCCGGTGCAGCGCTTCTTCATCGCGCTGATCGCGCCAGGCATAGGCCAGCCGTAATTCTGTCTCGGCGTCCAGCAACTCGGCCCGCATGGCGGTCCGTGACAGTGTTTGATCAGAAAAACCGTTGGCGGCCATTATTCTTCTCCCAGATTGTCGCGTGGCGGATTAACTATTTGTTATGACTTTGCTACGCAGCGAGATGGAAAACGGATCACTCGATTTCAGATGAACAGCTTGCCGAAACTGACACTCGTGCTAGGCGGGGCCGCCTCTGGCAAATCCGGTTATGCGGAAGGGCTGATTGAGGCGTCGGGCCTGCAAAAGGTCTATATTGCAACGGCGCAGGTGTTCGATGCCGAGATGGAAGCCAAGGTTGCCCGCCACCGCGCGATGCGCGGGGACGGTTGGATCACCGTTGAGGAACATCTGCACGTTAGTGCCGTTTTGTCGCAGGTCAAACATGGTCAGGCCGTGCTTTTGGATTGCGCCACGCTCTGGCTTACGAATGTGATGCTGGCGGATCATGATATCGCCGAAGCCAGTACCGAACTCGCACATGGGCTGGCGCTCTGCCCCGGCCCCGTGGTCATTGTCTCCAACGAGGTGGGCCAGGGCATCGTTCCCGACAATCCGCTGGCGCGGCGGTTCCGCAATGCGCAAGGCGCGCTCAATCAGGCAATCGCGGCGCAGGCGGACAGCGTTGTCGCAGTGATGGCGGGTTTACCGCTGGTGCTGAAATGACGCGGCTCTGGTGGGTGCGGCACGGGCCAACGCATGAAAAATGCTTTACCGGCTGGCGCGACGTGGCGGCGGATCTTTCCGATACGGCACTGATTGCGCGGGTCAGGGGGTTCCTGCCACCCGACGCGGTGATCGTCGCATCCGATCTGCAACGCGCCTCTGCCACGGCGGATGCGATTGGCGGCGCGCGCCAGCGCCTGCCCGATCAGCGCGATCTGCGCGAGATGGATTTCGGCATCTGGGACGGAATGCACTACACCGATGTCACCGCCAGAGATCCGGTGCTGAGCCGTCAGTTCTGGGAAACCCCCGGCGATCTGGCAGCCCCCGGCGGCGAAAGCTGGAACGGCGTCAGCGCCCGCGTGGCGACAGTGGTCAATGACCTGACGGCGCGCTTTGCGGACCGCGATATCGTGCTGGTCGCCCATATGGGCGTGATCATGACACAAATCCAGCGCGCGGCGGGCTGCACGGCCTATCAGGCGATGGGGCATCAAATTGACAATCTGTCAGTCACGCAGATCACCCGCTACGCCACTGGCTGGGCGCTGGGGGCAATCAATCACCTGCCGTGATGGAGTCAATCACGCGAAGTCGCTTGGCGCTTTGCGCCCCCTGCCGCTAGCATTCTGCCATGACATACGAAGTTTACATTGGTGACCGAACATTCAGCAGCTGGTCTTTGCGCGGGTGGCTGATGCTAGAGAAATTTGGCCTGCCTTATCAAACCCGTTTCGTGGGCCTTTATTCCGGTACGATGGCCGCCGATCTGGCACATATCGCACCCGCGCGCACCGTTCCCGCGATGACAACGCCGCAAGGGTTCGTGCTGACTGACAGCCTCGCAATGGCGGAGACCTTGGTGGAAAATCACCCTAACGTGGCGCTTTATCCGCGTGATCCTGCAGCCCGTGCGCTGGCCCGGTCGATCTGCGCCGAAATGCATAGCGGGTTCAGCGCCCTGCGCACCGAATGCCCCAATATGATCGCCTATGCCTGGGACGGCTTTGTGCCGTCGGAGGCGGTGCTGGCCGATCTGGCCCGGATCGACGATTTGTGGGCGCTTGCCCGCGCACGGCACGGCACCGACAGCCCGTGGCTGTTCGGAGATTATTCGCTGGCAGATGTATTTTACGCGCCGGTGGCATTGCGGATCACGACCTATGGCCTGCCCGTCAGCCCCGCGGCACAAGCCTATGTCGATGCGCATCTGCGCGATCCGGCCTTTCTGAATTGGCGCAGGCTGGCGCTGGAAGAAACCTACGATCCATGGCCCTATCCGCTGGATCTGCCGCGCAAACCCTGGCCCGTTAACGTTTCCTAAACCATCATGCGCTACCCGTTGAGCAAGAAGCGGGGAACAGCGCATGGTCGCCATCGCCTATACAGTGGCCTTTGAAGGGATCGAGGCGCGACTGGTCGAAGTACAATGTGCCGTTACCCCCGGCGTGCCGGCATTCACTATCGTTGGTCTTCCCGACAAAGCCGTATCCGAGGCCCGCGAAAGGGTGCGCGCGGCGCTGACCGCCATGGCCATCGCGCTCCCATCGAAACGGATCACGGTCAACCTGTCACCTGCCGATCTGCCCAAGGAAGGGTCCCATTTCGACCTGCCGATTGCGCTGGCGCTTTTGGCCGCGCTCGACGTGATCCCGCGCGACGACGCGGCACAGGTCGTGGCCCTTGGGGAACTGTCGCTCGACGG
Source organism: Yoonia sp. (assembly GCF_046292185.1). Lineage (GTDB taxonomy): Bacteria > Pseudomonadota > Alphaproteobacteria > Rhodobacterales > Rhodobacteraceae > Yoonia. The sequence goes on from NZ_JBKBQY010000074.1 coordinate 15,548, forward strand.
GACATTGGTGCCGGTCGTCGGTGCCCTGCCCGCTGCAATGACAGCAGCGAGCGAGGGGCGGATGCTGCTTTGCCCGCAGGCCTGCGGCGCGGAAGCCGCCTGGGTCGGCGCGGCCAATGTCATCGCACCCCGCAGTCTGGCGGCAATGGTGCGACATTTCACCGGGCAAAGCGTGATCGCGCCCTCGGAACCGGGTGAGACGCAGGTGACGAGACGCAGCCGGGATTTCGCGGAGGTGAAAGGGCAAGAACGCGCCAAACGGGCGTTAGAGATCGCCGCCGCCGGGCGGCATCACCTGCTTAGAGTATGGTCAATTCAGAAACCCCATGGTTGATCATCACCATCTTGAAAAATATGCGATTTCTATGTGCCACGGCATGAATCCGATGTGTGGACACCGCCTACATTTCATGGCGGGTTCAAGGTCCACTATCCGCGTGGTTTCAGAATATTTTGCGATAAGCTGGTAAGGCGCGATGCTGTGCATGTGACGGCAAGCGGGGTTGGGACATAGCACCCTCACGACATCAGCCGCTGAAAGATCAGCAATGCGTAAAGATGCCTTAGAATCGAGGATTTGAACATGGTAGGGCATAATGAGAACATAACGTGAACATCCATCTATGCCAATCGGAACGTTGTGTCAGAACCTGAACTGGACGCCTACGCCAAAAGTCATGCTATCTTCGCCAAGGTAGGTGCTACAGCCCCTGCATGTCGGTGCTTGCCTGTCTGTGTAGTCACGGGATTCTGAACGGCCTTCCATAGCGTCCAGAAAGACGAAATCATTGGATGTGATGAACTGTTCATTTGGACGATAAGCCACGCCTGCATAGAATTTTGTGCTTTCATTGACCGTTCTTGTCGTCATGAGCAAAGGCGCAACATTACCATCAGTTGTCAGTGATCCACCAACAGTCACGTCATCGACTGTAGCAAAGGCACTTAATGGTCTTGGTGCGTCATATGGATGATCTGGTGCATTTAGCGTTGAACATGCGCTTAGTAGTAAAATTCCAGTCAGTAGTATCGTTTTCATTTCATTTCCTTTCGTGGTTTACACGTCTATTTATGGGAAATGAAACTTAGCGATTTAGTTGAAGTTGCCGATCAAGAACAATGCATCAGTGAAATTCTGGTAGTTGTAACCAGATGTAGATGACGTATTTTGCGGAAATAAATTTGCTCTTGATACTCTTATTTGCGTGTTAGATATCTG
>NZ_JBKBQY010000075.1:0-16580 GCF_046292185.1 Yoonia sp.
TCTTGATCAACTGGCCGAGAATCTTTTCCGCCTCACCATCCGCATATCGTACGGCAGTGTCGAAATGATTAATGCCTGCGTCCCGCACGGCATCATACATCGCGGTACTTTCTGCGGCATCGGCCTTGCCGCCGAATTGCATCGTACCAAAGGTCAGGCGGGAAACGGCTGTGCCGTCTGGGGTGCTTAAATCGGTCATGTGGTCAGATTGACACGGCTTTGGCGCGATGAAAAGCGACGCAGAGCGAATCTTGTCGCGGATCATGCACCGCGTTGCGGAGCGTTCCGGTTGACATCGCGCAAGGGTCATGGTGACCTTCCACGAAATCGATTTAGGAGAAAGTCATGACCTATACCCCCGCCGCTGACCGCTACGAAAAGATGACCTATCGCCGCTGTGGGACGTCTGGGGTGAAACTGCCCGCGATATCGCTGGGACTGTGGCACAATTTTGGCCATGACACCCCGCATCAGACCAAGCGCGATATCTGCCAAACGGCGTTCGACCATGGCATCACGCATTTCGATCTTGCCAATAATTATGGCCCGCCGCCAGGGTCGGCGGAAGAGGCGTTTGGTGACATCCTTGCCACGGATTTCCGTGAACACCGGGATGAACTGATCATCAGCTCCAAGGCAGGATATGGCATGTGGCCCGGCCCTTACGGTGAATGGGGCAGCCGGAAATATCTGGTGGCCTCCTGCGATCAATCACTGAAAAGGATGGGGCTGGATTACGTCGATATCTTCTATTCGCACCGTTTCGACCCTGACACACCGCTGGAAGAAACCATGGGTGCGCTGGATTATATCGTGCGCTCGGGCCGCGCGCTTTATGCCGGAATTTCATCCTATAACACAGAACGCACGCGGCAGGCGGTCGCGATCCTGAAGGATCTCGGAACGCCCTGTCTGATCCATCAGCCGTCTTATAACATGCTGAACCGCTGGGTCGAGAAGGACGGATTGAAACATGCTCTGAAGGATCTGGGGATCGGGTCCATCGCCTTTACACCTTTGGCCCAAGGCATGCTGACCGATAAATATTTGGGCGGAATCCCTGATGACAGCCGTGCCGCGCAGGACAAGTCGCTGGCACCAAACATGCTGAATGAAAAGGCGATCGGCAATATCCGCAAGCTGAATGGGATCGCGCAAAGCCGGGGCCAGACGCTCGCGCAGATGGCGATTGCGTGGGTGTTGCGCGATGGCGGGATCACCACGGCGCTGATCGGGGCGTCCAGACCTTCGCAGGTCATAGACTGCGTCGGTGCTATCGGCAATCTGGAGTTCAGCGCCGATGAACTTGCGCAGATCGACAGATATGCTGACGAAGAACAGATCAACCTTTGGGCACAATCCGCGGAGCTGAACACATGATCCGCAACCCGATCCTGCCGGGCTTCAACGCCGACCCGTCCTTTTGCCGTGTGGGCGAGGATTACTATATCGCGACCTCAACCTTCGAATGGTATCCGGGCGTGCAGATCCACCATTCGCGCGATCTGGTGAACTGGACGCTGGTGGCGCGGCCCCTGGCGCGGGCGGGGTTGCTGGATATGCGCGGCAATCCCGACAGTTGCGGCATCTGGGCGCCGTGCCTGTCGCATGCGGATGGCAAGTTCTGGCTGGTTTATACGGATGTCAAACGTCTGGACGGCGCGTTCAAGGATGCGCCGAATTACATCACCACCTGCGAGACGATTGACGGTGACTGGACCGATCCGTGGTATGTCAATTCATCGGGTTTTGATCCGTCGCTGTTTCACGACGAAGACGGCACCAAATATTTCATGAACATGCAATGGAACCACCGTGGCCCCGGCACCGGTTGCAATCCGGCACATGACAGCTTTGATGGAATTCTGTTGCAGGCATGGTCACCGGAGCGTGGGCTTTATGGCCCGGTCCGCAACATCTATGCCGGAACCAGCCGGGGGCTGACGGAAGCGCCGCATATGTTTAAACGCAATGGGTATTATTATCTGACCACCGCCGAAGGTGGCACGGGTTACGACCATGCCGTCAGTCTGGCGCGGTCACGCGATATCTGGGGGCCTTATGAAAATCACCCCGATCTGCATGTGATCTGCGCGGCAGGCACGGACGGCCCCATTCAGCGGACCGGCCACGGCCAGTATGTGGAAACTCATTGGGGCAAGCACTACCACACCTTCCTGATGGGTCGCCCGCAGGATGGGCGTTTCTGCCCGATGGGTCGAGAGACCGGGATCGAAGAAGTCATCTGGCGCGACGGTTGGCTTTACCTTGCCGCTGGTGGGATGGTCCCTCGCGCACAGGTGCCAGCGCCGGTTGATGTGGAACCCGCCCCTGTCACTGCAACCCGCCGTCGTTTCAGCGACACTCTGCCGCCGGAATTTCAATGGCTGCGCACCCCGGAACCGGATCGGATTTTCCGCTTGGAACCTGACGCTTTGGTCCTGGTCGGACGCCAGAGCATCGGCAATTGGTTCGAACAGGCCCTTGTTGCGCGGCGGCAGGGACATGCGCGCTACGTTGCCGAAACCACACTGGATTTCGCGCCCGCGACCTATCAACAGGCCGCAGGCCTCACGACCTATTACAACCGGACCAAGTTCCACGCCGCCCTCATCACCGATCTGCCGGGCCATGGCCGCGCTTTACAGATCATGTCCTGCCTCGGCGACTGGCCGGGTGAAAAACTGACCTATCCCGCTGACCCCGTCCCGCTGGCGGATGGTCCTGTCGATCTGAAAGTCACCGTCGATGGCACCGCCCAGCAATTCTGGTTCACCCAAGGCGGTGACTGGCGCAAACTCGGGCCAAGCCTCGACGCCTCCCACATCTCCGACGAAGGCGGGCGCGGAGAACATGCGTCATTCACCGGGGCGTTCGTCGGCATAGTCGCTTTCGATCTGACCGGACAGGGGCGTGAGGCGCGCTTTGCCCGGTTCGATTATATTCCAGATGGCGCCGCCTGATGCGGAGCGAGCTGTGCATCTACGATCTGTTACAGAACCGGGCCAATGTGGTGCTGGACCATGAAGGGCACATCGAGGCCCCCAACTGGCACCCGGATGGTTACCTGATCGTGAACGGGGGCGGCTTGCTCTACCGCGTCGCGCTGGACGATCCGCAACTGGACCAGATCGACACCGGCTTTGCCACGACCTGCAACAACGACCACGGTATCAGCCCCGATGGTCAGCGGCTGGTCATCAGCGCGGCGGATCACACGGGCCAAAGCTGCATCTACACCTTGCCGGTCACCGGCGGCACGCCGGAACGTGTCACAACGAATGTGCCATCCTACTGGCACGGCTGGTCCCCCGATGGCACAACGCTCGCCTATGTCGGCAAGCGCGACGGGCCTTTCGCCGTCATGACCTGCCCGGCGACGGGCGGCGATGAAACCCAGCTCACCGCCGCCTTCGACCATTGCGACGGGCCGGATTACACGCCGGACGGACAATGGATCTGTTTCAACGGCGAAAGGGACGGCACGGTTGATCTTTGGCGCATCCGCCCGGATGGGACCGATCTGGAACAGATGACCGAGGACACAGCCGTCAACTGGTTCCCACATCCCAGCCCCGATGGGCAGCATATCCTTTACCTCGCCTATCCCGAAGGCACGCGCGGCCACCCGGCGAACTTGAACGTCACCCTGCGGCTGATGCCCGCGAATGGCGGTGCCCCGCGCGATCTGCTCACGCTGTTCGGCGGGCAAGGCACGATCAACGTGCCGTGCTGGTCCCCTGACAGCCATCGTTTTGCCTTCATGCGCTTTGTAACCTGAGCGTTTGTGATCAGCGAGGGGTTTACTTTTTTCTGCGCAGCCTGCTTGTTGCGGCAGGATGAAGAAGGACAGCATCTTGCACGGCGTGCCAGCGGCAAAAACAGGTCAGGTGATCGGATTGCTTGGCGGATCATTCGATCCGGCACATTACGGGCATGTGCATATCACAAGATCAGCGCTGACACGTTTCGGGCTGGATCATATCTGGTGGCTGGTCAGTCCGGGCAATCCGCTCAAGAAAAACGGTCCCGCTCCCTTGGAAAACCGGATGCAGGCCGCGCGTGCGATCATGCGGCACCCGCGCGTCACCGTCACCGATATCGAGGCACGACTGGGCACGCGTTATACCGCGCAGACGCTGGTCGCCCTGCGCCGCCGCTATCCGGGCGTGCGCTTTGTCTGGCTGATGGGCGCGGATAATCTGGCGCAATTTCACCGCTGGCAGGATTGGCGCTGGATCATGGATCATGTGCCGGTCGGCGTGATCGCGCGGCCCGATGACAGGATTTCCGCGCGGCTGTCCAAAGCTGCGAAAATCTATGCTGCGGCCCAATTTCCCAGCCGGGCCAGCCATATTCTGGGTCATGCGCAGGCACCGGCATGGTCTTTCATCAACCTGCCGATGTCGCATCATTCGTCATCGGCGATCCGCGCGCGGGGAGAATGGTGATGCTGTCACGCCGTCATATGCTGGCCGGTGCCATCGCCAGTCTTGGCAGCGCGGCCATGGCCGACGCGCCGATGCGGTCCTATAGACCCGTCGCGCGCACAGCCCCGCGCGAGGCGCTGGACGGGATCATCGCCCGCGCCGGTCTGACAGGACAGGTCAGCGTGGTACTGGGCGATCCAACAACGGGCCGAGTGCTGGAAAGCCACAGCCCCACCATCGCCATGCCACCCGCAAGCGTGACCAAGGCGATCACAGCACTTTATGCGCTGGAGACGCTGGGGGCGGATCATCGGTTTATTACGCGCGTTCTTGCACAAGGCGACATCAGGGATGGTATTTTAGATGGTCACTTGATTGTGGCCGGTGGCGGTGACCCTGACCTGACGACAGATCAATTGGCCGATTTGGCGCAGGCGGTGCAGGCGGCGGGCCTGCGCGAGGTGAAGGGCGACTTTCTGATCTGGGACGCGGCACTGCCGCGGCTGGACCAGATCGATCCGTCCCAATTGCCGACGGCGGGGTATAATCCGACGATCAGCGGACTTAACCTGAACTACAACCGCGTGCATTTCGAATGGCGGCGCGAGGCGGGCAATTACATCACCGCGATGGATGCTCGCAGCGACAATCACCGCCCGCCGGTCACCGTCGCGCGGATGCAAATCGTGAACCGCGATCTGCCGGTTTTTACCTATGCGCGAGATGGCGATGTGGATGCCTGGACGGTCGCGCGGTCCGCGCTGAATGACAGCGGGTCACGCTGGCTGCCAGTACGCGTGCCCGCGCTTTACGCTGCCGAAGTCTTCGCCACATTCGCGCGCAGCAAAGGGATCGTGCTGGGAGCGCCGCGGATCATCGCCAGCCTGCCTTCCACGACAGAACTGGCGCGCGTCAACAGCAAGCCCATGCCGGGCCTGTTGACCGACATGATGCGTTATTCCACCAACATCACAGCAGAGGCGCTGGGCCTGACCGCCACCAGCCGGATCAGCAGCGCGCCGCACGATCTGGCGACCTCTGCCGCTGGCATGGCGCGCTGGGCCGCGTCGCGTGCCCCCGGCATCGCACCAACCTTTGTTGATCATTCGGGCCTTGGCGATGCGTCAAGGATCAGCGCCGCCGATATGGTCGGCTTCCTCCAGGCCCCGGATGTCATGGCGCGCCTGCGGCCCGTCATGCGGAACATCAATCTGGTGGATGCCAATCAGAATCCCATCAGCGCGGGCCAGGCGGCGGTGCATGCAAAAACCGGAACCCTGAACTTCGTCTCTGCCCTTGCTGGATATGTGCGCAGTGCCGCCGGGCGTGACCTCAGTTTTGCGATCTTCGCTGCTGATCTGGAGACCCGTGCGCGCACACGCAATCAGTCAGACGAAGTACCCGCAGGCGCACGGACATGGAACACAAGGGCGCGCCGCCTGCAGCAGGACATCTTGCAACAATGGGCGTTGCGCGCGTACTGACCGCTGGCCCTTGTCATTGCCCGGCCTGCTTTAGCGATCCGGCTCCTGCGCGTACCGGGTCCAGTATTGTTTGATCCAGCGCACCGGGAAATAGCCGAATTTCTCGGGCGATCCCCAGCGTTTGAACGGGCCTTTGGTCATATCTTCTGGATTTGGGACGCCATGGAAAATTACGACAAAGGCGTCCGGTCGCTGGATTGGGCGCACCAGGTTGACCGGAAAATGAAAGGCGAGGTCTTTCTTGAAGCTGATCATCCAGCCCACAGGCCAGCTTTGCCGGTCATGCGCGTGGTGGTGAATGAAATTCTGGTCATTGCCGATTGCGGCGACCTGCGCATAGCTTTTGTCACGGAACATCTCGAACAGATGATCTTGCGTACCCGCGATGAAGCCCACGACAGATGAGTTGGACAAAAGTGGCTTGCCGAACACTTTGGGAAACCAGCGTGGCAAGGTGTCTGGGATTTCGCGAATGATATGCAGGCCGCCTTTGGCGCGCAGGTGGTCGAAAAGCGGGGTCAGATCGCGCAGCACCACAACATCGACATCCATCATGATAACCGGGGTGCCGGGCGCGAAAAGCCCTGGCGCAAAGGCGGTCAGTTTTGGCCACATGCCCTTGTGCCAATCGGCACGGTCCATCGCGAAGACGGGCAGCGGCAACGCCTCGATCCCGTCGGCAAGGCCGGCCGCGTCGTCTGTCAGGCAAACGAAGCGGAAGGGGGACTGCATCACGTCCCGCAGGGCGCGATAAAGAATGTTGGTATAGCGGCACGGGTATCCCTTACCCCATTTGAAGCACAAAAAGACCGGAGTCAGATCACCCATAATGCGCCACAGGTGTGCCTGCGATGGCCGACATATTCAGCAGACCACGTGCCGTGATAGACGGGGTCACGATATGGCAGCGGTTGCCCATGCCCATCAGGATCGGCCCTACCTCCAGCCCGGCGCCTTTCATCTTGAGGATGTTGCGCACGCCCGATGCGGCGTCGGTATTGGCAAAGACCAAGGTGTTGGCGGCCCCTGCCAGGCGCGTATCGGGGAAGATCCGGTGGCGCAGGTCGACGTCCAGTGCGGAATCGATGTGCATTTCACCTTCATAGTCAAAATCGCGCGGCTGGCTGTCAAGGATCGCAAGGGCTGCGCGCATGCGCCGCCCGGTGTCGCAATCAAGATTGCCAAACTGGCTGTGCGAACACAGCGCGATCTTGGGTTCCAGACCGAAACGGCGCACGTGGCGCGCGGCACCGATGACGGTTTCAGCAATCTGTTCAGGGGTCGGCTCGGGATGAACCTGCGTGTCGGCGATGAACAATGGCCCGTCTTCGAGGATCATCAGCGACAGGGCGGCAACGGGGTGCAGGTCCGTCGTGCCAAGAATCTGGGTGATGTATTTGAGATGCCACAGAAATTGCCCGAAAGTGCCGCAGATCAGGCTGTCAGCCTCATCGCGGTGGACCATAACCGCACCGATGGCCGTGGTATTGGTGCGCATGATCGCCTTGGCGAGGTCCGGCGTCACGCCGCGACGTGCCATCAGATTGTGATAGGTTTCCCAGTAATCGCGATAGCGGGGATCATTTTCAGGGTTCACAATGTTGAAATCCACACCGGGGCGGATTTTCAGGCCGGCGCGTTCGCAGCGCGCTTCGATCACGTCCGGACGACCGATCAGGATCGGCGTTTCCGTAGTTTCTTCCATGATTGCCTGTGCTGTGCGCAGAACCCGTTCATCCTCGCCCTCGGCAAAGACGATGCGACGCGATGCGGTGCGCGCGGCCTCGAACACGGGGCGCATGATCATGGCTGATTTGAAGACGGAGCCGTCCAGCTTTTCCTTATACGCTTTCATGTCGTCGATGGGTCGCACGGCGACGCCGGTTTCCATCGCGGCCTTGGCCACGGCGCAGGCAACGACCCCCATCAGGCGCGGATCAAACGGTTTGGGGATCAGATAATCCGCCCCGAAGGTCAGCTTTTCGCCGCTATAGGCTGCGGCAGCCTCGGCGCTGGTGGTGGCGCGCGCAAGGGCGGCGATGCCTTCGATACAGGCAATCTTCATTTCGTCGTTAATTTCGGTGGCACCCACATCAAGCGCACCACGAAATATGAAGGGGAAACACAGCACGTTATTGACCTGATTGGGATAATCGCTGCGCCCGGTCGCGATAATCGCATCGGGTGTCACGGCACGTGCCGCGGCAGGGTCGATCTCAGGGCTGGGGTTGGCCAGCGCAAAGATGATCGGACGCGGCGCCATTTTGGCGACCATGTCAGGCGTCAGCACGCCGGGGCCCGACAAGCCAAGAAACAGATCCGCGCCGCCGATCACATCGGTCAGTTTTGCGGGTGCCGTGCCTTGGGCATATTCAGCCTTTTGCGGGGTCATGTCATTTTCGCGACCGTGATACACGAGTCCGTCGATATCACAGAGCCACACATTCTCACGTTTCACGCCCAGTTTCAGCAGCATGTTGAGGCAGGCAATCCCCGCCGCCCCGCCGCCGGTGCTGACGATCTTGATATCCTCGAATTTCTTGCCCGCCACATGCAGCGCGTTGACCGCTGCGGCACCGACGACAATGGCCGTGCCGTGCTGATCATCATGGAAAACGGGAATATTCATCCGCTCGCGGCAGATCTTTTCGACGATGAAACAATCCGGGGCTTTGATGTCTTCAAGATTGATCGCGCCAAAGGTGGGTTCAAGCGCGCAGACGATATCGGCAAGCCTATAAGGGTCGGCTTCGTTCAGTTCGATATCAAAACAGTCGATATTGGCGAATTTTTTGAACAGAACCGCCTTGCCTTCCATCACGGGTTTGGAAGCGAGCGCCCCGATATTGCCAAGGCCCAGAACGGCCGTGCCGTTGGTGACGACGGCAACAAGATTACCGCGCGAGGTGTAGTCGCGGGCGGTGTCGGGGTCTGCCTTGATTTCAAGACACGCCTCGGCCACGCCGGGGGAGTAAGCACGCGCAAGGTCACGGCCATTGGCCAGCGGCTTGGTGGCGCGGATTTCCAGTTTTCCGGGCTTGGGGAATTGATGATAATCAAGCGCTGCCTGTCGCTGGCTGTTTGCTGTTTCGTCCGCCATCGGGTCCTCCAAAAAACATGGTTTAATGCTAAACCATTTTCCTGCCGCAAGGGAAAGACGGCTTTGCGATTAATCACGCCTTGTGTGATCTTGCAGATTTTTCCGCAAAGGCACAATGCGTGATAGCAGGTTGCGGGGCGGACGCCGGTCTACGGGACTTGCATCGCGCCGCGACCCGGATCAATCTGATCTGACCCAAAAGGAGGTTTCCATGTCACTGATCGACACCGCCCGCGCTGTGCGCGACAACGCCTATGTTCCTTATTCCAAGTTCAAGGTCGGGGCAGCGATCCGCAGCACATCGGGCGCTGTCTATGCTGGCTGCAATGTCGAGAACGTCGCCTATCCGGAAGGCACTTGTGCCGAGGCAGGGGCGATTGCCGCGATGGTTGCCGGTGGCGACACGCGGATCGCCGAGATCGCCGTGATCGCCGACAGCCCCAAGCCTGTCAGCCCCTGCGGAGGCTGCCGTCAGAAGATCGCGGAATTCGCGGATGGGGATGTCGTGGTGACGTTGGCGACCGTGGACGGTATCATTCTGCAAACCACCGTCGCCGAATTGCTGCCTGGCAGTTTCGACGCCGATTACATGAGCCGCGTCTGAGCTTGGACGCAAGCGCGATCATCGCCGTGATCAGGGCACGGCAGACGCCCGGACCGGACCAGTTGCGCTGGTTCGCGCGGGGGCTTGCCGATGGCGCCGTCAGTGATGCGCAGGCCGGGGCATTTGCCATGGCGGTCTGTCTGAACGGCCTGTCCGACGCAGGCCGTGTCGCGCTGACAGAGGCGATGCGCGACAGCGGTGATGTGCTGTCATGGGATTTGCCGGGGCCGGTGCTGGATAAACATTCTACCGGCGGCGTGGGCGATTGCGTGTCCTTGATTGCCGCGCCAATCCTTGCCGCTTGCGGGGTCTATGTGCCGATGATTTCCGGGCGTGGCCTTGGCCATACCGGCGGCACGCTGGACAAGCTGGAATCGATACCGGGCCTGTCAACGCACGTGGGTGAGGCGCGTCTGCGCCAGATCACCCGCGATGTGGGCTGCGCGATCGTCAGCGCGACAGGCCGGATCGCACCCGCCGACCGCCGCCTTTATGCGATCCGCGATGTGACGGCGACGGTGGACAGCATTGATCTGATTACGGCCTCAATCCTGTCCAAGAAACTGGCAACGGGGCTGGACGGGTTGGTGCTGGATGTCAAATGCGGGTCCGGCGCATTCATGAAAACGCCCGACGACGCGCGTGCCCTCGCAAAAGCGCTGGTGGATACCGCCAATGGTGCGGGCTGCCGGACAACGGCGCTGATCACCGACATGAACGCGCCGCTGGCCCCCGCGCTGGGCAACGCAGTCGAGGTTGCTGTCTCTATGGAGGTGCTGGCGGGCAATCTGGCTGCTGCCCCGCGTCTTGCGGAATTATCGCAAGCGATCTGCGCGCAATTGCTGGTGATGCATGACCAGAGCCCGGCAGAAGCTGCGGCGAATGTCAGCCGCGCGCTGTCGTCCGGTGCAGCGATGGAACGTTTCGCGCAGATGATCGCCGCCTTGGGTGGTCCGCCCGACATGGCCGAGGATTGGCGCACGCATCTGCCGCGAGCGCCGGTTGTGGGCGCGGTGGCAGCGCCGCAATCAGGCCATATCGCCGCGATTGATGGCGAGGCTTTGGGCATGATCGTCGTCGCCCTTGGCGGCGGGCGGCGGGTGGAAACCGACCGGATCGATCCTTCTGTCGGGCTGAGCGATGTGGTGGCTCTGGGCGATCCTGTCGCGAAGGGGCAACCCTTATGCACCTTGCATGCTGCGTCCGAAGATGCCGCTGAATCCGCGGCCCGCGCGGTCCAGCAGGCGATCACGATCGGCGATGCGCCCGTGATCGGGCCGCTGGTCATGGAAAGGATCGACTGATGGCACGCGCATTTCTGATTGTGATCGATTCTGTGGGTATTGGCGGGGCGCCCGATGCCGCGCATTATTTCAACGGTGATCTGCCTGACACCGGGGCCAATACCATCGGCCATATCGCACAGGCAGTGCCACTGCATCTGCCACATCTGGATGCGCTGGGTCTGGGGGCTTCGGTGCAGCTGGCGTCTGGTTTTGTGGCACCGGGGCTGGGTGCCGTGCCGACAGGTGCCTGGGGCGCGGCGACCGAAGTGTCCCGCGGCAAGGACACGCCATCGGGTCACTGGGAACTCGCGGGGGTGCCGGTGCCGTGGGACTGGCATCATTTCTCCGATACGCAACCGGCCTTTCCGGCCGATCTGACAGCGCTGATCTGCAAGCTGGCGGGGACCGACGGTATTTTGGGCAATTGCCATGCCTCTGGCACCGCCATCATCGGGGTCGAGGGGGAGGCACATCTGCGGACCGGCCGGCCGATTTGCTATACTTCTGCCGATAGCGTGCTGCAGATCGCCGCGCATGAGAAATATTTTGGGCTAGAGCGACTGTACCAGCTCTGTGCCGATCTTGCACCGACGGTGCATGACATGAAGGTCGGGCGGGTGATTGCGCGGCCTTTTGTGGGGGAGGCGGGGGCGTTCACGCGCACGGCCAACCGCCATGATTACGCCATCGCCTTGCCGGGGCCTAGCATCTGCGACGATGTGCAGCGCGCCGGCGGCAAGGTTCACGCCGTTGGTAAGATCGGCGATATCTTTTCAATGCAGGGGATCGACACGCTGCGCAAGGGCGGCGATGAGGCTCTGATGGGGCATCTGTCGGATTGGGTGGATCAGGCGGGCGACGGGGATTTCGTATTCACCAACCTTGTGGAATTTGACAGTCTTTATGGCCACCGGCGTGATCCGGCCGGATATGCGCGGCATCTGGAATGGTTCGATGCGGGTTTGGGCGCGATATTACCACGATTGCGCCTGGATGATCTGTTGATCGTGACTGCCGACCATGGCAATGACCCGACATGGCCCGGCACCGACCACACCCGCGAAAGGGTGCCTGTGCTGGTCTATGGTGTCGGCGCACGCGCCTTGGGGCCGGTCGCGTTTTCTGATGTCGCGGCAAGTATCGCGGATCATTTGTCAGTGCCCTATCGCGGCGCAGGAAAGAGCTTTTTATGAATTTTCAGTCGCTTCCCAAGATCGAATTGCATACCCATCTGGAAGGATGCGCGCCGCCCGATTTCATTCGCCTGCTGGCAGCGGAAAAGAAGATCGACATCAGTGGGATTTTTACGCCCCAAGGCGGCTATGATTTTCGCGATTTCGATCATTTCCTGAAGGTGTATGAGGCCGCCTGCACCACGCTGAATACTCCCGATGATTTCCGCCGCCTGACGCTGGCCGTGCTGGAAGAAACCGCAAGTCATGGCGTGGTCTATATGGAAACCTTCGTGTCACCCGATTTTTGCGGTGGTGGCGATCTGGTGGCGTGGAAGGACTATCTTGCCGCAATGTCCGATGCCGCCGATGAAGGCGAGGCGCGGTTCGGCATCACTATGCGCGGCATCGTCACCGGCATCCGCCATTTCGGGCCAGAGGCCTGCAAGCCTGCCGCACGCTGTGCTGCGGAAACCTATGGCGGTTTTGTCGTGGGCTACGGCATGGCGGGTGGTGAAATGACCGGGCGGCCCGGCGATTATGCCTATTCTTTTGACGTGGCGCGCGAAGCGGGCATGCCGCTGACCTGTCACGCCGGTGAATGGGGCGGTGCGGCCATGGTCGCCGAGACGATCCGGGATCTGAAGGTGACCCGAATCGGCCACGGAATCGGTGCGATTGAAAATGCGGTTTTGCTGCGCGAGATCGTAGAGAAAGACATCGTGCTGGAAGTGTGCCCCGGTTCCAATGTCGTGCTGAAAGCGGTGCCGGATTGGCAAAGCCATCCCATCAAACGCCTGCGCGATGCTGGGGTGAAGGTCACCGTGTCCACCGATGATCCGCCGTTCTTTCACACCACTATGACCGCCGAATACGACATGCTGCACCGCACATTCGGCTGGGACAAAGGCGATTTTGCTGCCCTCAACCAAACCGCCCTTGCCGCCGCATTCTGCGATGATGCCACCCGCGCCCGCGTGGCCAAACGACTGGAGCCTGCCCGATGAATGACCACGTTACCCATGTCACCCACCCTTTGGTGCAGCACAAACTGACTCTGATGCGGCAGAAAGACACCTCGACCGCGTTGTTCCGCCAATTGCTGCGCGAGATCAGCCAGTTGCTGGCCTATGAGGTCACGCGCGGTCTGCCGATGACCACACGCCGGATCGACACACCGTTGCAGCCAATGGATGCGCCGGTGATCGACGGCAAGAAACTGGCGCTGGTGTCGATCCTGCGTGCGGGTAACGGGCTTCTCGACGGGGTGCTGGAGCTGATCCCTTCGGCGCGGGTCGGGTTCGTCGGTCTTTACCGGGACGAAAAAACGCTGCAGCCCGTGCAATATTATTTCAAGGTTCCCACCGAGTTGGAGGATCGTCTGGTCATCGCCGTGGACCCGATGCTGGCGACGGGCAATTCGTCGGTCGCGGCGATTGATTTGCTGAAACAGACAGGGGCCACGAATATCCGCTTTCTCTGTCTGCTTGCCGCCCCTGAAGGCATCGCGCGGATGAAAGAGGCGCATCCGGATGTGCCGATTGTCACCGCCGCGATTGACAGTCATCTCAATGATCAGGGCTATATCGTCCCCGGTCTGGGTGACGCGGGCGACCGGATGTTCGGCACCAAATAGGTCTAACCATTACAGATATTCTGCAGGCTGATCCATTCGCTGTCGGTCATGATGGGCGCGAGGTTCGGGCTGACCAGAGCGCCGGCTTCGAAATCCGGCATTTCGCCCGTCCGCTGATCCGTGAGCATCTGATAGGGGCGATGCGGCAGGTTCGCGGCCTGAAATGCGCGGGTCAGATCTTCGGCACTTGCCTGTGGCGCGGGGCTGGCAAGGCGTAGGTCCGCATGGTTCTGCAGAATTTCGCGCGGGATGTCGCCTGTGGTCAAAAGACCGATGGTGGCAGCCAGACCCGCCTCTTTCAATACAGGTTCCAGCGGGTCCTGACCGGCAATGGCGATGCGGCTGGCCAGAACATAGCCGGCAATGGCGGCAGGATCCTCCGCGGTGCGCAGCAGCGCACCATCCAGCACGATCAGACTGCCCGGCATCGCCAGCGCACCATGCGGCAGATCCGGCACGACGACGATCTTCAGCCGGGTGTCAGACCCGAAAACCCGCTGCGCCAGCTTGCCCGCCGCGGCCTGTGCGACAGGGTCACGGCAGACCTGACCTGTTCTGGTCTGGATATGCGCCAGGATCGTCGCCCCGATCTCGATCCGCTTTGACGCAGGCACGACCGCCATGGTCTGGCGCAACAAGGCGCCGGGTAGCCAAAAGATTGCCAAAGAGACCCCAACCGCGACGATTCCCGCCGTGATCCAGTGCCGCAACTTACCGGGCTTCGGACGCGCTTTGGCTAAGGCGGCGCGGACCTCTTCAATCGCGTCGATCATGATGTCATCGACGATCTCAAGCTCTTCGCTGGCCGCGTCATCGGGGGAATAAAGCGCTGGCCTCTCGTTCGGGTTCAGCCGGATCAGGGCCGGAAGGGACCAATGTGCCAAGGGTCGCGCGGCACCATCGGCGATCACCAGCGTCGCGTCGCCAAAGGAAATCGTGACCTGCCGACGTTGCTCTTCAGGGCCGGGCCGCCACAGCCCGCCACTTTCCAAACGCACATATCGATCAAGCGCTGTCATCTGCCCCAATTGCCCTTTTTCGCCACTCTATGCGGATGGGCGGGGGTTGTCATGCCAGAAAGGTAAAGGGCGCAAAGGGTTGCCCCAATGCGCCCTGTTTGATCAGGCAGCCTTGGCTTCCGGGCCAAAGCGTTTGTAGAATTCATGGCCTTTGTCGGCCATGTCGCGCAAAAGGTCCGGTGTTTTGAACCGGCCCCCGAATTGTTCGGTCAACTGATCACAGCGTTCCGCCGCATAGGGCGCACCGATGATGTCCAGCCAACTGAATGGCCCGCCTGACCACGGCGCAAAGCCCCAGCCAAGGATCGCGCCGACGTCGCCTTCGCGGATATCGGTCAGGACACCGTCTTCCAATGCGCGCACGGCTTCCAGCACCTGCGCGAACAGCAGGCGATGTTGCACCGTCACCAGATCGGGCTGATCATCCACGACGGGGTATTGCGCGGCCAGACCATCCCACAGGCCCTGCCGCTTGCCCTTTTCATCATAGGCGTAAAACCCGGCGTTGGATTTGCGGCCCAGCCTGTCCTGATCCGCCATCCAGAACAGCACCTCGTCCACTTCGCCGTCGGGGTAAACGTCGCCCATGGCCGCCTTGGTCGCCTTGGCGATCTTGACGCCCAGGTCGATGCTGGTCTCATCCACCAATTGCAGCGGGCCAAGCGGCATGCCGACCAGTTTCGCCGCGTTTTCGATCAGGGCAGGGGAAACCCCTTCCTTCACCATGCGGATGCCTTCGTTGATGTAGGGGATGATGCAGCGGTTGGCGTAGAAGAACCGCGCGTCATTGACCACAATCGGCGTCTTGCGGATCTGACGCACGAAATCGAGCGCTTTCGCCACGGCGACATCACCGGTTTCCTTGCCTTTGATGATCTCCACCAGCAGCATCTTATCCACCGGCGAAAAGAAATGGATGCCGATAAATTTCGCCGGGTCGTTGCTGGCCTTGGCCAGTTCGGTGATCGGCAGGGTCGATGTGTTGGTGGCAAAGATGCAATCGGGGCCGGTAACTTCCTGCACCTTTTGGGTGACCTCTGCCTTGACGGAGGTATCTTCGAACACCGCCTCTACGATCAGGTCACAGTCTTTCAGCGCGTCATAATCTGTAGTGGCGTTGATCAGGCCCAGCACCGCGGTTTTCTTCTCCTCGGTCGCCTTTTTCCGTGCGATCCCCTTGTCCATGTAATCGGCGGTGTAGGATTTGCCCTTGTCGGCGGATTCCTGTTTCGCGTCGATCAGCACGACCTTGATCCCGGCGAGGGCCGAGACCAGCGCGATGCCCGCGCCCATCATGCCCGCGCCGATCACGCCGACCTGTTTGACCTTTTGATCTGGCGCGTCAGGGCGGTTGGCGCCTTTTTCCAAGGCTTCTTTGTTGATAAAGAGGCTTCGGATCATGGCAGAGGAACTGGGGTTCATCAGGACATTGGTGAACCAGCGCGCCTCGATCTTCAGCGCGGTGTCGAATGGGACCAAAGCACCTTCGTAGACGGCGGACAGCAAGGCTTTCGCAGCCGGATAAACACCCATCGTCTTGCCGTTGACCATGGCGGATGCGCCGACAAAAGTCATGAAACCGGCAGGGTGATAGGGTGCGCCGCCAGGCATTTTATAGCCCTTTTCATCCCAGGGTTTCACGATGGTCGGGCTGGACAGGACCCATGCCTTGGCGGCGGCGATCAGTTCATCGGCTGGCACAACTTCGTCGATCACGCCGGCACGCTCGGCTCCTTGCGGATCGTTCAATTTGCCTTCCAGCAGTAGCGGCGATGCGCCCATGGCCCCCAGTTTGCGGGCAAGACGTGTGGTGCCACCCGCGCCCGGAAAGATCCCGACCTGAATTTCC
>NZ_JBKBQY010000076.1:0-16558 GCF_046292185.1 Yoonia sp.
AATTACGCCCGTTGGCATAGCGTTTGCCCATCGCAGGGACGAAAGCCTGCATCGCGGCAAGGCCAGCGGCACGGGTGGCGGGAAATTCGGTCATTGTGAAAAGGTCCTGATATGATCACTGTAATGGTGTGGCGCGCGCCGTCAAAATCAATGCGCGCGGTAGTTTTCCAACAAGGCACGCAGATTGACCCGCGCCCGCAGCTTGGTCGCCAGCAGATACATGCCCCCGATCTTGCGATGCAGGAACAGCGTCTCTGCCGGGGGAACATGCATCAGGTCGCGGTCATTGCCGATCCCCATGCCCATATCGCGCAGGCGCTCCAGCAGGTCGGAGGTGCCGAAATCAAACGGTTGATCCAGCCGCAACGGCACCATGGCGGTGTCGAACATCTTCTGGATCAGGTCCTGATGCTGCACCGGGGTGGCGGTGCCGAAATAACCGATCTCCAGCATCGCCGCCCGCACCGCTGCAGGATCGCTATCCAGCCCGGCGTTCATCAGCCTGCGAAAAGCCGCCCGTTGCGCGGGATCAACCCCGCGCACCGCCCCGAAATCCAGCAACACGATCCGCCCCGTAGCAGGTTCCACGCGGTAATTGGCAAGGTTTGGGTCCGTCTGCATCGCGCCAAAGCTGAACAATTCACGCAGCACCAGATCAATCAGATCACGCGCAGCCCGGTCACGCACATCCTGCGGCGCATCCATCAGCACATCAACCGGATCGCTGGGAAGATAGCTCATCGCCAGCACCGCATCGGTGCTGAAATCCTCTTGCACGCCCGGCACGACAAAGACATCCGAGCCTGCCAATAATTCACCGAACCGGCGCAGATGCGCCGCCTCTGCTGCATAATCCGCCTCTTCATGCAATTGCGCCTTGGCCGCCGCCAGCAGGGGCCTGATATCCATCCCGCGCGGTAAAAGCCCCGGCAGGCGCATCAGCCCCGCGATTATCTACATCACTGTCGATACTGGCGCGCACACCTGGATATTGCACCTTGATCGCCAGATCGCGGCCATCCAGCGTCGTCGCGCGATGTACCTGCCCGATGGACGCCGCCGCAAAGGGGCGCACATCGAACGACGCGAACCGCTTGCGCCATCCCTCGCCCCACTCCGCATTCAGCGCCACCTGCAATTGCTTGGGTGGCATATGTCGCGCATCGTCGCGCAGGCGGGCTAAAATCGCCGTCAATTCCGGCGACAGCACGATGCCGGTATCCATCGACAGCATCTGCCCAATTTTCAATGCGGCTCCGCGCATCTGCGACAACCCGTTTGTCAATCGCAGCGCATTGGACGGCGTCAGCAACAGATCCGCCATGCCGGGGCGTTTGCCGCTGGCAAGCTGACGCAACCCGCCTGCAGCAACCCCTCCCGCGATCCCCGCCGCGATGCCGCCCATGCGGAACAGACGGCTCGTACGGCTCGTCGGCACGGCCACGCCGCGATAATTATCATCAGGATCGGTCATGCAGCACCTCTGCTCTGCTAGTTGGCGCTGGCTTGCGCTTTGGAAAGGGCCGCCAGCAGATCAGCGCACGCCGCCGCAGGGTCAGCCAGCCGCAGGATATACGACGGATGCCACGTCACCAGCACCGGCCCGCCATGCAACCCTTGCTCAACCTTGCCCTGCCTGTCCTGCATCAACCCCGCATTCCCCGTCAGCGCATAGGCGGCAGAGGCCCCCAAAGCCACCGTCAGCTTCGGCTGCACAAAACCCAGTTCCAGCCCCAGCCACCAGCGGCAATGCTCAATCTCTGACCTGTCAGGCGACTGGTGAATCCGCTTTTTGCCACGCGGCGCGAACTTAAAATGCTTCACCGCATTGGTCAGCCAAGCCTGTCCGGGATCAACCCCCGCCGCACCCATCGCCTGATGCAGAACTTGCCCCGCAGGCCCGACAAACGGCCGTCCTTCCAGATCCTCCTGATCCCCCGGCTGTTCGCCCACGATCATCACCGCCGCATCCGGCGCGCCCATCCCCCAGACCGTCTGCGTCGCCTTTTCGCACAACCCACAACGACGGCAGTGCAAGGCTGCCTCCCGCGCCGCATCCAAACTCCCCGGCAATTCCGGCGCTTGTGGCATCGCCGCACGGTAACGGGTCGAAATCGCCGCCGCACCGGGGCGGGCAGGCGTTGAACCCGCCTCCCGCATCCGCTGCACACGGGCCTCGGCGTCTTTCAGCATGGCAGGGATCAGCGCAGTTTCCGGCAGATTCTTCCAGTACTTCTTGGGCATCTCCGACCGCATCGCATCCAGCTTGATCCGCGCAGGGTTAAAGATATTGGTAAAATACGTCGCCCACAGGCTTTCTGACGCATCATCCGGTAGATCAGGGCGCGCACCGGCAGGGCCAAACCGCAGCTTGCCATTCTCAAAATGCGCGGTCAGTTCAGGCGTCGCAATCATCCAATCCATATCGCCAAAACGCTTGGCAAAGAACGGCGTGCCAGGTTCCAGCGTGTGATGCTCCGGCTCGAACCACGCGGCGAAACAGCGGCGGGCTGTATCGCTCGGCATCTCCCGAAACCTGACAAACGCATGCATCTTGTGAATGTCGCGGCGCACATTCTTGGCCAGCATCTGCAACCGCCGGCCCAAAGGATCAGCGGCAGACAGCGGATCACCATCCCGCTGATCCAACCGCCACAGGGCCTGATACAGCAGCGCTGCCCGGTCCGGGCTTTTGTGCCAGATCGCTGATTTCGCGAGGTCGAGAAAACTGGCAGGCACATGCGCCCGATGCGGGCCGATCTCCTGCGGCAGGTCAGCGGCGGCAAACAACCCACCCTGGCCGGTCCAGTCAATCGCCTCTGGCGCGATCTGGTGTGAAATCGCGATCCGCGAGGCCCGACGCCACGAATCCAGCGTCCCGTGATCGGGCAAGGTGACCGCGTAGCTCAAATCAACTGCAATTGCTGCGGCGGCGGCGCGAAACGCGCGCGCAGATCCACGCTGTCGGTCATCGCGGCGGGCGTCCAGCCGGGCATGGTGACGAATGCCTTGGCCTTTTTCATCAATGCCCCCATGCGGATCAAATCCTCATACCGCAACGCACCATTGCGCCGCGCGGCGATGATCCTGTCCACGATCCGCGTGCCGAAACCCGGCACCCGCAGCAGCATGTCGCGCGGGGCCTTGTTCACATTCACCGGAAACTGCGCGCGATGCTGCAAGGCCCAGGCCAGCTTTGGGTCCAGTTCCAGATCCAGATGCCCGGCATTGGTGCCGGTCGCAATCTCCTCTGCCGTGAACCCGTAAAAGCGCAGCAGCCAATCCGCCTGATACAACCGGTGTTCGCGCACCAATGGCGGCTGGATCAGCGGCAGCATGGCGGATGCATCGGGGATCGGGGAAAAGGCCGAATAATAGACCCGTCGCAATTTATAGCCGGAATAAAGCCGCGTCGCGCTGTTCAGGATCGTCACATCATCGGTGCCATCCGCGCCGACGATCATCTGCGTGCTCTGCCCTGCAGGCGCGAAACGGGGCGGGCGTTTGCCATTATGCGACTTATCCTTGGCGGCTTCGCCTTCCAGCCGGACCTGTGCCATGCTGGCACGGATCGTCTCTGGCCGCTTTTCGGGCGCGAATTTGCGCAAGGATGCATCCTGCGGCAGTTCGACGTTGATCGACAGACGGTCTGCATAAAGCCCCGCCTCTTTGATCAATTCAGGCGAAGCGTCAGGAATGGTTTTCAGATGGATATAACCACGAAAACCATGGTCGCGCCGCAGGCTTTTCGCGATCCGGGCCATATCGCCCATCGTCTGGTCGGGCGATTTGATGATACCCGAGGATAAAAACAACCCTTCGATATAATTGCGCCGGTAGAATTCCAGCGTCAGGGTCACGACCTCCTCGACAGAAAACCGTGCCCGTTCAACGTTCGACGACACCCGGTTGATGCAATAGGCGCAGTCGAAAATGCAGAAATTCGTCATCAGGATTTTCAGCAAGGATATGCAGCGCCCATCCGGCGTATAGGCGTGGCAGATACCCGCCCCACCCGATGACCCAAGGCCACCCTTGCGCGAATCCCGGCGTTCCCCGCCGGAAGACGCACAGGACGCATCATATTTTGCCGCATCCGACAGGACCGCCAGCTTGTCTTGCAAGGTCATTTTCGCCATGCAGCAACAATAGTGTTCCTGTTTTGTTCGTCAATGCCTTTTGGCGATCATAGGCGATCTGCCGCAGTCAGACCTTGGCCTGCGGGTGCGTTTTACCCCAGATTTTGGCTGTATCGCGGGCAAGTGTTGCGCGTTCGGCCCTTTCAAGAAATCTTAACGCTTCTGTTGTATCAAGGTGATGCCGCAACCAGATCCTGCGCACTGACCTTGTGCTCCACGGCAGATGCGCCTGCGCCAGCCACTGCCGCAACGCGGGTGGCAGCCTGTCAAACTCGCGCATCGGATCAGCGCAAAACCTTCCCCGCAGGGAAGATTTCAGGTTCCGCCGCCCCGTCATAGGGCCAGCCCTTGCCGGGCGTAAAACCTTCCCCGCGGGGAAGATGCCAGATGACACCGCCGCATCATGCCGCCTGCCTGTTGCCCCATTGGGGGAAGGGATCCTGCAAGGATTTCCACGCATCTGGCGTAAAATCTGTGCTGGGCACTAAGGCCGCGTCGAGCCGGGCGCGGATTGCGGCCTCGTCCATACCGGCACCGATGAACACTAGCTCCTGCCGCCGGTCGCCCCAGGGTTCGGTCCATTTGCCCGCAACCTCGGCTAGCATGTCGGGATGCGTGGGCCAGCGGTCCTTTGGCACCGAGGCCCACCAGCCGCCCAAAGGGCTGATGGATGAAACGGCACCGGCAAGGCTGTATTCCGCCACCCAGTTGGGGCGCGTGGCAAGCCAAAAATGCCCCTTGGCGCGGATCACGCCGGGCAGATCGCCGGTCAGAACCGCATGGACCTTAACCGGATCAAACGGCGCGCGTGCGCGGTAGACGAAAGAGGAAATGCCATATTCTTCGGTTTCGGGCGTGTGATGGGCAAAGCCATACAATTCCTTTGCCCAGAATGGATGTTCATGCGCCTTGTCGAAATCAAACAGCCCAGTGTCGAAAATTTCATCCGCATCGACGCGGGAGTGGTCGGTTTCGATCAGCCTTGCATCAGGGTTCAGCGCGCGGATGATCTTGCGTGCGGCATCGACCTTTTCCGGGCCTGCATCGCTGGTCTTGTTCAGGATCACGACATCGGCGAATTCCATCTGCTCTGTCAGCAGATTGACCAGCGTGCGGTTGTCGTCATCACCAAGGCTTTCGCCACGGTCAGCCAGAAAATCATGGCTGGCAAAATCATTCAACAGGTTGACCGCATCCACCACCGTGACCATCGTATCCAGCCGCGCGACATCGGACAGGCTGTCGCCGTCTTCGTCGCGGAAATCAAAGGTGGCGGCGACGGGCAGAGGTTCGGCGATGCCGGTGGATTCGATCAGCAGGTAATCGAACCGGCCTTCGGCGGACAAGCGGCGGACCTCTTGCAGCAGATCATCGCGCAGCGTGCAGCAGATACAGCCATTGGTCATCTCGACCAGCTTTTCCTCGGACCTGGATAGTTCCGCGCCATCGCGAACCAGATCAGCGTCGATGTTCACCTCGGACA
This sequence comes from Yoonia sp., assembly GCF_046292185.1. Lineage (GTDB taxonomy): Bacteria > Pseudomonadota > Alphaproteobacteria > Rhodobacterales > Rhodobacteraceae > Yoonia. The sequence continues at coordinate 5,623 of NZ_JBKBQY010000076.1, forward strand.
TATCATTGACGATCACCGCGACGCGGCGACCTTCGCGATTGTTCAGCACATGGTTCAGCAGCGTGGTTTTCCCGGCGCCCAGAAACCCCGATAATACCGTGACGGGCAAACGTGTATCAGCCATCCGACTCTCCTGTTCGTTATGTTATAACATAACTAGAGAATGCGGACCTGATCTTCAAGCGCCAGAATTCGCCCATGAAACTGCGCTAGCGCGTGGTTTCGTGCCAGGCCGCTAGAATGTGCCCAAATCCGTCTGACGGATAGGACAGCACGCCAATCTCATCGCCAATTCTGGCAATTGCAATGGCCTGCCCATCGCGCAATGCAGGGGCCAAACAGGTCAGCGTCGGGTCTTTGTCTTGTGGGAAAATTGCTTTTTGACTATTGCGCAAAGGATCGGATTGATGGCACCAGGCCAGATCGACCGCTGTCGTATCCCCCTTGGAACGGACGATTTCGCCCTTCACCACGTATAGGAAAGCTGTCACATCCGTGCCGATCGCTGCCAGAAACTGTCCCATGGGTGAGGACGAAGGTGGGTCCATTTCGCGTGTGTCCTGCGTCAGGGCCGCAGCGGAAATGCCAGCATCCGAAGGATCGCCAAAATTTTCGGCGGGCAAGCTTTTCACGGTGATCTGTTCCGCGTTGTTGCAAAGGTCTGCCAGCAATGCGCTGATCCGGTGGCGCATGTCAGGATCGTCCTGTGATAGCACCTGTCCGATGAAGCCATTGACGGGCTGATCCGTGACGTCCAGAACGCCGCGCAACCGGCGGCCGGCGACCGCGGCGCGCAGCGTCAGACCGTCGATATCAAAAACAAGGGTCCGTTCCAGCACCGTGTCGTCAATTTCAGCCAGCAAGGCGTCTAGGGGCATCGGGATGCCGCCCGTTGAAATGACGCGCGCCTTGCCCAAAAAGACGGGATCATTGCCGACAAGCGCCTTGAGTTTTGCGATCAGGGGGCTGTCATCCATCTTGGCTGATCCGTTTCAGACAGGCACGGGCGTCATTCACAAAGGCATCCACCGGGATATCGTGGCGACAGATGCAGCATAAGGCATCAGACGGTTCTTCGATATCACGCAGATAAATCCGCAGCAGCGCGGGCGTCGCGATCAGCGCCGTGGTCGCAGGAGTGTCTCCGACGGCAGGCGCGGACTTTGTGCCGAACACCAAGGCCGCCTCTGCGCAAAGCGCGTCGAGCACTTCGCGCGGCAAAGAGCTGTCAACATTGCTCAACAGCACCATCTGCGTCGACAGATCGGCAAAGGCCAGCGTTTCGCAGCCGGGATACTGGTCTTTCAACTGGTCCAGTGCGGCTTTGGTCATGAGCCGTCGGCCGGGTCATCATCCGCCGCGACCCGCTGCACGCGGCGTGGAACAACAGGGGTCGGCACCGGGTCAGGCAGTCTGGTGCCATTGCGGATATTGAAAAGCGGCTGATCGCTACGCGCGGTGATCTTGGCGAGCCTGTCGACCGTCGCGATCAGATGAGACACGAAATCGCCAGCGCCGCTGGCGTTCCATTTGTCGTAATCTTCGCCTGCTTCCAGCGCGCGGATCAGAGAAATCGGAAAGATCGCGTCAAACTTGTCACCTGTTTCGCGGCGCACGCGTTGCAACACACGGCGGCGGTCATTGTCATTGATCAGTTTGTCATACCGGGTGATCAGCAGGATCGAATTGGCGCGCAATGCGTCGGGCATCGTATCCCAGACCGCTGATTCCGACTGCCGCCAGGCTTGGGTGGCATGGGTACACCAGATGACGGCATCGACCTCTGGCAGCATTCGTTCCCAGACTTCTGACGGCATATTGGGGTCGGATATCCCGGGAAAGTCGATCAGGTCGCAGACTTCCAGAATGTCGGCTTCCAGAAACAGCCGGATCACGCGGGTTTCGTAAACGGGGATGGCTTCCAACGCGTTGATCGACACCGGCTCCGTACTGCCGTCGATATCGACGCGATACGGGGCGCTGTCGCCATGCGATATCCAGACCGGGGCAAGCCGCGTTGCCGTGACTTTTTCTGGCAAGGGCCGCGCGCCTAAAAGCAGGTTCGACAGCGTGCTTTTGCCAGCGCTGAATTCGCCCATCAACGCGACGCGCGGTTTGCGACCAGTGATCATACACCCGGCCCTTGCGCGACGGAAGAGGTCTGCGCGCCCAGTTCTTCGAGGATGAAATCAAAGATTTCTTCACGTTCCTGCTGGGCAGTGATGCCGAAGATGTCTTTCAGGTCATTGACATCGACGGTGGATTTTTCGCTGATGTCCATCAGGATCGCGCGCTGCTCGTCCAGAAAGTCCTGCAATTCCCGTTCGGCCAGGGCGCGGATATCCTGTGCCTGGCGGATTTTCAGCTCCTCTATGATGGGCGCGGTTTCGGCCTCGATCAGGTCATAAAATCCGCTGGCAAAGGCGCGGTAACCCTTGCGGCGTTTCCACCAGCCTTTCCACCAGGATGTCTGCAAATCCAGTGCAATCGTCTGACCCAATGTCACCGGCGCGGGGATTTCCGGGGCAGCAGGGGGTGTGATGGTGAAGTTTTCAACCGCGACACCAAAGGCCGCACGATAGGTTTCGGCCAGATCATTGGCGGCGGCGGCGAAAACCTGATCACAGGCCGCAGTCACATTGCGCCGCATCACCTGATAGCTGGTGCGCAGCAACAGTCGCAGACCATCGGGGCTGTATTGCCAGACCTCATCCTCGCCCCGGCTTTCCAGATGTTGCAACAAAGATTCCAACGCGCGATCCAGAAAGCGTTTCTGCGACTGATCGATCCGTGATCCGAATTGCGCGAACACGATATCAAGCCGGTCCGACAGCATGCCAAGATAATCATCTGAAATCTCGTCAAGGCGCTGTTCCAGCGCATCATGCGGCATCACCTCTATCGTGTCGCTGTCAAGCCGCATCGATACAATCGTACTTGAGGCGCGGACGCCGCGCACAAGGTTCAGCGCGCGTTTACGCGAAGCAGCCAGGATTTCGGCGCCCGGTCCTTCGATGATCCGGTCCGACAGGGCGTGATACAATGCTGGTACGCCGGACAGGTGCCAGACCATATCCTTGGTTTCCATGCCTGCTGTTTCGGCGGTCAAGGATGCTTCTGCCCAATTGTACAGGGCTTCGGCGCTGTCGGAAACGATGTCATCAAGATTTTCCGCCAGTGCAATATTGGCCCAATAGGCGCTGCCGAAAATAACGTCCGGGTTTTCCGGGCCGTTGTGATCGGCCAAAGTCTGCAGGATGCTGGCGCGGATCTCGGGTATCTGTTCTGCCGGACTGGACAATTCGTCGATCCGGTTCACAAAGATCACGACCTCGCGCGATTTCACGTTAGAGATCAGACGGATCAGCCCCATATCCATTGAGCTGAGCGCCTGATGCGCCGACAGGACGACCACGCAGATCCGGCTGTCGCGCAGCGCGTTGATGGTGATCTGTTCGCGCATCATGAACGTGTCGTTCACACCGGGCGTATCGCGCAGGCACACAGGCATTGGGACCGCGGGTGCCGCAAGATAAAGGTCGGCGGATTTGGTGATGTCGGCAAACTGACCCTGCTGGTCGCCTTCTTCTTGATCGTCAAAATCGTCGCCAAGGCAGACATAGCGCTGCACCAGATCATCCGTCAGGTTGGCGTAATTGTGTTTTTGCCCCAGCAAGAGCTCGAATTTGCGGCCAAGCCGCTTTTTCGTCTTGTCGCGCATTTCGGCGATCTGCTGGCGGATTTTCTCCATCTCTTCATCCGCACCGGCGCGGGCGGACAATTCACCGATTCGCCCGCCGTTTTCCACCAGATGATCCCATTCGTCTTTGTTGAAGAATTGGAAACTGGCGGTGGGCGCTTCATCGGGCAGCGCAGTATTCAGGTGCAGAGAGGTCACGACAGACGTCCAAGGGTTCACATCCGCGGGCAAAAGATCGCGTCTTCCGACCATGGCGTTGATCAGCGTGGTCTTGCCGGATTTGATCTGGCCAATCATCGTGATGCTGGGTTCAAATGTCCTTAACTGCTTGATCAGTCGGGCGGATTTTTTGGCGGAATCCTTTCCGCCGACTTTGGCGACATCTTGCAAAGTGGCTTCGAGATCGCTGATCTCTTCGTGAAACAGGCGCAGTTTTTCCATGCCCGACGCCATGAACGGGTGATGTGTGGCCGGGACGTTATAGCTATCCTCTGTCGCCAACTCTTCCATCTTCATGCGAATCCGTCCTTACTCGTGCTCAATTCTGACATCTTTAACAGGTGTTCGACGCAATACCAAATTAAGCAATGCGCATGATCTGGGGCATAAAATTGCCGGTTCAAGTGGGGCCTTGTCCGGCAATCCATGGTGCGCTGTCACGTGTCAGGCTGCAAGCTCGGCTTGCAGCTCACGCTTGACTTGCAGCAAAAGGCTGACGGCCTCGACCGCGGCACTGTCGCGGCGTTCCAACTGCATCAGTTGTACAAGGTCGGCGGCGTCAAAGGCGGTTTCTATCGCCCGCTCAGATGCCGGATCGGCGGCAACGGTATTTTGGTCAAGGAAGTCGCATAGCCACTGCAACTGCGCGACGACCAGCGCCGTGATCCGCGCCGGCGTCGTTTTCTCCATCTCATCGGACAGGGCGATGAGATGCTGGCTTTGCGCGGTGATATGAGCCAGCGCCGCGCGATAGGCTGCTTGCGTATCAGAAACAGCGCGGGTCGTGTTTTCGGGAACATTCGCTGCGAAGGATGTTGCTGGCTTTTGTGGTGCAGCAGCGACGGCATCGGGATATTGCGTCAGCAGGATATCTGCTGCGTCGCAGGCAGATTGTTTCGCAGCATCGACCTGTTTCAGGATCGCCGCGATCAGGGCCATGCCGCCGCTATCGCGCATCATGCCCTTGTCTACTGTGCCGTCCGGCTTGCGTGCCGCAATGGCATCAATCGTGGCAATGCCAAGGATCTTGTTGAAATCATGCCCGGCGACCATCGCCGCCTGCGCCAAGACGGCATCAAGCCTGTCATCCGCGCGCAGCAGATCGGCATGGGTCATCATCAGCAAGGCGTGATCCTTGATCAGGTCGGGCATCTGCGCCCAGATCGCCTGCTCGGCAGCGTCGAACGACGTGCTGCACCACAACACTACATCACAGCGATTTGCTGCCCATTGGCTGGCACGGTGCAGCGCCTCTGCTTCGTCGGGTGCCACGACCTCAAGAATTGATATCTTTGCAAGCGCGGGCAAGGGCATCTGCATTTCGACAAAAACGGGCGCGATATCGGCAATCTGCTGCGGGTTCGCGTTATCGATTGTCGTCTTGCGGCCATCCGCCAGCGTGCAGGTGACGGATGGTTTGTCGCCATAGGTCAATTGCAACGTTGGCATCTGCAGGTCCGAAGGAACCGCGCGGCTGCCCACCAGAAGATCGCGCAAGCTCGATTTTCCGGACCCCGGTCTGCCCAACAGGCCGATCCGCAGCGGTTTTTCGATACGGTCCCGCAGATGCCCGGCGCGCGCACAAGGCTCTTTCGGCAGTAGCCCTGACGCGATTGCCTTTTTGAGATCGTCCAAAATCTGCGCCGTGCGTCCCTGATCCGACATGCCTAGCCCCCAGAGGCGCGTTTGGCGGGCGCATCAAAGTCATTGCCCGTTTCGACAACGCGGGTGATGGTGGCGGTTGGTGCATCCACATGGCCCGCCGGTTTGGCACGCACAGCCCGGATCACGGGTTTGTTGTGGTTCAGCTTGATCACCGAAAACGTGCAATTGTCCTGATCGGGATCGGCCAGCGCCTCGATCGCTTCCAGCAGATAGCCCGCGATATCGGCAGCTTTCTTGCGGCGATGTTTGTGCAGGATGCGGGCAATCTGTGCATCCTCAAGGTATTGCAGCCCGTCACTGGACACCAGAACGATATCGCCCACGTGCAATTCAAAGGGCGTGGCAGGGCAATCTGACCTGGCGACACGGTCGCCCAGAATGACAGAGGTCAGGCAATTGCGATCCGGATGGTTCTTGCCCGCGACAGGGTCGAGCTGCCCCGATTTGACCATGAAATCGATCTGCGGTGCCATGGAATGATCTTCGTTCAACTGCTGCAGATGACCGTTTCGGAAAAGATAAAGCGGCGAATCCCCTATCGACATCCAGAATAGCCGGTTTTCAACCAGAATGGCCGAGACAAGTGTCGCACCCATGCCCCGCGTTTCGGGATGCTGCGTGACATGCTGCCGGACCACCGCATTGGCATTGACCGCCGCAGCGGTCAGGTATTGCGGGATTTCCTTTTCAAAATCGGAAAAATTCGCGCTCTGGAACTTTAGTTCGCTGAACACTTCGGTAACGACAATCTTGCTGGCGACATCACCGGCGGCATGGCCGCCCATCCCATCGGCCAGCACGACGATCCCGCTATCCGCACCAAAGGGAAAATCGGTGACGATGGCGTCTTCCTGATAATCGCGTCCACCCTGACAAATCGCAGAAGCGACGTCGAAACGCGGTTCAGGCGATCGCCACATCTTCGTCCCCTTCAGTGCCGGCGTCGGCCCAATTGAAGGATTTATCGCAAAGGGCGATGAACCGCAGCTTTGTCTCCCCGATCCGGATGATATCGCCGTTTTGCAGTGTTTCGTTGCTGATTACTGGCTTGTCGTTCAGGCGGACGATATTGGCCTTGCCGCCGTGACCGAGCAGGAAAGTCGTGCTTTCCGGGTCGTAGACAATGGCCGCATGATTGTTGCGCGAAATTGTATTGTCTCCGAAATCAAGCTGAACAGCCTGATCTTCGCCACGCCCGATCTGGGACATGCCAGCCAGCAGCGCGAAACTTTCGCCGCGTCCGGGACCTTCGGCGACGACGATCCAGCCGACGGGGAAGCGCACGCGCTGCGCCATGGCGACTTGTGGCGCGTCGTTGAACAGGTCAACGACATCGCCGTTCGATTTTTCGAACCCCAGCAGGCGGGTTTTGGTCCGGCGCGCCCGGGCCGGAGACCGCGCGGCAACAGACGATGCTGCGGCAGGTGTCGGCAGGGCCGGGGCTGTTTCGGGAAGCGCGCCTGCACCGTCGACATGGTCAAGATCCCAGATATTCACGGCCGGCGCTGCGGGCTGGCCCGTCTGTGCCTGGGCGGAATCGGTTTTGTCTGATATGTTGGACGTGACAACAGAGGGTGGCTGATCGTCGTTCGTGATGGAACCGATGGTTTCACGATAGGATTTCTCAAGCGGATCAATATTGTCCACCGATTGAATAGCCTGTTCCTGGCGGTTCTTGCCAATGAGGTCGCGGATAAATCTCATTTGTTTTACCTTCCTTTTTGCCAAACAGCGCGGCATTCGCCGCGCTGGCCGCAGTTATTGATCGCCTCCGGTGTAGGTCATTGAAGCGACCCACATGCTGCCATCCCGTTGAACTGCAAAAGTGTATCTGTCAGTGCCGTTCTCGGCCTCCCGGTTGAAGATATCCAAAAGGCTGTTCCGCTCGGTCAGGGGTTCAGCGGTCGGGATATACGTCGTCATAACGTCGCCGACCTGCAGACCCCCGCTGTTGTCATCCGGCGCTGCGGTGACGACCGTCCGCCAGGCATCATCGGCGAACACGGTTTCAAACACGACGCCGTTCGACAATGCGAAACTTTGCACAACGGGCAAGTCCAGATTATGTTCAGATCTTGCGTCGGTGGTCGGATCGCGGGTTCCCAATATGGCCGCAACCTGCGCTGAATCGCTTGTCAGATCCGCGTTGTCACGCAGGACGGAGGGAATATCTGCAATGGCGCGGACCTCTGTCCCGTTAACGTCTGTGATGGTCACGCCCGGCTGCACCCAGTCCGGTGCATCCGACGCGGGTTGTGCGATAATATTGGATGACGGGCCCGCCGCCGAAAATGGCAACTGCACCGAAAAAACAGGAACCAGACCTGGGGAAGGCACCTCGTTGCCGGGGGTGATCGCCGCGATGTCCACAACGGGGCCGGTGCCGACCGCGGCGATTGCTTCGGGGGTGTCGGGCAGTTCAGTTGGCGCTGTGAATGTTTCGCTGGTGATACGTGTGTTCAACAAGACCGGCAGCTCTGCAGACAGCACCGGTTCCTGCACTGTGGCGAATGTGTCCGTGGGAATTGCAGTTTCTGCTGACGCCGCGATTTCTGCCGGTGCGTCCACCGCGACTGGCGCCGCTGCCGCCGCGACACCGGCCACGGGTGCGGGTTCTGGCCGGGTCATGAAGACGCCTGCGCCGATCACTAAAGCCACGACAGCCGCTGATCCCAGCAACAAGGGCATGCGAGATTTCGCTGTTGCCGCGTCAGGGCTGTTTGCCCCCTTGGCCCCTGCGACGTTCAGCGACGTTACATTGCCCTGCACGCCGTCCATCCTATCCAGCCAGGCCTTGGCAGATTGCAGACGGTCCTTTGGCAGAACGGCAAGTGCGTTATCGATGGCGGCAAGGAAATCGTCGTCATATCCTTTGACTCGGCCGGCAAGCTTTTCATAGGGATCAGGCTCTCCAGAGGCGATTGCCGCCAGCCGAGCCTGCGAATTGGCAGGCACATCCCTGGAGATCAGATGGTAGAAAGACGCGGCAAGCGCGTAAAGATCGCTGCTCGGCCCTTGTTCGGACCCGGCGATGTAGAATTCCTGCGGTGAATACCCGTCCTTGACCACGCGCAAGGCGGAGAGCACCCGGCTTTGCTTGGTGGCTTGTTCGCGCGCGGCACCGAAATCGATCAGCACCGGGCGCAGGGACTTGTTGATCAGAATGTTGTCGGGCGAAATATCGCGGTGCAACATGCCCTGATCGTGGATGAAGCCGACCGCCCCCAACAATTCGCGCAGAATCGTCCGGATTTGCGCCGGCGTCAGGCTTTGCTTGCCATCTTCGATCATTTCCAGAAGATCGTGACCTTCGATGAAGTCCAGCGCCATATAGGCGGTGTCGTTATCTTCAAAAACCTGATGGACACCGACGATATTGGGATGGTCCAGTTTCGCCAGGCTGCGCGCCTCTTGCACGAACAGGCGGACGATTGATTTCAGCTCGTTCTGGTGCGCGCGCGACCGGGCCTGCACGATGAACCGACTGCGCCGGCAGAAGGCACCAGGAAAGCATTCCTTGATGACGATCTTCCGCTCAAGGCTGTCGCGCGCCAGATAGGTAATGCCGAACCCGCCTGCGTTCAGAAAGCTTTCAATCGTGTACTGGCCGTGCAGCAGCTTGGTACCCGGTTTCAGTTCATCGACAAAGCTGTCTTTGTCGTCTGCATTGTCCAGCGCTTGCGGTTTGGCCATCGGTGTCCCAGTTTTTCTACGCGAAGGCGGGACATTGCTGGCCCGCTGTTATATTTTGTTTCACCCAAATCGGGCTAAAAAGTGACGCTAACCCATGGTTGCGCGCTGCTAATCCGGCGTTCGCGAAATCATTGCGAAATGGAGGGTTTTCATTAATCGGCGCGTGAGCTTTTGAAATTCAGTTTTTCAAGTTTTATCATGCAATTGGCGTGTGACCAGCCCTTGCAATGCAGAGCTGTGCAACATTTTTTGCGAATGGTGACTATTTGGGCGCATTTCGCGCATCGGCGCGACAAGGAAACGGCACATTTATCGCAGGTTTCGGATCGGTGAGTGCGACAAGGTGATTCTCCGGCTGCGCAGAAAGGATGTCGTCTTGTGGTTGCCTGCGCAAAGATGCAGCATCCGCGCGCATACCGGGGGTCGACATGACAAGAGTTTTCATCAACGGGTTTGGTCGCATCGGGCGCACGTTGCTGCGCGCGCATGCCTTGGGATATGGTCGCGGTCTGGAGGTCGTGGGCATCAACGACGTGGCGGCCAGCGATCTTTGCGCGCATCTGTTCGCCTATGACAGCGTGTTCGGCCCGTTCCCGGGGCAGGTAGAACTGAAAGATCAAGCGCTGATCGTGAATGGTCACGCGATCCCGATCTACCGGACGGGAGATGTCGGCGCGTTGGATCTGGCCGGGGTCGATGTGCTGCTGGAATGCACCGGCAAGGCCGATAGCCGCCCCGCGGCAGAGGCGGGATTGCGCGGTGGTGCTGCGCGCATCCTGATCTCTGGCCCGTCTGCGGCGGCGGATATCACGCTTGTCATGGGCGCGAATGATCATCTGCTGGTGGATCAGCAGGTCGTCTCCAACGCGTCGTGCACGACCAATGCGTTGGCCCCGCTGGTGCGGCTGATCGACGACACCTGGGGCCTGACCACGGGATGGATGACGACGATCCACTGCTATACCGGCAGCCAACCCACGATTGACGCGCCGCGCGACGATTTCATGCGCAGTCGTGCCGCTGCCCTGTCGATGGTGCCGACGACGACATCGGCGCAAAGGCTGCTGGGCGATGTCTTGCCGCAGATTGCGGGCCGGATCGAGGCGGCGGCGGTGCGTGTGCCCGTTGCTTCTGTTTCTGCGATTGATCTGGCAGTAGTCGTGCGGGATACGCCTGACCGGGCGCATCTGCATGAGGTGCTGCGCGCACAGGCCGGCGTGATCGGCCAAACCGACAAACCGCTGGTGTCGTCTGACCTGCGCGCCCGGTCGGAAAGCCTGATCGTGGCTTTGCCGGAAACCCGGGTCACTGCGGGCGGGATGCTGCGTGTCTTTGGCTGGTATGACAATGAATGGGGATTTTCCTGCCGGATGCTGGATATGGCGGCCCGCATGGGGTGATGTGCGAACCGGACCAGTGCTGTCGTGGATCAGCGCACGAGGCAGGGTCTTTTACTTTCCCCGTCTCACGCCTAGGTATCAGCCATCCAGTAAAAAGGCCCTCCGATGACAGCAATCGTTTCCGTCAAAAACCTGCGCAAAGCCTATGAAGGCGGGTTTGAGGCGCTCAAATCCGTCAATCTGGAGATTGAAGAGGGCGAGATTTTGGCCCTGCTTGGCCCCAATGGCGCGGGCAAGACCACGCTGATTTCCACCATCT
>NZ_JBKBQY010000077.1:0-16257 GCF_046292185.1 Yoonia sp.
ACCCAAGAATTTCTCCACGCATCGCAGACCCCGTCTAAGAGACGTCGCTAATGACGTCCTTAGCGACGTCTCTTAGATCATTGCCACAGCGCCAGGCAGGCGGTGCCAATGGCGTGGTTACCACGCACCACCTCATTCGTCTGTTTCGCCTTTCGCAACCTGCGCGGCCAGCGCGGATCGCCACTGAGCGTTGCATGGGTGCCAGTCGACGCATTGGCGGCCAGTGACGTGCTGATAAACTGGCCTCGGTCGTAGTATTCGCCGATCAGCTCAGCAATCACCTGCCGGGGGTCAGGCTCGGGGTTTCCCGTCAGGTCGCCGCTAAAGTGCACGCCCCGTTGCCAAAGGCCAAACTCGCCCCGCGCCAGTTCCATGTCGGGCATTGGCTGTCCGTCGGTGTTTTTCATCACACGGAGCAGAAAAGTCTCGCTGATGACCGAGCCATCGTCGTCATCCTTCTCAACCTTCTGCTGCAAGAACATCCGCCGACGACAGGAGTTATGCCACTGAGCGCTGCCCGCATACCCATCGTCGTTAGACGAATAACCCCGCGCGCTGGCCCGGTCGATGTGGACCAAGAGCATCACGCCAATCTTTCGTGCAGGATGCACCTGTCGCAAGAGCTTGATGAAGGCGCGCACCTCGCGTCGGGCAATCTCGTTCCCGTCAAAGGTGTCGGACGCGCCATCAATGATAACGAGCTGAGGGTCGAAGGTTTCCACCATCGCTTGCAGGTTGCGGAAAGTCGCGGTGTCGCCAAGGTGCTTCATCATGTGAGGCTTGCCCGATGCACCCACATCACGCAGACCCTCGCCGTAGAGGGGTTCAACCTCACTTGCGTCCAGCACGAGCAGGTTGCCCCGAAGTCCCTCCGAGTCATAGTCGAAGGTGTCGGTCACACGGCGCAAACGGCGTTTCAGTCGTTTCCGCCCGTCCTCAGCCGAATAGTAGAGCACCCGCGATTGGCGGGTGTTGCAGCCAATGATGGTCTCACCGAGCGCCACGGCGCAGGCCATTTGCATCGCAAGGAACGATTTGCCAACGCCACCGTGCCCGCCCAGGAGCGTCACGTCTTCGTCAGCGACCAGCCCGTCAACGATGTCCGGCACCTCCGCATCGTCATCGCCCTCCCAGTCCACGCAGAGGCGCGCAAGCATTTGCGCCGGGGTCTCTGCGGGCTGAATCACGGGCGATGTGACAGGAAGCTGCGCCGCGTTGCTGGCAGGATTGACCCAGCCCGCCTTCTGCGCTTCCGCGAATACCGCTTGGTAGCCCGTTCCGCTTGGCGCGAATCCGTCCCATTTCTTCGCGGCCTGCTTCGGGTCGAACTTGTCCGAGGTGGTAGACCAGTTCAGCCAAAGGCCGCGTCCAGCTTCGCCAAGCTCGCGCAGCGCAAGACCCATGCGAATCCAGACGTGATAATCGTCCGCGCGCATGTGCATGAGGGCTGAGCGCAGTTCGCTGACCGTCTTCGCGTCAACCTGCACCACCTCGACGGGTGCCCCGATGTTGGCGGTCGGTGCGCGACCGAGGGCATGGCGAGGGGCAAGCTGCCCTTCGACGTGCGCCGCCAGACAGATCAGCCCGCTATCGCGGATCGGACGCTCCGTCACCGTGAAGAACCGACTCGCTGCATAGGCTTCGATCCCAGTCGCATTGGAACCGAGGGCAGCGAAGTGCCTGCCATACCCGACTGCGTGCGCACCCTGCCCGCTGGGACTCACCTCGACGTATCCTGCAACGGTGTTTGCTAGGTCGGCAAGTCGGTTGGCGGCAATGTCGTCAAGGTCGATACCCTGCCAGTGACCGCCGGACCCGTCAGGACCGAGCGCGAACGCCAGCCCCCAACCGAGACCGGCCCGCGCGAGTGCCGCCTTCGCGGCGTCGTAGCTGGTGAGCTGCGCCCAATCGTCGGGAGTGTCGGTCGCGCCGCGCTTGCTGCCGTTGACGTAGTGGGGCACCTTGAGAGCCTTCCGCCCTTCCTGCGGCACCTCTTTCCAAAGCAGCCAGCGGGGAACCCCTTTCATGGCGGTATAAGTGGCGAACTGAGCCGCTTGCGGACCTTCAGCGGTCTGTCCCATGCTGTGCCCGTCCATCATTGATACTCCCATGCACGTTCGAGAGGGGCCGGGGTAGCGTCCGGCCCTTTTTCGTGACTGGGCTTGTGGCGGGCTTGCCAAAGACAGCCCGCGCGGAAGTTCAGGAGCAATTTCATTCCGATGCGCCCCCCGCCCGTTTGACATCGGGTCTAAGGGTCGCAAGCGCCGCCGTGTAATGGCTGGTGCTGGCATAGAGGCGCTGCTCAATGAACGCGATCACGTCAGAGCGTCGATAGCGAATGTGGGCTTGGGACGCGGTGCCCAGCTTGGCGAACTTGGGGCCTTGCCCCTTCTGCCGCCACAGTTCCAGCGTGCCCCGCTTGATGCCCAGAAGGGCGGCGGTCTCCGTGCTGGTTAGAAGGTCGTCTTGATGGGTCATATCTGGGACTCCAGCTTGCCGAACACCGCCGCAGCGGTTGTTGGCAGGTCAAGCTGTGGTCTCCAGCACCGAAGGAACACCCTTCGGCAGAGAGTCCGTGTCCTTGGGGCTGCGCCCTTACTCCAACGGCTCTTGTTCAGTTCAGTGGAGCGATACTTCTTCGGATTGCGCCCCGCTCAGGCCCAACAACATGCAACATTGCACAGCCGTAATGCGTCGGGCAAGCACGAAAACCGCAACGCACCGTTTCCCAGGGTGGCCCGCGACAGCGCCCCGCAGCGCCGCGCTGTAGCCGCGATCCCGTTTCGCGCCACCCATGCTCGGGCCCAGCCCCGATCCCCGGCTGCTGCCCGAGAAAACCGGGGGCTGCGGGGCGATCACGCTGGCCGCACCAGCGGGACCACGTTGCGCCCGGCGGCAACCGCGCCTTTTCGCTCGATATAGTCACCGATTGCTTGCACCTCGGGGTGCAGCCATTGGAGTTCATCCAGATCGGCATAATGGAGCGCGGTGATGTCCTCTTGCGAGGGCTTGTGCCCGATGAGAAGGTCAACGCGGAACTTCTCAACCCTACATTCACGCATCGCGATGTTCGAGAACGTGCGCCGGAGGTCATGCGGACTAAGGTGCTTGCCAGCAGCCTCGCTCACCTTCGTCATGGTCCCGCGCGGATCGGTCATGTGCCCCGTGCTGCCGCGCGACGGGAACACGAAGGCCGTCGGGTCGTTCGTCATGCGCTTCCTCCGCTTCAGCACCTCGACCGCCTGTGTGGACAAGGGGAGCTGGATGGGGAACCCCTGCTTCCGGTCAACGAGTTGATACCAGCACTCGGCGGGGTCGTCAGACAGGTGAATGCGGTCCCAAGTGATTGACGCCATCTCAGTGTTGCGACAGCCCGTCAGAAGCAGCATCAAGGCAAGGTCCACACCTGCCAGCACATCACGGTTCCTTGCTGTGGTCCGCGCCTCGTGCAACGCATTCCACACCGCGCCAACCTTGTCGAAGGCGATGTATCGCTTCTTCCGCTCCTGCTTTGCCAGCTTCTCGCTCTTTCGTTTCTTCGCCCAATGATCGGCCATCACGTCCACGGGGTTGAACTGAAGAAGCGGGCTATCGTCGGCACGCCGATATTGGCGGCTGGCGTAGTTCAAGAGAATGCGCAGGGCGACCATCGCTGAATCAGCGCTCTTGGGCGCTCCACGTTGCCCGTGGAGGCCCGTCTCGGACATCTTGCGGTGCCGATCAAGAACCATGTCGCGGGTGATGCTGACCACGGGCTTGTCCTGCCAGTCAGCGAAAACCTTGGTGACGAAGAACTCATACCACTTGCCTGTGCTTGCCTTGATTGCGTCAGGGCGGCTGACATAGTTGTCATAGACCTGCTTCAACGTGACCCCCTCGGTCACCTTCTGCTGGCGCTCCGCCTCCTGCTGTTTCTTCACCTCGCGCGGGTCAATTCCCATCTTCATCGTGCGCAAATGCTCTTTCGCCACCTCGCGGGCTTGGTCCACTGTGAAGACGCCGTAAGGCCCGATGGTGATACGGGCAGCGGTGCCAACCCCGCCGACGCGCCCCTGCACGATGAACGTCAGCTTGCGTGTGGGGGTTACGCGAAGGCCGAAGCCCTTCACATCCGTATCCCAGTGCAGTTCGTCAGCGGGTCCGGGCGTCACCTTGTCGATATACCCCTTCGTGAGTTTCACGGGCGGGTGCTTGGGGGTCGGGTTGGGCATGTCGGCAGCTCCTCATAAGCAGATCATTAGCGGCAGCGGTCGTGCTGCGAAATGCTGCATAGGGCTTATCACATAGGTCAAGCAACTGAAATCGCTATATTTTACGTATGCTATAGGGTTGCTTCGGGCTGCATAGGGCTGCATGGGGTCGAGCTGCTGGAGACTGTTAATCAATTGGTCGTAGGTTCGATCCCTACCGTCGGAGCCAAAAACCCCAAATAATCAGATAGCTACGCAAAAAGCCGCCCTTCGGGGCGGCTTTTGTGTCTTTCTCGACAGGGCGGCAAAGGGCGCGCTTTCGCGCACCCTTTGAGCTTTTAATCGGCGCGGCCCTGCACCAAAGGTGACTTTGATCCCGGCGCGATATAGCCGTTCAGGAACACCATCGCCACCGCCAGGCCAAGCCCGATCAGGTCGGTCAGCCAACCGCCGGAAATCATGCAAAGTGCGGCAATCAGCAACCCGGCCCGGATCAACGGCCCCGCCAGCTTGCCCCAGAGCCACGCCTGCACCGAACAGGCCAGGAAAAACACCCCGATCATCGCCGTGGTCAGCGATTGCGCGATGTCCAGCCAGGGCGCGTTCATCAGCAAGGCGCTGTTGTAGAAGAACATGAACGGCACGATAAAGGCCGCCAGCCCGATCTTGAATGACGCGAATGACGTGGCCATCGGATCTGCCCCCGATATCCCCGCCGCGGCATAACTCGCCAAGGCCACAGGCGGCGTGATCGCGGAGACGACGGCAAAGTAGAACACAAAGAAATGCGCCGTCAGCGGGTCAATCCCCAAGCGGATCAGCCCTGGGGCCACGACGGACGCCGCCACCGCATAGGCCGCCGTGGTCGGCATGCCCATCCCCAGCAGGATCGCGATCACCATGGCAAAGAACAGCGCCAGCAACTGGCTGACACCGGCCAGACCCAACAGCAGGTTGGAAAACCGCGCGCCAACGCCCGTCAATGAGATGACACCGACGATGATCCCGGCGCAGGCACAGACCGCGATGATCTGAATCGACATGCTGCCCGCGATCTGGAACGCATAGGCGATTGATCTTGGCCCCATCCGGTAAGGTGTCAGCCAGCTGACCACCGCCGCCGCCGCCGTTGCATAGGTGCCTGCCCGGATCACCGAATAACCGGCGAACAGGGCCACGATCAGGATGATGATCGGCAGGAACAGGAAGACCTGTTTCAGCATGGCTTTGACCTTAGGCAGGTCTTCGGCGCGCATCCCCTTCATCCCGATCCGTGCCGCCGACAGATCCACCATGAAATAGACCGAGGCGAAATACAGGATCGACGGGATGATCGCCGCAATCGCGATTTCCTGATAGGGAATGCCCGTAATCTCGGCCATGATAAACGCCCCTGCCCCCATGATCGGCGGCATGATCTGCCCCCCGGTCGAGGCCGCAGCCTCGATCGCGCCGGAGGTACGTTTGTCGTAACCGACCTTGTGCATCAAAGGGATCGTCAGGCTGCCGGTGGCCACCACATTGCCCGCCGATGTGCCGTTGATCATGCCCATCAGGCCTGATGCGAAAATCGCCACCTTGGCAGGGCCCCCGCGCTGGCGGCCGGTCAGGGCACAGGCGAAATTGAAGAAATACTCGCCCACGCGCGACGCCTGCAGGAAGGCCGCGAAGATGATGAACAGGATGATATAGGTCGATGACACGGCCGTCGTCTGGCCCAGAATGCCGACATCCGTGTAAACCTGACTGAAAAACCGCTGCAAGGCGATGCGCGGTGAATTCAGCACGCCAGGTGCCAGATGGCCCAGCCAGACATAGACCAGAAACACCCCGGCTATGATCGGCAGCGCCAGGCCGGTGACCCGGCGGGTCAGTTCCAGGATCAACGCCGTGCCCGCGATCCCCGCCAGCGAAATGCCCAAGGGCGCAAAGGATGTGCCCGTGGTCGCGCGGATCGGAGTGTTGTAGATCGTGGTCAGATAGCTCGCCACGGCGATACCCGCGACAACCAGCACCAGATCGGCGGGGTTGACGCGGTCGCGCGGTGCCTGATGCACCCACGACACGAGGATCGCACCGAATGTCGCCGCGATCAGCGGGATGCCGAACAGCCAGCGTTCATTGAACATGATCGTCGGGTCCATCCCGTTCCAGGACGTGCCAGAGGCGATCAGGCTCTGGAACCAGAACGTGACGCCCAGCGAAAATACCGCCGGCACCATCAGGGCATAGGACAGATAGCGCAACATCCGGTCGCGTGACGTTTCGGCGCGGTCAAGGAAAGAGGTCCCCGAAAACATCAAAAACCCAAGCCCCGTGGCCCCCGCGATATGCAAGGTCCGATAGGTCCAGGATTCCATCGGCAGGCGCGGCAGGAACGGGATATTGACCGCCCCACCGGTCATGTTGCGGATCGACAGACCGTTCAGCGCGGCAATGTGGAAAAAGGCGTAAAGCGCCAGGGCGCCAGCGACGATCCAATAGGTCCAGCCCGCGTAGAGCCGCCGGTTATATTCGATCACCTCTTCATCGACGCCTTCGGCGACCAATGGTCCGGTCTCATCGTCGACATTGGTGTCCCTTGCAGCCTCGTCCTTGGTCATCACTGGTTCCCCTGAAAACGTTCGGGGCGCGCGCACGCGGCCCCGGAAAAAATATGGCCGGATGTTGATCATCCGGTCCAGTCACTGAGGGCCGGTGCTTTGCGCGCCGGCCCTGTTGTTTTTATTGCTTGATCATATCGTCCGCAATGTCAGCGCCGTTTTCGTTGAACCAGCGCGCCGCACCCGGATGCCAGGGGATCACGGTGTTTTTGTCCCAGTTTTCCACCACCGTCGTTTCGGCCGAGGAATGGACCTGCATCATCCGCTCATTGTCTTCCATGATGACGCGTGTCGCCTCATAGATAAAGCTTTCGGGCAGATCGCAGTTCACAATGGCGAAATTCCACATCGACACCGCGCGAGCGGGTTCGGTCAGGCTGGCATAGGTGCCTGCAGGAATGTCGAAATTGGCCACGGGGAACAGCTCTGTCATCAGCGTCTGTTCTTCTTCGGTGAACTCGATGATGTTCACATTGGTCGAGGCTTCGAGTTCCGACACCTGCGGGATCGGCACACCGGCGGCAAAGGCGATCACGTCGATCAGGCCATCCTGCATCTGGCCGCCCAGATCGTTCCAGCCGCCATTGCGACGGTCGAATTCCACACCCAATGCGGTCAGCATTTCGGGGAAATAGACGTCAGCCGTCGCACCGGACGGGCCGAAACCCACGCGCGAACCGGCGGGGATTTCGCTCAGTGACGTGATGCCGGAACTGGACAGCGCGACCGCGTGGAACGGGGTTTCATACATCGGGAAATGTGCGCAGACATTGGTCATTTCCAGACCGGGGGCCAGTGGGCTTTCGCCTGCGATGCTGACCTGTGCGGGGCCCATTGTGGTCATGCCCATCGCCGCTTCGCCGGTGTGGACCAGCGCCATGTTCTGCATCGGCCCGCCGGTGACTTCTGCGCCGCCGGTGACGCCCAGTTCTTCGGCGATCAGGTTGGCATAGCCGGAGCCGTACACAAAAAACGTGCCGCCCTGCGACGCGGTGCCCACGGTAAAGCTGGACGGCCAGCCGCTGCGGTCAACATCCTGTGCCATGGCGGGCAATGCCGCGGCCAATGCAATGGCTGATGTTCCCAGAATATATTTGATCATCGAATTCCTCCCAGATGATGCGACGTCGTTATCTGCTGACCCTCAGCAGAACTCGTCGCTTAGATCTGCCAGAAAATAGCGGCTTTCGTCGTGCTGTCAAACTGTTAGCGCCGATAGCGATGCCGCTTTCCCCTTCCCGCAACCTGTGGCAGAGACGCTTTGCGGCTGCGCGCGCGCGCTGATTGCACGGCCGGCCCCGGCGGTGTCCATGTCGCAAGGACACCACAGGGGCTGATTTCAGAAATCTTCCCAACTGTCCTTGCCCGCAGTGGCGCGGCTGCCGGTGGTGCCGGTCATCGCCCTTGCCGGTTCACGCTGGGGTTGTGTTGTGGTGCGCTCCGGCGCCCGTGAGGGCTGAAACGGCATGACGGTCGCGGTCTGCGGCGCGCTGCGCACCCCATGCCCGTGCGTGTCATCGGCCAGACGGAAACGGGTCACGATTTCGCCCAATGTTCCGGCTTCGGCGTTCAGCGCATGGCTGCTGGCGGTGGCCTGTTCGACCATGGCGGCGTTTTGCTGGGTGACCTTGTCCAGCTGCGTGACACCGATGTTGATCTCACCCAGACCGGTGGATTGTTCATTCGCACCAGAGGCGATTTCCCCGATCAGCCCGGAAATATGGCTGATGTTCTTGGCGATGCTGGTCAGCACCTCGCCCGCCTGCCCGACCAGATCCACCCCGGCATTGACCTGATCGGAACTGCTCGCGATCAGGGTCTTGATCTGCTTGGCCGCTTCGGAGGATCGTTGCGCCAGCGCGCGCACTTCGGAGGCGACCACGGCAAAGCCGCGCCCGGCTTCACCCGCGCGGGCGGCCTCGACCCCGGCGTTGAGCGCCAGAAGATTGGTCTGGAAGGCGATATCGTCGATCACGCCGACGATCTGCGAAATCTCTTCCGAGGATTTCTCGATCGCGGTCATGGCCGCCACCGCCTTGTGGACGACAGGTTCGCTGGCATCCGCCTCTTGCCGGGCATTGGCGACGATTGATTCCACCTCTTTCGCGCCGCTGGCCGCGGATTTGACGCTGGCGGTCAACTCATCCAGTGCCGCAGCGGTTTCTTCCAGCGTCGCCGCCTGATTTTCGGTGCGCCGCGACAGATCATCCGACGCGCCGGTCATTTCATGGGCCCGTTCGCGAATCGATCTCGTGCTGCTGACCACCGATCCCAGCATATCGTTCAGATTGGCAAGGATACGGTTGTAGTTCTGGCGCAACTGATCATAGGTCTGGTCAAAGGGCTGGTCGATGGTCCGCGACAAATCGCCATCCGCCAGCGCCACCATCGCATCGCTCAACACCGCGACCACACGGTTCTGTTCGGCCTGGATCAGCTTGCGTTCTTCCTCTGCCGCGTCGGAAGCAGAGAGTTTGTCACGGAAATCGACCAGCACATTGGACAATTGCCCCAGTTCATCACCCCGGCCGGTATCGGGGATATCGAAATCATAATCCCGCTCTGATACCCGCGACATGCCTTTGCGCAGCCGGTCCAGCGGGTTGACGACGGACCGCGCGGTCGAAAGCCCGAGCGCTGCGGCAACGCCCATCACGACAAGGCTGATGACGATCATCTTGTTGCGCAGGGCGACGACGGGTTCCAGAACTTCTGCTATTTCGATTTCGCCGATCACCCGCCAGGTCGTGCCAAACGCCTCGAACGCGCGCAGATCAGCGATGACCGGCCTGCCGTTGATACCAATCACATTTTCCAGAGCCACACCGCCTGCGGGGACCGGCGTCTCTGCCTGTGGCGTGCCGGAAATATCGTGCATGATGCCAAAGCCGCCGTCAAACCGCGATTGATTGCGCGTTCTGCCGCCTTGCCCGATCACGTAAACCTGCCCTGTCCTGTCAAGGCCGACGGGTTTATTCACGACGCGCGCAACCTCATCCGCGAAAAGCTGCACCGCCAGCACGCCGATCATTTCGCCGTCATCGTTCAGCACCTGCGCCGATTTGAACGCGGCGACGGTCCCGCCGCTGGGGGGATAGGGCGCGTAATCAACCCCATGGACCTGATCAGGCACACCGTCGCGCGCGGCGCGAAACGCCTCGCCCAGGCCGCTTTCGCGGAAAGGGCCGCTTTGGACATTGGTGGCGAAATCCGCCTCCTTTGCGAGGCTATAGACGACGTCGCCTGCCATATTCAGCAGGAGAATATCAACATAGGTGTCGATTTCGGCCTGTTCGCGAAAGAAGGGGTGAAAATTCGCATGCTGGGTATTGTATGCAAAATCCTCTGCCGCGCGGTCCATGCGGTGTCTGTCGCCCGCCGGATGGGGGTTGTTGGTCACAAAGGCCGATTGCAACTGCGTGAGGTTCGGCAGCATCGCATAGGTCGAGGACAGCATCCGCGTTGCATTCACCGTCGAGGGCAAAGCGCTGAGTTTCCTGATATCGATCTGTAGCTGCATATCCCATTGCTGCAGCGATTGCGCGCGTTCTTCGGTCAGCACCTCAAGCTTGCGTTCCATCAGGTCCATAAAGCTGTGGCGAAAGTCGAGGTAACTGAGAACCGCGACAGCCAATGACGCCGCAAGCCCAATGCTCGCGATAATCACAGGTAATTTGCGGGAAAGAGAGATGGAATTTAACGATGGAATACGCATTGGGTGCCTCTTGCTGACGGATGACGTTCCCGACAGTATCGCGCATACCCATTAAAATAGGTTTAAGTGCGCGTGCGGTGCTGCGCGGCCCCGGATTGCCTGCATTATGCGCCGCGCGATCCATTCCAGATCGCGGGTTGCAAAAGCAGCCGGGGCTGTCACAAGAAGGCAATTCTTTTCCGTTTCAGGTAAATATCCCGATGACCACCACCCTGCAGGCCGCGCTTTGGATGATCGGCGCGATTGTCGCGTTTACCACGATGGCGATCGGCGGGCGCAGTGTCAGTGCCGAGCTCGATACGTTCGAGCTGATGCTGTATCGCAGCGTGATCGGGATCTTCATCGTGCTGGGCATCGGGTTTTATGCCGGCAGCCTGCACCAGATCCGCGCGCAAAAGCTGGGGCTGCATCTGATCCGCAACATCTGTCATTTCATCGGGCAGAACCTTTGGTTTTTCGCGATCATGACGATCCCGCTGGCGCAGGTTTTCGCGCTGGAATTCACCACGCCAATCTGGGTTTTGCTGCTGTCACCGCTGATCCTGCAGGAACGGCTGACGGGGGTGGGCCTGATCGCGGCGCTGATCGGTTTTATCGGTATCCTGATCGTCGCCCGCCCTGATCCGGGCAATATGAGCCCCGGATTGCTGGCCGCTGCGGGCTGTGCGGTGTTTTTCGCGCTCAGCGCGATTTACACCCGCAAGCTGACGCGGACCGAAAGCGTCACCTCGATCCTGTTTTTCCTGACCACGTCGCAGGCAGTTTTCGGGCTGATCACCGCAGGCTATGACGGGGATATCGCGGTGCCGTCGCTGGCGCTGATGCCTTGGGTTGTCATCATCAGCATCGCGGGGCTGGTCGCGCATTATTGCCTGACCAAGGCGCTGACCATCGCCCCTGCCAGCACCGTCATGCCGATGGATTTCGCGCGCCTGCCCACAATCGCTGTGGTCGGGATGCTGCTGTATGATGAGCCGCTGGAATTGCTGGTCTTTGTCGGGGCGGCGCTGATCTTTGTCGGCAATTACATCAATATCCGGCAGTCGCGACGGGCAGTTTTGAACTGAACAGTTCATTATATTTCAATAGCTTGCTGATTTTCAAAATCCTGTGACGTCACGGAAAAGTCAAATGTTGACGTAGCGTCCACAATTGACCGAATGAACCGGCATTCCCTACCGTAAGTGATCAATTTGTTCATGGTGGGGAGAAGGACATGAAACAAGCACTTACCGTCGGCGCAGCGCTGATGCTGACGACATCGATGGCACATGCGGGAGGAATCGAACGCGCGGTGCCATCCATGGCGTTTTTGTTCGAGGACGGAAATTATCTGGAATTGTCGTTTGGCTATGTCTCGCCGAACGTGAGCGGGACGCAGCAAATCGCGGTACCACCTATGTTGGAAATATCGCCGGCTGGTGCAAGCTCTGGTAATGTATCGGAGTCCTACAGCCTGACGAGCTTTAGCTATAAGAACCAGGTCAACGATCAAATGGCGATCGCGTTGATCATTGATCAGCCTTACGGCGCGGATGTAAATTACGCTGCAGACACTGACTACGCATATGGTGGCGGGTTGTCACCTTTGTTTCCCACCGCAAATGGGTCAACGGCGTCCATCGACAGCATCGCCTATACAGCTTTGCTAAGCTACAAGATGCCAAACAATGTCACCGTCTACGGTGGCCCGCGTGCGGTGCGCACCGAGGGTCAAGTCGCGCTGTTCAACGGTTACACCATGGAAACCTCGCGCGAGACGGATTTCGGTTACGTGGTAGGCGCGGGCTGGGAACGGCCTGACATCGCTGCGCGCGTGTCGCTGACCTATCACAGCGCGGTGACCCATGATTTCCGCTCTGAAGAGAATGGCGTTGCGACAAGCTTCTCAAGCACCATCCCGCAATCGCTGACGCTCGAAGGTCAGACGGGTATTGCGGCGGACACGCTGCTGTTCGGCTCAATCCGTTGGGTAGAATGGAGCGAGTTTGATATCACCCCGCCCGGTTTCGCGTCGGGTCCCGGCAATCCTTCGCTGGTTGATTACGAAGACGACGTCATCACATACAACCTCGGCGTGGGCCGTCGCTTCAGCGATGAATGGTCCGGCGCGGTGACTGCGGGTTACGAGGCCAGCAACGGCGGTTTCGCAGGCAACCTCGGGCCAACTGACGGCAGCACGTCGCTGGGCGTGGCGGCAACCTATACGATGGGTGATATCCGCATCACCGGCGGTGTCCGTCACATCTGGATCGGCGATGCAGATACCGAAGCGCCAGTGGCTTTGGTTGGTGCACCGGGTCAGACACTCGGCAGCTTCGAAGACAACTCCGCGTGGGCGCTTGGCCTGCGGGTCGCTTACAACTTCTGATCTGACGATCTTTTTCCAACCAAACCCCGCCCCTTACACGGGCGGGGTTTTTCGTTGCTTCCCCGCATGATCCGGGTTGCGCTGGCCTGTGCAAAGCAGTCAAGTCGCGGCCATGATACCGATGCAGAAAACACTCTCTGGCCGCGCCTGGGCGGAACTGATGATCCTGTCGCTGATCTGGGGCGCGTCGTTCCTGTCGGTGCATGTCGCGCTGGAGGAGATCGGGCCGCTGACATCCGTCGCGCATCGCACCTTCTGGGCGATGCTGATCCTGTGGAGCTATGTGGCGCTGCGCCGCCTGCCCTTGCCGCGTGACCCGGCGATCTGGGGCGCGTTCCTGATCATGGGCCTGCTGAACAATGTCATTCCCTTTGGCCTGATGGCCTGGGGCCAGTTGCATATCGAAACCGGGCTGACCGCGATCATGAATGCCTCGACCGCGATTTTCGGGGGGATCACGGCGGCGATCTTTCTGGCCGATGAACGCATGACATTGCGCAAGGCGGTTGGCGCGGGCCTTGGATTCTTCGGCGTGGCCACCGCCATCGGGCTGTCGGCGCTGACGCAGTTTGATATCCGCTCATTGGGTCAACTGGCCGTGCTGGGCGGTGCCTTCAGCTATGCCTTGGCCGGGGTCTGGGCGCGCAAGAATCTGGCGGGGCTGACGCCGCAGGTTGCGGCGGCGGGGATGCTGGCAGGATCGACCCTGATCGCCGTGCCATTGGCCTGGGCGCTGGAAGGGCCGATCAGCCTGAACCTGCAACCCCAGACATGGGTCGCCATCGGCTATTATGCGGTGATCGCGACGGCGCTGGCCTATCTTTTATATTACCGGGTGCTGGCGATGGCGGGCAGTGGCAATCTATTGCTGGTGACCTTGCTGGTCGCGCCTGTCGCGATCACGCTGGGTGCCGTGGTGCTGGGCGAGGCCCTGCCCTTGCGCGCCTATGCCGGATTTGCGCTGCTGGCGTCAGGTCTGGTGATCCACGATGGCAGGCTGGTCAAGGCCGTCCAGCACCGCACGCGCCGCGCGCAGGGCCGGGGATAACCCACCGCGCCCGAGCCTGTCCATGGTGGTATCCATCGCGGCCTGCTGTGCCGTGGGGTCGGCCAGCACCGCCAGCACTGCATCGGCGATGGGTCCGGGTTGGCAGGCTTTGCCGATGAATTCCGGCACTGTGCGGGTGTCGCTGACCAGATTGACCAGCGTCACCGTATCGACCAGCAACATCCGGCTGATGATCATCCGGCTGAGCCAGGCCATGTCATAGGCGATCACCATCGGGGTGCTGTTCGCGGCCAGTTCCAGCGACACGGTGCCCGACGCCGCCAGTGCCACATCGGCACGGCGGAACCATGCAGCTTTGTCCGGGCTGGCGGGTGGCAGGATCGTGACCGGCACAGGCCAATCCTGCGCCTGCACCAGATCATGCACATTGGCAGTGGTCGGGATCACGAAACGCGCATCGGGGGTCTTGGCCGCGATCCGCGCCATGACATCCGCGAAACGCGGGGCAAGGCGGCTGACCTCGCCTTTGCGGCTGCCGGGCAGGACAAGGATTGATGTGCCATCGCCCAATGCCGCGGCCTGATCGGCGCTGGCGATATGGTCCGTCACGACCGGATGGCCGACGAAATCACAACGCATGCCTGCGGCCTGCATCAGCGGTGGCTCGAACGGGAACAGCGCCAGCACATGGTCTATATGCTGCGCCATATGGGCGGCACGTTTGGGCCGCCATGCCCAGACCGTGGGGGCGACATAATGGACGGTGCGGATAGCACTGCGCGCCTTGACCAGTTTCGCCACCCGCAGGCAGAAATCGGGGCTGTCGATGGTGATCAGCACGTCAGGTGCGGTGTCCACCACGGCATCGGCCATTTGCCTGATCCGGGCTTTGAGGGCGAAATATTTCGGCAATATCTCGGCCAGCCCCATGACCGACAGTTCGTCCATGGGGAACCGGCTGACCAGCCCTTGCGCTTGCATCAGCGGACCGCCGACACCGTCGAAAGTCACATCCGGGCGCAGTTGTTTCAGCCCCGCCATCAGCGCCGCGCCGAGTTTGTCGCCCGACGCCTCACCCGCGATTACGAACACCTTCATGCGCCACCTTTGGGCCGGACCCAGAAACATGCCCCGACCCGGTTCAGTGTCGCGATGATCTGATCGGGGTGCAGGACGATGACGCCGCCCGCCTCGACGACGATACCGGCCAACCCGGCGGCAACAGCACCGCGCGCAGTCTGCGGCCCGATGACGGGCAGGTCGGCGCGGCGATCCTGACCGGGTTTCGGTGCCTTTAACAGGATCGCGCCGCGCGCATCCATCGGCGCACCATCGGCGCCGGACAGCCATTCCGCCGCGTCGCCCAGCAGCGCCCCCACCGCATCGACCGCGCCCCAGAGCGGGTCATCACCGGGCGCAAAGCGCGCGATCATCGCATCGGTGCCCTGCGCATCTTCGCGCGCGATCACCCGTCCCTGCAGGATCAGACAGGCCTGCCCGGTATCGCTGCGGCCCATATCGGCGATCACCTGTTCGCCCAGCACCGCATCGCGCCTGATCTGCGGCGCGATCATCCCCGCCATGACGCCCGGATCAGGCAGCAGATCGGGGGCAAGGTCATGCGCGGCGATGATGTTGAACCCGGCATTTTCCAATATCGCGATCACGCCGCGCAGCGTGCCGTCATCGCCTTTGCCCATCGCCTCTTGCAATCGGGCAACAAGCGGGGCGGTGGCGGCATCAATCTGCGTGGGATCGATCACGGGGCGTTTCACCGCACCGGCCATGCAGATATCCGTGACACCGCGCGCGGCCAGATCGGCCAGAAACGTGCCCAGATGTTCGAGCCGGAATGTGACCTCTGGCGTGACCTGCGGGGTGAACCCCGCCAGCGCGCAGATCAGCGGACGCTGTGGCAGACGCGCCAGCAAGGCGGGGGGCAGATCGCCGCTACCTGCAATCAGCGCCAGCATCAGCCGGGCGTCAGGAAATTACGGTCCGACGGGCCAAGGATGAAACGGACCATATCCTGCACATAGTCGCTATCGCTTTCCACGCCGAGCTTGCGGGCACGGTCCTGAAAATTGCCCTCACCGTCTTTCAGCATCTGGAAGGCGGCGCGCAGTGCTGTGATATCGGCGCGGTCCACGCCCTTGCGTTTCAGCCCGACAAGGTTCAGCCCGTCCAACACGCCGCGCGGGGCCTGCACCAGACCATGCGGCACGACATCCGCCGTCACCATCGTGACCGCCCCGATGATCGCGCCCCGCCCGATCCGCACGAATTGATGCACGCCGCACAGACCGCCGATGATCACATCATCCTCGATCACGCAATGGCCCGCCACGGCAGAGGAATTGACGATGATC
>NZ_JBKBQY010000078.1:0-15946 GCF_046292185.1 Yoonia sp.
CAAAAGCGCACGCAGACGTGGCCATGTCGCAACCGGAAGGTCCGAAAACCGCGCGGGAAAATCCATAACTGCCTCAATTCGCGGGATCATTTCGCCCCGCTTTTGATGCAAACTAACGCAGCCGGGGCGCTTGTGTCCAGCGCCCGCCTCGTTTTGGCGGGAATTTGTGGCATTTCAGACCGGGCGCGCCCATCTTCTGCGCCTCAATAGCGCAGCCGAGGGCGTCAGATACTTACCCCAAAGCCCGCGCCGCCGCGACCGCCAGCCGCAGTAACCGCGCCTCGGTTCCAGTCTGCCCGTTGAACATGATCCCGCAGGACGGTACGCTGGTGGGCAAAGTGATCGAACAGACATCCAGCAAGTTCGCCACGCGGGTGTTGCGCAGGGCAAGCAGGTTTTCAGATTTGTAATAGGCGTCATCCGTCAACAAACGTTCCGCATCCGGCGGCAACAAAGGTGCCGTCGCCATGATCACCGCGTCGAATTGCGCGGTCTCGGCGGCATATTCCTTGCGGATGCCGCGCAGGATATTCCAGCCCGCCACGAAATCGGGGCCGGATACGGTTTTGCCGCCGCGCACACGTTCCAATATCTGGGGGAACATCTTTTCGGGATGCGCCTCGACCAGATCGCGCCACCAGCCATAGCTTTCGGCGGCATAAAGATTGCCCGCCACGTTGAACGCATCGAAAAGCTGCGAAAAATAGCGATGTTCGACCTGCGCGCCAGCAGCCTTCAGGCGATCCACCGCCGCCTCGAACGCCATTCGCGGGGTATCGCGCATATCGTCCGGCGCAATCGTATCCAGCACCATCAACCGGACACCGGACAGATCGGCGCCCGTCAGGTCAACAGGCTTTGCCCCTTCCAGCGCGGCAAGCAGCAAACCCGCATCCTCCACCGACCGGCACAGGGGTCCGACGGTATCAAAGGTCAGGCACAACGGCACAACACCCTCCAACGACAGCCGCCCGTGGCTGGTTTTCAGCCCAATCAGGTCATTCCACGCTGCCGGTATCCGCACCGACCCGCCGGTATCCGTGCCGATCCCCGCCGCCGCCAGCCCGAACGCGACCGAGGCCGCAGCCCCCGACGATGATCCCCCCGCCACAGCATTCACATCATTCACGCAAGGCGGCGTTGCAGTGATCGGGTTCAGGCCCAGACCGGAAAAGGCAATTTCCGACATATGCGTCTTGCCCAGACAAACCAGCCCCGCCGCCGTGGCATTTTCTAGCACCACGGCATCCCGCTCCGGCACGCGGCCAGCCATCAGGGCTGTCCCCGCCTCGGTCCCGATACCGGCGCTGTCGAACAAATCCTTCCACGACACCGGCACGCCATCCAACGGCCCCCGGCGCAGCCCGGATGCGGCCCGCTCTGCCGCTGCCTTTGCCTCGGCCCGCGCGCGGGCATGCGTCACACGCGCATAGATCCGGTCGCGATATTCATGGGTGTCGATGGCATCCAGATAAATCTCGGTCAGCGCGACCGGGTCAATCGCCCCGGCGGCAATGCCCCGCCCCAGATCGGCGGCAGTTTGCCAGCGCCAGTCATCCATCATTATACTCCTGTTTGGCGGGACCCTAGCGGCGCAAAGGCGCATGGACAATCCCGCCTCTTGGCGCATATTGATCCTTATGAAAAATGATATGATCATCGTGGGTGGCGGCCTGAACGGACCTGCCCTGGCCTTGGCAGCGGCGCAAGCCGGTTTCACCGTGACGATAATCGACAGCCTGCCCTTGCCTGTCCACAAGGACCCTGATTTCGACGGGCGCAGCTATGCGCTGGCGCTGACATCCATGCGGTTGCTGCGCGGCATTGGCATCTGGCCCGTGATCGTGGAAAAGGCCCAGCCAATGCTGGAAATCAAGGTCACAGACGGGCGTGCCGGCGAAGGCCCCAGCCCCTGGATGATGCATTTCGACCATGCCGAGATCGAAGAAGGCCCGATGGGCTATCTGGTCGAAGACCGGCACCTGCGCCGCGCTTTCCTTGATGCCATGGCGGCGGACGAGCGCATCACACATCTGGCTGCTGAAACCGTCGTGGGGCAGCAGGTCGCGCCGGGCGGCGTGACTGTCACGCTGGCGTCCGGTGCGACATTGGACGCCACTTTGCTGATCGGGTCGGACGGGCGTAAATCCGGCACCGCCGCACGTGCAGGCATCAAACGCACCGGCTGGGATTACGGACAGACCGCCGTGGTCTGCGCCGTGACCCATGACAAACCCCATAACGGCATCGCGCATCAATTCTTCATGCCCGCCGGGCCACTGGCGATCCTGCCACTGACCGGCAACCGCAGTTCCATCGTCTGGAGCGAGACAACAGCCCGCGCCAAAGCGCTGATGGTGATGGACGAGGCGTCCTTTACCGCCGCATTAAAGCCCGCCTTCGGCAGTTTCTTGGGCGATATCAGCCTGACCGGGGCGCGGTTCAGCTATCCTTTGAACCTGACACTGGCCAACAGCCTGATCGCGGACCGTGTGGCGCTGGTCGGCGACGCGGCCCACGGCATCCACCCGATTGCGGGGCAAGGGCTGAACGCCGGTCTGCGCGATGTCGCCGCCTTGGCCGATGTGCTGGCCACCGCGCGCAGCCGGGGTGAGGATATCGGCAGCGCCCAGACGTTGCAGCGTTATCAGGAATGGCGGCGGTTCGACACGGCAACGCTCGCGCTGGCGACGGACACGTTCAACCGGCTGTTTTCCAACGACAAGCCCCTGATCCGCGCCGCCCGCGACATCGGCATGGGGCTGATCAACAGCGCCCCCCGCTTGCGGCGCGGCTTCATGCGGCAGGCGGCAGGGCTGAACGGTCATTTGCCACGGTTGATGCAGAGATGATCCAGCTTTGCGGACAATTGATCTGCCAGACGTCAGAGCAGGCGGCGCGTGTGGCACACCACCTGCCCGAACATACCCGCCTGTCGCGGGCAGAGGCGGGATGTATCCGTTTCGAAGTTAGGCAAACCGACGATCCATTGATCTGGCACGTCGATGAGACATTCACCGACAGGGCCGCGTTCGATGCACATCAACAACGGACACAGGCGTCAGCCTGGTGGGTGGCCACCGCAGATATCAGGCGGGAATTCACCGTGTCGGATAATTGAAAATCGGGTGCAAAGCCGCCCTCACTCCACCTGCCGCGCCTCATCCACCAGCATTACGGGTATCCCGTTCCTGATCGGAAATGCCAGATGCGCGTTCTCACTGATCAGTTCCTGCTTTTCGGCATCATAACGCAGGGTGGCGTGAGTGACGGGGCAAACCAGCGCCTCCAGCATCCTGGGGTCGAATTCTGCACTGCTCATTGCATGACACCTTCGCCATCGCCGCCACGCAGGGAATATTCCATCAGCGTCAGCAGGGTTTCGCGCCTGGTGGACAGCGACGGTGCCTCCAGCAGGGCCTGTTTGTCTTCCGGGGTGAAGGGGCAGAGCATGGACAGCGAATTGATCAGCAATTCATCCTCAGCCTCTTTCAGGCTGTCCCAGTCGGTGGACAGGCCACGATCCTCCAGAAAGCGGTTCAGCGCTTTCATGAAACTTTGACGGTCGAAATCGTCGTCCTTTTCCACAGGCCCCAGATCGCGGGAAAAGCCCTGCCAGTTCACCTTGCAGCGGCGGTAGGGGGTGAAACCTTCGACCTCTTCGACGATACGGAACCGGGACGCGCCCGACAGGGTGATCATGTAACGGCCATCCTCAGTCTCGGAAAACGCGGTCAGCTTGCCCGCGCAACCGATGCTGTGCAGCTTTCCGGCGGCGCCGGGGGAATCATAGGGCTGCACCATCCCGATCAGCCGCGAGGATGTCTTCAGCACGTCATCGAGCATCGCCAGATAGCGCGGCTCGAACAGATGCAGCGGCAAGCGCGAACGCGGCAAAAGCAGCGCGCCGGGCAGGGGAAACACCGGGATGGTGTCTGGCAGATCAGTTGATGAAATCATAAGATGATAATAGCCCGCTGTCGTGATCAGGCAAATATGATCGACGACAGTTTACGCCGCCCGGTCAGGACAATCGGGTCCTTGGCATCGCGGGCGTCGAATATTTTGAATAATTGGGTTTTTGCGGCCCCTTCGTTCCAGTCCCGGTCGCGGCGGAAAAGCTCCAGCAACTCATTCACGGCCTGTTCCACCTCGCCGTTGGCATGTAGCGCCACGGCCAGATCGAACCGGGCCTGATGGTTCGCCGGGTCCGCATCGACCTGCGCCTGCAACTCGCTGATAGGTCCGGCATCGGCCGCCTCGCGCAGCAGGGTGATCTGGGCGTGCAACGCCTCTAACGCGGGATCAGTCGAAATTTCGGCAGGCGCGCCGTTCAAAATCGCCTCGGCCTGATCGATATCGTTCAGCGCCAGATAGGACCGGACCAGCCCGGCATAGGCGCGGACATTGGCAGGATCTTCCTGCAGGATCGCAGCAAAGGTTTCGGCAGCATCCGTGGCGGCCCCTTCGGTCAGCATCAGATCAGCGGCATCCAGCGCCTCGGTCAGCCCGTCATCTTCGGGCGCGCTGGCAAGATTGGCGATCTTTTCGACAAAGGCGTTGATCTCGGACGGCGGCAGCGCCCCCTGAAACCCGTCCACCGGGCGACCCTGATAAAAGGCATAGACCGTGGGGATCGACTGCACCCGCAACTGGCCCGCATACGCGGGGTTGGCATCCACATCGATCTTGACCAGCTTGACGCGGCCAGCGGCCTTGGTCACCGCCGCCTCGATCGCGGGGCCAAGCGTCTTGCACGGGCCGCACCACGGTGCCCAGAAATCGACGATCACCGGCACATCCTGCGAGGCTTGGATCACATCAGCCGGGAAACTGGCATCTGTGCCGTCCTTGATGACATCGACAGGGGGTTGCGGTTTCGCGTTCAGTTCCAGCATGGCGGTGCTCCTTGATCGGGATTTGACCTTCTATATGTGTGCAATCATGCCCAGCGCCAAGAGGCAATGGCGCTTTCCCTTGCCTGACCCAGGCTTTAAACTGCACCCATGACCCGTCATTTCCCCAGATTGGCCGCTATCGCCGTGCTGCGCCACGCAGGCCGGGTGCTGCTGGTGCGGCGCAAGAACCCGCCGGATGCGGGGCGCTGGGGCTTTCCCGGCGGGCATGTCGATCCCGGAGAGACAGCACTAGCCGCCGCCCTGCGCGAACTGGCCGAGGAAACCGGCGTGCAGGGGCGCGCGCAGGGCTATCTGACAAATCTTGATATCATTCAACATGATGCGACAGGACGGCTGGAATTCCATTTCCTGCTGGCCGTGGTGCTGTGCGATTACGTCAGCGGCACGCCTGTCGCGGCGGATGACGTGTCCGATGTCGGCTGGTTCAGCCCGCAAGAGATCACCGGTCTGGATTGCAGCGCCGATGTGGAACGGATCGCGCGGCTGGCCTATTCGACAACGCCGACAATCGGGCCAAGCTGAAACCCGAAATCGGACCGGCCAAGCGCAGGGGCGTGCAGCCGCGACACCTTGCCATCGAAATACAGCGCATTGGGCAATTGCAGGTAATCGCGAAAGAAACTGGCGAATTCGTGGAAACTGACCGCGTTGTTGGAAATGACAAAGACCGCACGATCCCCCGCCCCGGTGGTGCCGACTCCATTGCGCAGAAACCGCGAATTGCTGTCAGGCAGGAACCTTGGGTGCAGCGCCCCGTCGATCACCAGCATCGGGCCGGATTGGGTGGCGTCGCGGCAGGTTGGGTTTTCCGCGATGTAATCCATCGTTTCGAACACAAGCGCGCTGTCGTCATTGATGCAGAACACGCCATTGGGCAGCAGACCAAAATTGCCCGGTCCGGCGTTGGGGATGACGCGCATCGCCTCTACCCCGCCTTCGATATACAGCCCGACCGGGGCGCGATCAGGATGATACATCCCCGCATTCATCGCAAAAGGCAGGGCCGCGACGTCGGGCATTGCCTCGATCCCGCGGAAACTGCCGATGATACCATCGGCCTGCCGGTGGAACAGGCGTAGGTTGTCACGGGCGGGATCGACCGTGCAGGTGGTATAGCTTTTATCCAGATAGCTGACATTTTCGCAGGTCACGGCCGCTGCAGGGGCTGCAAACCAGATCAACAGCAACCACAGCGCGCGTTTCACTTGTCCAGATCCTGCCTGACGTGATCCTCCGCCAACAGCGCACGTGTGGCGTCCATCTGATCGAATGTGCCGTCCAGTTGGAACCGCAATTCGGGCGCGAATTTCATCGTGCCGCCCTTGACCACCAGATGCCGGACCTCGTGGCGGTTGCGGCGCAGCGCGTCCAGGGCTTCTTCCTTGCCCTCACCGCCCAGTGGCAGGATGAACGCCGTCGCGATCCGTAGATCGGGTGACATACGCACCTCGCCCACGGTGATGGACATGCGTGCAAGGTCGGGGTCGTGGACTTCACCCCGCTGCAGGATTTCGGACAATGTCCGGCGGATCATCTCGCCCACCCGCAGCATCCGCTGCGTCGGGGCTTTACCGTCTCTTTGTGTGTTCTTTGCCATGAGGGACATTTAATCACTCTTGCCCGCAAAGCCAAGCAAGGCTTTGCGTCCTGCGCCAAGCGCCGCTAAACAGGGCGCAAAGCGAAGGGGCAGACATGACCGACACACCGGGAATCGTGATCACTGGGGGATCAGGGCGCATGGGGCAGATGCTGATCCGTGCCGTGCTGGCATCGGACAAATGCCATCTGACCGGGGTGCTGGAACGGCAGGGCCACGCATGGGTCGGGCAGGATATCGGCACCGCCATGGGTGGCCAGCCTGTCGGCGTCGCCGTGACCGATGATGCGCTGGCGGCCTTCGCGCGCGCGCAGGCGGTGATCGACTTTACCGCGCCGGCCGCAACGGTCGAATTTGCAGCACTTGCCGCGCAAGCGCGCGCCGTGCATGTGATCGGCACCACGGGCCTGTCTGTCGATGACATCGCGGCCATCGACAGGGCCGCCCATCATGCGGTGATCGTGCGGGCGGGGAATATGTCGCTCGGCGTTAATCTGCTGGTCAAGCTGACCCAGAAAGTCGCCGCCGCCCTCGACCCCGATTTCGATATCGAAATTGTCGAAGCGCATCACAGCCAAAAGGTAGACGCGCCCTCCGGCACCGCCCTGATGCTGGGCGAGGCTGCCGCCGCGGGCCGTGGCGTGCCCCTGTCAGATGTCCGCGACTCTGGGCGCGACGGCATGACCGGCGCGCGCAAACGCGGTGATATCGGTTTCAGCGCGATCCGCGGCGGCGATATCGTGGGCGAACATGACGTCATCTTTGCCGCCGCCGGGGAACGGATCGTGCTGCGGCATCTGGCGACCGACCGGGCGATTTTCGCCCGCGGCGCGCTAAAGGCAGCACTTTGGGGTCAGGACAAGACCCCCGGCGCTTATGACATGATGGATGTGCTGGGGCTGTAACCCCCATCACCGATGCGGCCAGAATGAACCAACCGACCCCTTTGTGCGTATAAAATCAGACGCAAACGGAGGTTGACGATGAAAACACTGGCTCTTTCACTCGGCCTGACCCTGACTGCGGGCGCTGCTTTCGCCGATTACGCGCCCGTCACGGATGAGGCCGCTTTCATGCAACTGGTCGAAGGCCGCGAATTGCGCCATCGGTTCTATCCAATCAGGCTGGTCGTGCAGAATGACGGGCAGGTCACCGGCAGCGCTGTCGGTTGGGATGTCGCAGGCACATGGAGCTGGCAGGACGGTTATTTCTGCCGTGAACTGGTCTGGGGCGGCGACCCGATCCCCTTTAATTGCCAATTGGTCGAGGTCAACGATGACCTGATCCGATTTACCGTCGATCAGGGGGCGGGTCAGGCCGCCGCATTCCGGCTGCGGTGATCAGCCCAGCTCGCGGCTGCCATAGCGCAGGATAACGGGGACGATCAATTCTTCCTCGTCCACCAGATGACGGTTGAGAAGTTTTTCAAGCCGGGTCAGCTCGGTCTGGAAAACGCCGCCCTGATCCTGCAGTTTTGCCCGGTCGCCGGTGGCCTGCAAGACGCCATTTGCGCTGGTCACAAAGGACGCCAGAAATTCATCCAGCGCATGGTGATCGGCATCCAGAATGTCGAAACCCTTGCTGATGCGCTTGTCCTTGTGAATCAGCTTGGGGAAATAATAGGTGTCTTCGATCGTGTGATGTTCGTGCAGACCGTTCACGAACATCCCGCCATAGCGCGACAGCGTGGCACCAAACTGATCCGGGGCCATCTTGCGGTCCAGCAGCAGATCCGTGGCGCCGGACATTTCCTTCATCAGGCGACGGAACATCAGGTGCCGGTCCAGCCAGAACCTGATCAACCCGTCAAAGCCGGGGTCCTTTTCCCAGCCTTCGCGCGGATATTCCGCCAGAAGCACCTGCAATGCATCCGGCAGCTTTTCGCGGCTGATCAGGGCAAGTTCATCATTCATCTTCTGTCCTATCATCTTTGATGCAGACATAATCGCCCCGCCTCGCGCTGCCTAGGTGGGCGATTGTGCGTCAGCGCACCGCGACTCTGGCACAGACGCAGATCGGATCAGTAGTCGCGCTCAAAAAACACGCCGATGCTGGTGCCCCCATCCTGATCGACCCCGCCTCTGGCGACGATCTCATCGGTGATGTCCAGATTCAGGTTGATTTCTGTCCCGCCGGTGCCGACCGTTACATCGGTATAGACGTTTTCCGACAGATAGCGGCCCGCGCGCACGGCGGCACCGCCATCTTCATCAGTGACCACATCGAAATCATCCAGACCAAGGTTCTGCCGGAACTGATCCATCACCCCGCCGCCGCCACGCCCGGCCAAAGTGCTGATCGCCGAGGCAAGCTGCACCGCCTGCAAAGGCGTGATACTTTGCAGGTCGCGCCCAAAAATCAATTGTGACAGCACTTCGTCCTGCGGCAGGTCGGGCACGGATTGGAAAGTCACCTCTGGTTCGCTGGCCGGACCTTCGACGATGATGCTGATCTGCGTGCCGCCCGCGCTTTGAGTCGTGGCGACCAGACGGATATAGGGTTCGAAATCGCCCTGCAGCGATGCGCTGCCTTCGGTCAATTCAAACCGCTGCTGCAGAATGTCGATGCGTCCGCGCAACAGTTCGAACCGGCCCACGGGGATGACATTAGCACTGGTGCCACCGATGGTCAGTTGCCCGCCCAGTTCAGCATCAAGGCCACGGCCGCGGATGAAAATTCGCGATGGCGCGTCGATCACGATATTCAACGGAAAGGCCGCGCGCCCACCGCCGCGAGCCCCGGTTGCCTCTGCCCCGCTGGGGAGAAGCCCGGCGCGCGACAGGGTGCGGCGCACATCCGCGGAAGGGTTCTGATGCACGACATCAGGCAGACTGCCCAGCGTGCTGAGGCCGGATGAAGGCACCTGCACATCGGTCTGCCCCAGCGCCAGCTGCCCCGCAATCCGTGCGCCGCCTTGCAGCGGGCCTTGCAAGGTGATCGTGCCGCCCACGGTGGTGCGGTAAAGCTCGGGGTCCTGCAGGACCACATCGGTCAATTGCACTGTGACATCGGCGTTGTTTGCACCGCTCAGCCCGATGGGGCCGTTGACCGCCACGGTGCCGCCGCCTTCGACGTTAGAACGCAGATCGATCTGCGCGGTGCCGTTGGTCAGCCGGACCGCCCCGGTGATTCCGCTCAGCGCCTGACCCAGCGTCGGCGCGGCAAGCCGACCGTTGGCAAAGGTGACCTGCCCGCTCAGCGCGTCCAGACTGGGTGCGCCCTGTGCGCGCAGATCGAAATTCGCAGTCCCGCTCAACCGGCGTGGTTCAATCGCATTATTGGCAAGCCCCAAAGGCGCCGATCCGGTGATACCCAGATCAAGCTGACCAGATTGCGCGACAGTACCGCTGACCTGTGCGGTCAACCCGCCAGGGCCGGTGCCATTGGCGTCGATCCCCCAATTGCCCGCGTTATCCATCGATGCCGTGCCCGTCGCGCGGACCGGCCCGCTGATCTGATCCGTGAACAGACCGATATCGCGCAAACTGGCGTTGAACCGGCCCTGCCCGGTGCCTGCGCTTGTGTCCAGCGCCGCAACCAGCGACACCTGCGGCGTTGTGACCTCAAGCGTGCGGACAGTCAGCACACCCTCTGCCAGTCCGGCATCGACATTGACGCGCCCCGTCCCCGCGAGCAGGGAATCCACGGTCGGGTTCCCGATAGCCAGGTTTTCGCTGCGCAGGTTGATGCGGGCGTCAAACGCGCTCAGATCCGGCAAAAGCGCGCCGGACCCGTTCAGACTGATACTGCCCCTGACCGGCTGACCAATCAGTCCGGCATAGGCGGACAGGTCGGCGACCTGCGCCGATACATCGCCCCTTATGGCATATTCAGCACCAGCATCCGCCACCACCGCATCCAGCCGCAGATCGGTGCCGGGGCCGTTGATCTGCAACAATGTCGCGGTTTCGCCTTCCGGCGTCGGGGTAGCGTCCAATGTCAGCGCAAGCGGCCCGGTCAGCGTGCCGTCCAGCACGCTGGCATCGGGGATACGCAGCGCCAGATCAGCGGTGACAGGGCCGTCAAGCTGCAGATCCGCCGTGCCGCGCAGGTCCAGATTGGGCGTCTGCACCGACAGATTGTTCAGACGCAGGCTGGTATCCCCGGTGCGTTCCATCGCGATTGCGAGGGTGCCGGTCCCTGCCAGCAGCGGATCAAGTTGGTCGATGCCTGTCACCAGGTCCTGCGTGTCACCCGAAATATCCAAGGTAAAGCGGGCCATATCGCTCAGCACCACACCGCGCATGTTCAGCGCCGCAGCCCCGGCCAGCGGGCGGCCAGCGACGTCTGCATAGCGAGACAGGTCTGTGACATCGGCGTCCAGCTCAAAGTTGATGGTCTGGCCATCCTCGGGCACGGGCACAATTGTGCCACTGGTCTGATAACTGGCCGCAGGGCCGGTGCCGGACAGGTTGAATATAATCTGCCCGGTATCCGACATGGTCACCTGCCCGGTCGTGGTCGCGGGACCTTGCAGGCCGGGCTGCACCAGGGCCAGATCGCGCAGCGATGCGGTGATTTCCGCCTGTGACCCGGCGCTCGTCAACGTGACCGCAGCAGCAATTTCGGCGGCATCCGTCGCGACGGTGAAATTTTCCACCCTTGTGCCTGTCGTGTCACGCACCAGATTGGCGGTCAATGTCCCCGTCCCGGCCAACACGGCGTCCGCCTGTGGGATGCCCACGCGCAGGTCGCTGGTCACACCGTTCAGGACAATATCGAACAGCCCGTCAAGCGGCGTCAGATCGGCCGCGATCTCGAAAGATGCATCACCGCCAAGGTCCTGCCCGACAAGCGTCGAAAACCGGCCCAGTCCGACGACATCGATGGTCACGGTCGCATCGGTCTGAAATCCGTTGGCCGGTCCTGCAACCTGCGCCTGACCGGCCAGGTCGATGCCCGCGCCTGTCAGCGTCAGACTGGTCACCTCCGTCGGGGCGCCCTCCATGCGCGACAAGACAAGCGTGCCGGTGACGGCTTCGCCCAAAGCCTCTGCCGTGGCAGTGTCATCCAGTTGCAGCCCTTCCGCGCCATAGCTCAGGTCCGCGGTGAACTGGCCAGTCTGCGCGCCCTCGCCCGATTGCAAAAGACCGCCACCGCGCAGGGTCAATGTGTCAATCGTCAGACCGGGCCTTTCGAGCCCGGTCACCGTGAGATCCATATCCCAATCGTCCGAAACACTGGCGTCGTAATTGACCGCCAGCGTCACATCATCGACCAGCGTGCGTGGGCCGGGCAAGGGCAGCAGCACCGGCTCCGCACTCCCAGATGAAATCCCGCCGGCAATCCGGATCGTCTCGGGCCAGCCTTGGGGGCCAATCTGCACGGTGCCATCCAGATTGACGCGGCCCGCCTCCAATGCGATGCGGGGGATATCAATCCTTCCGTCATCTGTGCGGTTCAACGCCAGCTGCA
Source organism: Yoonia sp. (assembly GCF_046292185.1). GTDB lineage: Bacteria > Pseudomonadota > Alphaproteobacteria > Rhodobacterales > Rhodobacteraceae > Yoonia. Next base: position 11,932 of record NZ_JBKBQY010000078.1, read on the forward strand.
ATTGCGCGTCGGTACCAAAGAAATCCTGATATTCCTCTGCAAACAGGGCCGAAATATCACCCCCGACATCCAGCCGCACCTGTTGCCTGCCTTCGGTACTGGTCAGGACGAAATCCCCTGCCAGCCGGTCCTGCCCGTCGGTGGCCAGCGTAAGGCTGGCAGCGAAATCATCCAAAGGCGCATTGCCTTCCACCGTCAACTGGACCGAAGGACGGCCCGGCAAATCCATCAGCCGTGCGGCGATCCCGTCCGGCCCTTCCTGCAGGTTGAGCAACAGCGCCAGCACATTGGTGTCATTGGAATAGCTGCCGTCGATCTGGAAAACGCCCTCTTTCCCGTCCAGCCTTGTGGCCAGCACATCGGCACGGCCTTCGCCGCCCGCAAGGTTTGCCGATCCCGACAGGCTGACCACCACGGGTTCGCCCAGAAAGGTTTCATTCAGTTCAATCCGATCGATCTGCAACACGCCCAGCGACACGCTGACCGGCAGTTCCGGCAGGGCGAAAGGCTGGGCCTCTGGCGACGGCCCGGTGTCGCCACCGATGGGCGCACGGTCCACGATCACGCGGCCTGCGCGCAATTGCTGCACGTTGATTGCCCCCCGCAGAAGCGATGCCCTGCTCCACTGCAGGACCAGATCTTCCAGCGTCAGCCAGACGCCTTCTGCATCGGCGATGGTGATCTGGGCGATACGGGCCTCGGAACTCAGCGCGCCTTCGAAACCGGTGATCGTGACAACGCGGTCCTCGCCCGACAGGTTGCTTTCGATCAGATTGGTCAGATAACCACGGTCGTCATCCGATGTTTGCGCCGACACTGACACAGGCAGCAACAACAGGATGATCAGGCAAATAAATCTCAAAACGCTTGTCCTATTCCGATGTAAACCTGCACGCTGCCTCCGGCGTCGTCGCCGCTGGCAGGTGTCCCGATATCCAGCCGGATCGGCCCGATACCTGTATCATAGCGCGCGCCGATCCCGGCACCTGCGTGCCAGTCGCCGCTTTCGCCGGGCACGGCGGTTTCGCCGATATAGCCCACGTCATAAAACCCGACGAGAGACAGGTTCTCGCGGATGTCAAAGCGCGCCTCGAACTGCCCCCCCAGAAAAGAGGTGCCGCCAGTCGTGACAACATCCCCCCCGACCAGCGTTTCGACGCCAAGTGATTGATATGGCTGGCCCCGCACGGTGCCGCCGCCACCGGAATAATACAGGAAATCCGCCGGGGCATCGCTGATATCCGCGCCCACAAGGCTGCCGACCATCCCGCGCGCGGCCAGCGTCAGCCCGTCATTTTCGCCAAAGCTGCGATAGACGCGGGCATCGCCATAGAGACGCGCACCGTTCAATTCGCCATCAATGCTGACAAAAGGCGTCGCCCGCCCGTCAAGATAATACCCGGACGCGGCGTTGGCGGCATTGTCGCGACGGTCAAGCGTTGCGCGCAAGGGCAGGATGACCAAGGTGTAATCACGTTCGCCCAGCTCTGTTTCTTCGCGTGCGGTCAACAGGCCGATCCCGGCACGGACAGTCAGATCGTCCGTCAGATAACGGGTCAGGCCTGTTTCAATCTCGAATTTGTCGATCAGAAATGTGGGTTCATCCTGCCGTGAAACTTCTGCCTCGATATAAAAATCGGTATCGGCGCCAAAGGTCGCAGGGCGGGCAAAGCTGGCGCGCAGGCTATAATCGGTGCCGCCGGTTTCCCCGCTGATGTCGGAAACGCTGGCATCCACGCGCAACCGTTCCGCGCCGCCCAGAAAATTCCGGTGCAGCCAGAACGTGGACAGGGTCAGCCCTTCGACCGAGGATAATTCGATACCGAAACCGATCCGGCGCAGCGCGGCCTCATCCACCTGGGCGCGCACTGGGATCGTCTCATCCGGCCCCGGCTCTTCGCCTATGCGCAGGGCAACACTGTTGAAGGTGCCGGTGCGGCGCAGCCGGGTCTCGGCGGCATCCACGGCATCGGGGGAATAAATCTCGCCCACCGGAAGCCCTGCGATTTCACGTATCCTTTCGGGGCGGACCCTGAAATTGCCGTTCACTTCCAGCTCTCCGAAACGCAACTGGGGTCCGGGGTTAAGCCCGACAGTCACGTCCAGCTTTTCATCTGCATGGCGGGCGACGATCTGTTGGGTGTCGATCCCTGCCAGCGGATAACCCAGTTCGCGCCAGGCGGTCACGCCGGCATTCGCGGCGGTTCTGATCTCGCCCGACCGGGCCCGTTCGGTCGGGCCCAGATCAGCAGGAAATTCAGTCTCTGGCGGCACCGGCGCGATGGATACCTGCCCGAATGTAAAGGCAGGGCCGGAATTCACGGTGATCACCACCTCGCCAATCGCGGACGTCACGGCCAAGGGCGAGATATTCGCCGCCTCGGCCCCGTCCACGGTGATCGATACGGTGCCGGAATAATATCCCTCGGCATAAAGCGCTGTCAGCAACCGGCGATAGTCCGCGCGCGCGGCGGCGACATAATCCTGCGGACCGGCGGTATCTTCCAGCGACAGGAGCAAGGATGCAGCGGTCAGCGCATCCTCTGCATTATCGGCAACCAATCGGACTTCCTGGCCTGTGGCCATACCGGCCCCTAAAATCAGGGCTGTCGTCATCCACAAGCTTGTCTTCACGTCGTGACCTCGGAACATAATGTACTTATTCGGTATCACACCTACCGCAAGATGGGCTTGGTGGCCAATCACAACCTGTAACGGGTGCCGAGACGCTTTGTTCCGGCGCGCGGGTAATCGCGTCATCCGGCAGTGTCCTGTGCGCATCCCAGGCCATGCGCCGGTAGTCATTGAGCAGCGCCACCCGCCGTGGCCGGAAGCTGTTGCCGTTATGTGCAGCATGCAGCATGCGGTGAACGTGGAATAACCGGTAATCCTGCCGCAGCAGGCAATAGGCCAGCAGCATCAGCGTATTGTCACTATAGGACAGGCCCAGCGGCCAGACCTCGCGCTCGGTCGCCACATGCTGCTGGTCCAGATAGCCGATGGTCAGGCTGCGTTCTTCCCAACAGGCCTGACGCAGCAGGGCCAGATCAACCTTGACCGGGGGCCTTGCCGCAGGCGCACGCCAGCTGCGCATCACGCGATGCGACGCCTGTCGCGCCTGCGGGTCGGGCAGCGTGGCGATGATCCGGCCCAGCGCATCCTGCCCCGCGCGCAGCAGATCCGGATCGCCGATCTGCGCCAGCCCGCTCATGGCCAGCATCAGCGCCTCGATCTCCAGCCGTGAAAAACTCTGCGGTGGCAGTGCGGGATCTTCGGTCAGCACGTAACCGACCCCCGCCGCGCCATCGATCAACGCCCCACCCGCGCGCAAGGTCGCGATATCGCGGTAAAGCTGGCGTTGCGATATTCCGGTTTCCTCTGCCAGCCGTCGCGCCGTCACAGGCGGCGGCAAGCGGCGCAGGGCATCCATCAATCGCATCAAACGGTCGGTCCGGGCCATGGGTTACTGCCGCATTCTGTCAGGAGGCTTCATCTATACGAAAATCCCATACATAAAGCGAGGTTGCTATGCCTGTTCTCTACCATTCTCCCAATTCCCGGTCTTCTTCCATCATCACATTGATCGACGAACTGGGTGCCGATGTTGATATCGTCGAGGTGACGATCCCCCGTCAGGACGGATCGGGCGGGCCGGACCCGCAAAACCCCCACCCCGAAAAGAAGGTGCCTTATCTGGTCGATGGCGATGAGCATATCCGCGAACGCGGCGCCATCATCCTGCATCTAACCGACAGCTATCCGCAAGCGGGGCTGGGCCCCGTCCATGGTGCGCCGGGGCGGGGCGATTATCTGTCATGGCTGTTCTATTATCAGGGTGTGATGGAACCTGTCATCATCCTGCAGTGGGCGCAGATCAATCACCCCGCGATCACGGCCAGCCTGCGCGACTTTGCCACCATGACAGACCGGCTATCCGCGGCATTGCGCGACAAACCCTATCTGCTGGGTGAGACTTATTCAGCCGCCGATCTGCTGTGCAGCAGCCCGTTCCTGT
>NZ_JBKBQY010000079.1:0-15820 GCF_046292185.1 Yoonia sp.
CAATTGCCGGATGGGCTGGGAAAACTGCGCCGATATTTTGGCTGGTCGTTTTTCTGACACGAAGGTTTATCCTGAACTGGTCGGTTTCACCGCATCCATAGCAGCATTTGCAAGGGTGCGGACAAATCCAATTTTTATCACATCTGTCTTATGTTGCCTTCAAGGCACGGACCCGGTCCGCCAACCAGCGCATTTCGTCGTCCTTGATCCCCATTTCCGTCAGCAACGTGACGGTATTGAACAGATATTCGGCATTCGGCCCGCGCCCGCCTATCGCATGGGCGATCATCTGCGCCTGCTTTTCCAGATCGAACCGGCAATATTGGGGATGGTCCCGGTCGATGATATAGGCAAGCGCGCTGATCGTTTCACCATCATTGCAGATCAGGTCGACATTGTCCTCATAATAGGCGGAACTGATCAATTCACGTTCGCGCAACATGGCCAGAACGGTGCTTTCCTCGTTCGGGTCCACCTCTAACGCGACGCCGGTGCATTGCCCGCCCGGCAGATGATCCAGCGCCAGCACAAGGCCGGGGTCATCAATCGTGCCCCGGTGATGGATTGAAAGCATGCAGAAACTGCGGTGATAATCCGGCAATCGCGCCGTGACCTGTCGGATCGGCGTAAATCCCGGGTTCCACAACAGCGACCCATATCCGAAAACCCAAAGCGCCATGATCTGCCGTCCTTTTCTGTTGCCCCCGGTAAACACCTTTTGAGGGCCGACGAAAAGGGTTCAGACCGCGCGCATGAGATCGCCAAAGATCGTATCGCAATGATCCTGCATATAGATCCGCAGCCAGGGCGTATAATGTTCGGGATCGCGGGTCACATCGGCGGACAATTCGTAGAAATCGACCCAGCGCGTCGCCATCACCTCTGCCGGGTCGGGTGCGATCATCAGGTCATCGGGCGCATCGGCGACATAAACTTCGACCAGTTCATGTTCGGTCAGGCCGCCGCCGACATCGGCGCGATATTCGATCTGGTCGCGATGCGCGGGGTGCAGGCCGGTGATCCCCAATTCCTCGTCCAGCCGCCGCAAGGCACAGGTTGTCGGGTCCTCATTCCATCCGGGATGGGTGCAGCAGGTATTCGCCCACAGCCCCGGCGTGTGATACTTGCCTAAGGCGCGTTGCTGGATCAGCACCCGCCCCCGGTTCAGGACAAAGACACTGACCGCCTTGTGTTTCAGCCCGCGCCGATGCGCGTCAAGCTTTTCCACCGGTTGCAGTGTGCCATTCACCCAGGCCGGGATCATGATTGTCATGTGCGCAATGGCGAGACCAGGCGCGTCAGATGCGCAAGGTTCTTGATACCGATCTTCAGATGGGCCATGGGGCGGGCTTTCACGAGTTTCTTGTTCATATAAGCCTCGAAGGTCAGCTTTTGCACGTCGACATCGTGACACAGAGAAACAAATCGCTCACGCCGTTCGTCGCTGCGATAATAGGCGTTCTGCATCGCGGCCAAAACCCGGAAAACCTGTTTATGTTCCCGCATGAACAATTTGCGCGCCAGTTGCAGGTCTTTGACCCGACCGGACGCTAGACAAGCCGCTGCGGCCGTCGCGGCAACGCGGCCCCCGACCATCGCATAATAGATGCCTTCACCCGATGACGGGGCCACGACACCCGCCGCATCACCGGCTAACACGACATCCTTGCCATTGTCCCAACAGTCCAGCGGTTTCAGCGGAATCGGCGCGCCTTCGCGGCGGATCGTTTTGCAATCGGCCAGCCCGGCGCTCGCGCGCAGATCGGCGGTGGCCTGTTTCACATCCACCGATTTGATCATTGACCCCATCCCGACACTGGCCTGCGCGCCATGTGGAAAGACCCAGCCATAGAAATCGGGCGAAATGCGACCGTCATAGATGACGTCACAGCGCAAAGGGTCATAGGCGGCGTTGGCCTTCGGTGCCTCGATAATCTCATGATAGGCGATCACATAGGGGATCTTGTCGCCATCCTTGATCTCGGCCCGCGCGACGTTGGACCGCGCGCCCTCGGCACCGATCACCAGTTTCGCGGTCAGCTTCATATCTTCGCCCGTCACCTTGTCGCGGTAATTGACATGGGTGCCGTCCGTATCACGGGTGATTCTGGTAAATGTCCCGGCATAGCGATGCGCGCCAGCATCGGTTGCGCGCTGGCGCAGGAAAGCGTCGAAATGTTCGCGGTCCACCATGCCAACATAGCCGTTTTCAATCGGGATATCGACCTTGCGCCCAGTGGGCGAAATCATCCGCGCGGTGTTCACCTTGGCCACGATCTGTTCGTCAGGGATAAAGAAATCCGCGATCAAACGGGGCGGGATCGCCCCGCCGCAGGGTTTGATCCGGCCTTCACGGTCGATAAATGCGACCTTGTGACCGGAACGGGCAAGATCTTCGGCGGCAGTGGCCCCGGAAGGCCCCGCACCGACGACGACGACATCATATTGCATTGGCTATTCTCCCGGAACGAGGGTTGCGGACGGCATTGCGCGGTCCATGATTTTGGCCGCGACAAGGGCCGCTGCGATGAAAAGAGAGGCTTCAAAAAGGAACACAGCGCCGAAGGCTTGCGTGTCGGTCAACGTCAGCCGCAGGACATCGGCCATGGCAGCGCCCAGCAAGCCGCCAAAACCGGCGGCAATCGCCTGCGCCGCACCCCAAAGGCCCATCCGCGTGCCTTCGCGCCGCGCACGGCCTTCACCGGCCAGCGCCATCATCGACCCGATGGCGGCAACCGCGAACATGCCGTTGAAAAAGCCAAGCGTCATGACCGCAGGGAGGATCGGTGCGCCGGGTCCCATCGGCCCCAGCAGCGTGATCATGGCAAGGGCGGCGGCAGAGCCAAGGCAACCCGCCATGACCCAGTTGCGCAAAGCGCCGATTTTCAACCCCGTCGCCATGATGCCGACGGTCAGCATCCCCAAAAAGACACCGCCATTCTGTGCGCCTGACAGTGACGTGGTCTGCCCCGGCGTCATGCCGAAAACCAGCCCGGCATAGGGTTCCAGGATCAGTTCCTGCATGAAATAGGCGGTCATAGCGAGGAACACGAATAGTGTGAAATTACGCGCCTTGGGTTCGGCCCAGACCTCTGCCAGCCCTTGGCGGAACGGGGTGGGGTCGGGTGCGCGGCTGACTTTCAGCCCCCGTTCGACGCCCCAGACGGCGACGGTGGTGACCGTGATGGCGATCAAAACGACTCCGGCGACGATTTCGAGCAGTTTCAGCGGGGTGTAAGGGTCGATCAGCGTCCCCACGATACCAGCGGTCATCGCAATGCCGAAGATCATCATCAGCCATGTGATCGTTGCCGCAGCAGCGCGCCGATGCGGTGCCGTGGTGGTGGCAAGCAAAGCCAGCAGCGACGTGCCGGACGCCCCCACGCCCAGCCCGATCAGCGCGTAGGCAATGGCAGAAATGACCATGCCCCAAAGGAAAGACCCCTCTAACACAATCAGCCCGAAGGTGGCGATCAGCGCGCCTGCGCCCAACGCGACCATCCCGCCGATGATCCATCGCGTGCGCTGCCCGCCTGCATCCGACGCATGGCCCCATTTGGGCCGCGACATCTGGATTCCGTAATGCAGTGCGACCAGTAAGCCGGGGATCACGGCGGGCAGGGACAGTTCCACCACCATCAGCCTATTCAGGGTCGAGGTCATCAGCACCACGATCGCGCCCAGCGCCATCTGCACCAGACCCAGCCGGATAATCTGTACCCATGTCAGCGTCATGCGATCCCCCGCAGCGCGAAAGCGGCGATCATCATGCCGCTGATGTAAAACAGGATGCCCATGCCCTGATACCATTGCGCCTTGCCCAAGGGGTCGCGCAGCAGCACCCGCATGGCGGCGACTTGCACGGCCAGCATCATAGTGACGCCCAAGGCATGAAACGGGTGGTTCCAATAAAACAGCAGGCCAACCACGGCGACTTGTGGGACCGCCATCACCCAGCAGGCGACGCGGGCGGCACCGTCAGGGCCGAGCGTGACAGGTAAGGACCGCAGGCCCATGGCCCGGTCGCCCTCAACCGCTTTGAAATCGTTCAGCGTCATGATGCCATGCGCGCCCAACCCGTAAAGCACGGCGATTGTAATCACGGGCAGCGATGGCGCACCAGCGGCCAGGATCGCCGCACCGGTGACCCAAGGCAGCGTTTCATAGGCCAGACCGCATAGCGCTGGCCCCCAGATGCCAGATTTCTTGGCGCGGAAAGGCTCTGCTGAATAAGCCCAAGCGGCCATGATCGCCATGATCGTCGCGCCGAAACCCCATGGCCCGAGTTGATAGCCCACGCCCAGCCCCAGCCCTGTCATCGCCAGCGCGATCCACAGGCCCCAGCGCCCCGGTATCCGCCCTGACGGGATCGGGCGGTCCGGTTCGTTGATCGCATCGACATGCCGATCGCACCAGTCATTCGCCGCCTGCGACATGCCGCAGACAATCGGCCCGGCCAGCAGCACGCCTAGCAGGATCAGCATCCAATGGCCGGCCGGACTGACGCCAGACGCGACGATGCCGCATAAAAACGCCCACATCGGCGGAAACCATGTGACCGGCTTGATCAGGCGGAGCATGGCGCGTGGTTCGGGCCAGCGCCGCAGATCGGGGAGGGATGTGTCGGACGAAACGCTCATACTGTCAGTTTAGAATGACATCACGTCGAGGGGCAAGTGTAAACTAAACCTTACATTGCGTAAATTAGTCACGCGGGTCTGAACTAACAAGTCGTCGTGCCGATACACAAAATGTAGCCGCGTTCAAGCGTTTTTTTCGGACCACCGTACGGTGGGTCTTTTGACAAGATTAACGGTTTGCGGTCATCTGACTGCAAGGTGCTTGCTAGTTTCAACACCGACCCAAGGCTGCGGCTGGTAATGGAACGCACTGATGAATGATATTCTTGTCCCTTGTGACCCCGCCGATCTGATTGACCGGATCATTGACCTGCAACTTCGGATTGATGCGGTGCCCGATGGGACCAACCGATCCGACATGGTCCGTCAGCGTGAATTGCTGTCGCGGCTTGCGGCGCGGGTGATGCCGCAGGATTTCGCCATGACACAACTGACGCGGAATCTTTTTGATGCCCGCTCTGACCTGTTCAACGTGATCCGCGATCTGCACGCCAGCGATCAGCGCAAGGATTATGACACCGGCTTTGTTGCGCTGACACAGGCGATGCTGGCGGCGATGACCGCAGCCGAAACCGCGCGCGCGGCCATCAACCGGCATGCCGCCACGATCAGTTCTGACCCGTCATCATCGCATTTATAACGAAATGGATTTTTAACAGGGTCTTCACACTTTCCCCTTTATCGCTGGTTGCGGGTGGGAAAGGTGTGGATATGACAACGGGATCGAATGCTCCGACGATAATCAAACGCAAAAAGGTGATCGCCGGCGGCGGGCACCATGGCGGCGCTTGGAAGGTGGCCTATGCCGATTTTGTCACGGCGATGATGGCTTTTTTCATGCTGATGTGGTTGCTCAATGTGACCACCGAACAACAGCGCAAGGGCCTGGCGGATTACTTTTCGCCCAATATCGCCATCAATCGCGTGTCGGGCGGCGGCACCGGCGCGTTTGGCGGTGACAGCATATTTAGCGAAGATACCTTGGCGCAAAGCGGGACAGGTGCGCGCCAGCCCACCATCGGCGACCGCCCCGTCCGGACCGAATCAGAGATCGCGGAAGACAGCGCCGCCGCCGCACAGGTCGCCGCCCTGCAGCAGATCGAGGATATATTGCTTGGCCGCGGTGGCGAAAGCATGGTTTCCGAACAGGCGCTGCGCCATATCATCACCCGCCTGACCGAGGATGGGCTGATCGTCGAAATCTTCGATCTGCCTGATGCGCAGCTTTTTGTCGACACAACCCTGGAACCGAATCCCGTCACCATTGAAATCGCAGGCGTGCTGGCCCGGCTTTTCGCAACTGTGACCAACCCTGTCGCGATCACCGGCCATCTGCGCGCACAGCCACTGCCGATGCGGGACGATCCGCTGTGGGATCTGTCGACCGGGCGCGCGGCGCAGATGCGCCAGATGCTGCAGACAGGCGGCCTCAACCCGCAGCGAATCGTCCGGCAGACGGGTGCTGGCGACCGCAAACCGGCGGTGGGCGACCCGACCGCGATACGCAACAACCGGATGGAGGTTATTTTATTGCGCGCGGACATCTGACGGCGCGATGTCCGTGCGCATTGTTAGTCTGATGTTAATGCGCGGGATTTAGACTGACGGAAACAAAGCTTCACATGTATCTGAAAGGCCCTTTTGAATGAGCATCTCTTCCTCCATGAACGCCAGTGTTGCCGGCCTTGCGGCGAATGCATCGCGCCTGGCGACGATTTCCGACAACATCGCGAATGCGGGCACCTATGGCTATAAACGGGCGGTGACCGATTTCGAATCCATGGTGATCGAAAGCGGGCGCGGCACCTATTCCGCAGGCGGGGTGCGCACCAGCGTATCGCGGCGGATCGATGAAAGGGGCGCGCTGGTTTCCACGTCGAACCCCACCGACCTTGCCGTGCGCGGGCGCGGTATGTTGCCGGTGACTACGGCCGCGGCGGTGGCTGTCGGCAACGGCGAAAATCCCATGCATCTGACGACGACAGGATCATTCCGACCGGATGCGCAGGGCTATTTGGTCAGCCCCGGCGGCATGGTCCTGATGGGGGTACCTGCCTTGGCCGATGGCACGATCCCAAATTATCCGCGCGACTCGGTCGATGGTCTTGTGCCGGTGCAGATCAATGCCAACCAGTTCGCGGGCGAGGCGACAACGCGCATCGGGCTTGCCGTCAACCTGCCTGCCACATCCACGCGTGAAGGGGCCACCGGTGAAACCGAAGCCTTGACCGTCGAATATTTCGATAACCTTGGCGCCTCGTCGAGCCTCATCTTCAGCTTTATCCCGACCGTCCCTGCAAATGGCGCATCGAATGCGTGGACGATGCAGGTCCGCGACAGCGAAGCGGATGCCAACGCCGATGGACTACCTGATTTGATCGCAGAATATGCGCTGGTGTTTGACGCCACCCGTGGCGGCGGTGGCACATTGGCCAGTGTCGCCAACACCGTCGCGGCCTTGGGTGGCCCCTATGATCCCGCAACCGGCAATCTGACGATTCAGGTCAATGGCGGCCCGATGGAGATCGCTATCGGCGAAATCGGCAGTTCCATCGGGCTAACGCAATTATCGGATGCTTTTGCGCCGGTGTCGGTGTCGAAAAACGGCACCCCGGTTGGCAGCCTGACCTCGATCGAGGTGGACAGGAACGGATTTGTCCGCGCCTCATTCGATATCGGTATCAACCGGGTTCTATATCAGGTGCCTCTGGTCGATGTGTCCAACGTCAACGGTCTTGAAACCCTTGATCAGCAGATGTTTCGCGTCACTCCCAGCAGCGGCAGCTTCTTTCTGTGGGACGCAGGCGATGGCCCGACCGGGGATATCGTCAGCTATGCCAGGGAAGAATCTGCGACTGACGTCGCGGGTGAATTGACGCAGTTGATCCAGACACAACGTGCCTATTCGTCCAACGCCAAGGTTATCCAGACCGTGGAATTATCTTTCGCAGATCCGACGGCCTTACCGGTAGAGATCATCGCCTGGGTTTGCGACAGATCGTTGTTGATGGATTTCAGTGTTTGCAGCGCCACCATCGCGCTGTTGTTCGTTAAAATGCTGGACATGAATGTCGGTCCTTTTTTTGGCGCTTTGCGCCGGTTGGGGTTCAGAGACTGCAAATCTGCAGGTGGAGCGTCATTCTGACGTGTGCCCCGGGTCTTTCCCGGATCGTGCCTTGCCGTTCTGGAAGTCACATTGATTTAGCCGCAGGACTCTGAACAACCGATTAATGCGTCGCCCGACAATGCAGCGGATTTGAATTAATTCATGCCTTCTTCAACAGCTCGGGTCGCGCGACGGGCAGATCCGCGAATTGGCCTGTATGATCATAGACCTGCAGGCCGTGGCGCACGTCACGCAGCGCCAGAATACGCGCGCGCGCAGCCGCCACGCCCTTGATCGCGGCACCCAGAAGTGACTGGTTTTTCTGAATATCGCGCGCGATCCGCCGCAGATCGGTCTGCGGGATATCTGCGTCGTGCAGGCGCTGAAATAGCGCTAACTTGTTCGCCGCGAGGCTGTCGAGCACATGAAAATCGCCGTTGATGATCGCGGCGTTTTCCGCATCGAGAAGCTGGCGCAGATCCTGAACGATATTGTCACGCATCCAGGCGGATCTTCATTGCGTGGAAAAGTGATTCCGCAAGGCCAATGCCGCCTGAGCGGGCCATTTCATCTGCTTGCGCCTCTCTCAGAAAGGACGAAAACTGATCCTCACCCACCCCACCGCCAAAGCTTGACCGGCTTGCCCCAAGGCCGGCTGATTTCAGCATTTCGGCCAGAAAAGTCGATTCGAGTTTTTGTGCGGCGTCGCGCAGTTTCGAATCAGAATTAATAAAATCAGGCAGGTTTAGGGGTGCGCGTGGCGGTGGCAGGACAGGAATCATGGTCATTGCAGGCTCCATCAAAGATTTTTTCCAATCTGCCGCACAGCGGTAAACAATCAATAAGTTTTCAATGCCAAAATCAAAAATAACCTTGGACAGGAAAATCGATGTTCCCTTTGTTTTTCACGGAAACTGCAGGCACGGAATCACTGCACCCGCGTCGCACCTTGCTGCCGGATCCTAGCGATGCGTTTGAGCTTGTTTTTGCCGCTTTGATTGAGGCGGAAACGGATGCGCGCGCGGTTACGGGTGAAACGTCACCCTTGGATGCGTCATCGCCTGAGCCTGATCAGCCCACGGATAACCCTGACGAGACAGATCCCCGCGATGATCCGTCTGCACATCTGATTCCGCGCGATGCCGGACCTGTTGCGCAGTCATTGACCACAGCGCAGGTAGAGCGAATTGTAAATCAACCACCGCCGCCGGTAGAAGTGACGTCGGACGGGCAGGTTGCAAGGCTCATTTTGCAAAAGATGTCGGGTCAGGCGCATGTGTTCATGAACGGGAATCCTCAGCCGGACGCCGTGTCTGCCGCAGGAGACGCATCTGAAGGTCGCGTTCCGGGCGGCGCAGATCCCGTGGAACCCGTCGACGAAGCTGTGGAGGCTGAACTGCCTGATCGCCGCGCAGAAAGGCCTGAGGAGAGATTAACTGCATCAGGAATGCTCACTCTAGCCTGGACAAACGAGCGGCCTGGCCCGGAAATTCAGGCGCGCGCCGAAGTATTGGGTCACGATCCTGTGCAGCATAAGATCGTGCCCGACGCGAAAAGCCATCCGGTCCAGGTGCCAGAGCATGCCGATATTCCAATGAAGCATCGGCCCGTAGCGGTGCCGCAGCCGTCAGCTGCGACAGTTGTTTCAGTGTCGGCCATCGCGCCGTCGCATGGCGTGTCCGACCGCACGCCGCTGCCGCTGGAGAAAATTGGCCCGGCCGCGGCCGCGTCCCAGACGACAGACATGTCGGCGCGGGGCGATCTGTCAACGCAGCCAGCGCCATATGGGAGCCCAGAGCGCCAGATGATTGCGGTCCCGGCGGCCGAGAAAGACGACGTGGCCGCGAGATTTGAGGCTCTGCGCGCCGACAGGGCAGTGCCGGTGCCGACAGTGATCGCGCAGCCCAAGCGTGCGGTCAATGTGGCGGAACCTGTCGGCGCGTTGACCCCGCCCTTGGTTTTGCAGGACAGCAAAACTGCGATGAACGTGCTGGCGGATCAAGACGATATACTGATCGGGATTTCCCCGGAAAGGGGCCAGACCGGACAGCCATCTGCCCTGAGCGCACAGGCAACACCCGACATGCCGCGACAGATTGCAAAGCAATTGGCCGTTGCGATCACGCAGCATCCGGGCCGGAGCACCGAAATCGCGCTGAACCCTGTCGAACTGGGCCGGGTGCGGATGAATATCGCCGCGCATGACGGGGCGTTGTCGCTGCATATCATGGTTGAACGGCCCGAAACGACGGACCTGATGCGCCGCCATATCGAAACGCTGACAGAGGAATTTCATGCGCTGGGTTACAGCGATGTCACCTTTTCATTCAGCGATGAAAGATCGCCCGATCCGGAAGGCGACACCCCCGCCCCGCAACAACAACACTTCGATAGCCGCCCCCCGCCCGAGGTGTCGGCCCCGATTATCGCGGTTGACCGCAGAAAGTCCGGCCTGGACCTGCGCCTGTAAGGAGATGTTATGGATATTTCACAAACCACCCCGCGTACTGCGGATACGCAACCCCCGGTGCCGGTAAAGCCGCGTATCAGTTCCGATTTTGATACTTTCCTGCGCATGCTGACAGCGCAGATGAAAAATCAGGACCCCCTGAACCCTGTCGAGGCGACCGATTTCGCGACGCAGCTTGCGACGTTTTCCGCCGTTGAACAGGCGGTGGTAACCAACGACCTGCTGCGTGCCTTGACGTCTCAATCGGCGCTTGCTGAGATGGCAGGATGGGTCGGCAAGGATGCGCGCGCTGCGGCACCGGCCTATTATGACGGGAATCCCATCACATTGTATCCCAAGCCTATGGCAGGCGCTGAATCAGGGGAAATTGTCGTGCGCGATGCGGATGGCTTCATCGTTGATCGTTTCGCTGTCCCGGCGTCTTCGGATGCGCGGGATTGGGCAGGGATCGGGCCGACAGGGGTGCGGCTCCCGCAAGGGGTATATGACTTTACCTATATCAATCGCCGGGCAGGTGAGCCGATCGGTGAAACGGGCGTAGAAATCTATGCCGTAGTCACAGAAGTGCGGTCTGAGGCGGGTCAAAAACAGCTGATCATGAAAGGGGGCATCGCCGTGCCCGCCAACGAGGTCACGGCATTGCGCGATGCGGTGAAATAGGGAATGGGCGATCCAGCCAGCCCTTTTGCGGCATCTGGTGGCTACATCATCTGCCCGAGCCACATGGACACGCCGACCACAACGCCTCCCAGCGCCATCCATGACAGCCGGGCGATGCGCCGCTGCGGTTTCGGCGGCGGCGGCGGATTGTTGAGCCTGATCAATGCCTGTTCCGCAAGGCGTGGCAATTGCGGGCCGAAACGCGACAGGATCATCGCGGTGCGCCCCAGATCACGCAATAACGCCTTGGGGCCGATGCTTTGCTTGATGTAATCCTCGACCACGGGTTTTGCGACTTCCCAGATGTTCATCCGGGGATCAAGTGATCGTGCTACCCCTTCGACGACAACCATAGTGCGTTGCAGGTGAATCAGTTCGGTGCGGGTTTCCATGCCGAAACGTTCTGTCACCTCGAACAGATAGCTCAGCAACCGCGCCATGGATATCCGGCTGGCGTCCATGCCGAAGATCGGCTCGCCCACGGCGCGCAGGGCACGGGCGAATTCGTCGACATCCTGATGGGCGGGGACATAGCCTGCTTCGAAATGCACTTCGGCCACGCGCTGGTAATCCTTGCGGATGAATCCGAACAGGATTTCGGCATAAACGCGACGGGTATATTCGTCGATCCGGCCCATGATCCCGAAATCATAGGCGATGATGTCGCCATTTGCGCTGACCTTCAGATTGCCCTGGTGCATGTCGCCATGAAAATAACCGTCGCGCAGGGCGTGGTTCAGGAACAGCCCCAGCACCCGCATCGCGAGTTCCCGGCGATCGTGTCCCGCGGCATCAAGCCCGGCATTATCGCCGATACCCGTGCCTTCCGCCCAGTCCAGTGTCATCACCCGCCGCCCGGACAGGTGCCATCGCACCTGCGGAACGGTAAAGCCTGCGTCGTCCTTTGTGCTGACGGCAAATTCGGCCGCGGCAGAGCTTTCCAGCCGCAGATCGAGTTCGCCCGTGACCACGCCTTCGAAATGCACGATCACATCCATCGGCCGCAGACGGCGGGACGCAGGCGACAGTACTTCAATCGTGCGGGCCGCGAAATAGAAGGCGTCGATATCCTTGCGGAACGCCTTTTCAATACCGGGACGCAGAATCTTGACCGCCACAGCCTCGCCGGTGTCGGCCAGATGCGCCTTGTGCACTTGCGCCAACGAGGCGGCCGCGACCGGCGCAGAGAAGGTGGAAAACAGCTTTTCGACCGGAAAGCCCAGTTCGCGCTGAATTTCCGCCTTTGCCTCGGCCATGGAAAAGGGTGGCAGTTTGTCCTGCAGGACGCGCAATTGTACCGCCATGTCGTCGCCCACCACATCCGGACGGGTCGACAGGACCTGCCCAAATTTGATGTAGGCCGGACCAAGGGCAGTCAGCGCACGCGGAGCGGGTGGCATCGTCACGTCACCCTTGAACCCAAGCCATTGAAACGGCCAGACGAAAGCCCGCAGCGTCAGCCCGAGGACCGGCCCGACATCGAACGCGTCCAGAATGACCTTCATCGCGCCGGTGCGTTCGAGCGTGGCGCCGGTGCGGATCAGGCGGATGATATTATGCGGGCCGCGCACCTAGAGTTTCCAGCCGGAATGCAGTGCCGCGACACCCATGGTCAGGTTGCGATATTTTGCATTGCCGAAGCCCGCGTCGCGGACCATGCCAAGGAACGCGTCCTGATCGGGGAATTGCCGGATCGATTCGACCAGATATTGATAGCTGTCCCGGTCGCCCGCGATGATCTGCCCCATCCGCGGGATCACGTTGAAGGAATAGGCATCATAGGCAGCCTGCAGCATGGGATTGGGGATCTGGCTGAATTCCAGCACCATCAGCCTGCCGCCCGGCTTCAGAACGCGGAATGACTCGGCCAGCGCATCCTGCGGGCGGGTGACGTTCCGGATGCCGAAGGAAATCGTATAGACATCGAATGTATTGGCATCAAAAGGCAGCGCCATCGCGTCGCCCAGGACCCAGTCGAGGCTGTCTGACATCTGCGCCGCCTCGGCCCGTTTGCGCCCTT
Source organism: Yoonia sp. (assembly GCF_046292185.1). Classification (GTDB taxonomy): domain Bacteria; phylum Pseudomonadota; class Alphaproteobacteria; order Rhodobacterales; family Rhodobacteraceae; genus Yoonia. Next base: position 12,897 of record NZ_JBKBQY010000079.1, read on the forward strand.
CGACCAGCATGGATTCCGTCAGGTCCAGCACTGTGGCATGCCCGCGCCCCGCACGTTTGAGGAACCGGAAGGACACATCGCCCGTCCCGCCCGCGACATCCAGCAGGCGCTGACCGGGCCGGGGTGCCAACCAATCCATCATCGCATCTTTCCAGATCCGGTGGACGCCGCCGGACATCACATCGTTCATGATGTCGTATTTGCTGGCGACAGAGGAAAATACCCCCTGCACACGGCCTGCCTTTTCATCCTCACGGACGGTTTCGAAACCGAAATGGGTTGTTTTGTCTGTGTCGTTGGTCATCTGGGCTTGTGGTCCTTTGCGCTGGTCCCAATTATAGGGCGCAGTGCAAGGCTTACAACGCCGCCTCGCCGATAGAAAGTCCAGCATGCCCGAATTGCCCGAAGTCGAAACCGTCAAGGCCGGAATAGCGCCTGCGATGACGGATAAGGTGATCATCCGGGCCGAGGTGAACCGCCCCGATCTGCGCTGGCCCTTCCCGAAAAATATGTCTGACAGGCTGACGGGCAGGCGGGTTGTGGGGCTGCGGCGGCGGTCGAAATATATTCTGGTGGATCTTGATAGCGCAGAGACATTGCTGATCCATCTCGGCATGTCGGGGCGGATGCTGGTGTCCGGCGCGGCGCAGGGTGTGTTCCATCACCCGCATCCGGCCCCCGCGAAACATGACCATGTTGTGTTGCATATGGAGGGCGGTGCGCGGATCACCTTTAACGATGCCCGCCGTTTTGGCGCGATGGATCTGATGCACACCGCCACGCAGGAAGATCATTGGCTGATCCGCGATCTGGGGCCGGAACCTTTGGGCAATGCCTTTCACGAGGATTATCTGGTTGCCCGCCTGAATGGGCGCAATACGCCGATCAAATCGGCCCTGCTGGATCAGCGGATTGTCGCGGGCCTTGGCAATATCTATGTCTGCGAAGTTCTGTTTCGCGCCGGTATCCACCCAGGACGTAAGGCGGGTCAGATCAGCGGAAAACGGGTGGCGTCACTGGTGCCGTTGATCCGTGCCGTGCTGTTGGAGGCGATTGCCGCAGGCGGGTCGAGCCTGCGCGACTATCGACAAAGCGACGGGGAACTGGGCTATTTTCAGCACGGGTTTCAGGTTTATGACCGCGAAGGCGCGCCCTGCGTCACGCCGGGATGTGACCGGCTGATCCAGCGAATCGCGCAATCGGGCAGGTCATCTTTCTTTTGTCCGCAATGCCAAAGATAACTTGATCCGTCTGCCCCCTTTGCTAAGCACAGGGTCTGACCATCAGCAAGAGGACAGCTTTATGGCCTACGAAAACATCATTCTGGACGTGCGCGACAATGTGGCGACGATCACGCTGAACCGGCCGGATGCAATGAATGCGCTGAACGGGAAATTGCTGCGCGAATTATGCACTGCTCTGGAAGAGGTGGATGCCAGCGAAAAGACCCGCTGCATCATCATCACCGGGTCGGAAAAGGCCTTTGCCGCCGGGGCGGATATTGCAGAGATGGCTGATAAGAGCTTTGTCGAAATGTACACGACGCGGTTCTTTGAAAATGAAACCGACCGTTTCAACCGGACACGCAAGCCGATCATCGCCGCGGTGGCGGGCTATGCGCTGGGCGGGGGCTGCGAATTGGCGATGATGTGCGATTTCATCATCGCCGCCGATAATGCGAAATTCGGCCAGCCAGAGATCAACCTTGGCGTCATCGCCGGGTTGGGCGGCACGCAGCGGCTGAGCCGTTTTGTGGGCAAATCCAAATCGATGGACATGCATCTGACGGGCCGTTTCATGGATGCCGCAGAGGCCGAACGCAGCGGGCTGGTCAGCCGCGTCGTGCCCGCGAAGAACCTGATGACAGAGGCGCGCAATGCCGCGATCAAGATCACCGAGAAATCCCAGATCGCGGTGATCGCCGCAAAGGATGCGGTGGATTGCGCCTATGAAACCACCCTTGCGGAAGGTTTGCGGTACGAACGCCGGCTGTTCCAGTCGCTGTTCGCGACCGAAGACCAGTCCGAAGGCATGGCCGCCTTTCTGGAGAAACGCGAGGCACAGTTCCGCGACAGGTAAGATTCCGGGTTTCCTTTGGGCAGGAACTGCTCTAAGGCCAGCACTACATGCGCGAGAGGCCCGCTTTGGCCAGAATCACCGGTACTGAACCCGGTCGGGGCTTTTTGCGCTTAACAGTATCAATTTGACCCGACGAAGGGAAAGACCCATGGCAAATACACCACAGTCCAAAAAACGGGCCCGTCAGAACGACGCGCGTTTTCAGGTTAACAAAATGCGCCGTTCGCGTATCCGCACGTTCCTGCGCAAAGTCGAAGAAGCGATCGCTTCTGGTGATCAGACCGCCGCTGCTGCTGCCCTGCGCGCCGCCCAGCCGGAACTGATGCGCGGCGTCACCAAAGGCGTTGTCCACAAGAACACAGCGGCACGGAAAATGTCGCGCCTGTCCGCACGGGTCAAGGCAATCGCCTGAGCTCTACGACCACAAAGATGACAGAATCGCAAAAAGACGCGCCCATCCGGGTGCGTCTTTTTTGTTCATGTGTTGCCGGGTTGCCGGGTTTCCACCTGAAAACAAAGCAGTCAGAGATTCTTTTTCACCAAAGTCAGAGTCAAGCGCGATGTTGTATTGAAGCAGCCCCAAACCCCTTGCTAGCTTGACGTTGCGATTCACATCGTTCCGGGGGGGACATGGGGGTTCTGATCAAAACTGCGACGGATGGCGCCCCTTTCAGGACGTTGCCCCGGCAGGGTTATTTTTGATCGGACTTCGTGCAAACGTGATTTGGGGCTGCGTGGCAAAAACGTAGAAACTTGTCTGTTTGTGTCGGTATCAGCGCCAGATCTGCTTTCTGGTTGCGGCTGCTGTCATGTTTCCACTTGCTGCCAAGGCGGCCTATGACGTT
>NZ_JBKBQY010000080.1:0-15738 GCF_046292185.1 Yoonia sp.
CGTCAGGCCAGCAACCGCGATCACGACGACATAAATAACAGGAGCGACCATGTCAGTTTCAACACGAACACCAGAGACGGTTTCTGTCATAAGACAGCCGAACATGCAGACAGTTTCCGTCTACGGCACTGGCGACGTGATTATCAGGTCGGATGCGGATTCGATCATGACGGTCGAACAGGTTGGCAGCGATCTGATCCTGGGGCTGGCGAACGGCGAAATCATCCGGATCGAGGGGTATTTCGCCAATCAGGACGGGATTGATGTTTTCTTTGTCGATGACGACGGGCTCGTATCGTCGCTGGTCGAGGTACGCGGTGGCGGCGATGCACCCCTGCTTCTTCAACTCGGAGAACTTGGCAGCGCAGAAGGCGGCGGTCCCGGCGTGCTCGGGATACTCGGGGCGGTCGGCGCGCTGGGAGCCGCCGCAGCAGCCGGCGGCGGCGGTAGCGGCGGCGATGACAGCGATGGGGATGCGGACGCCGATGCTGATGCGGACGCGGATGCTGATGCTGATGCTGACGCCGATGCGGATGCTGACGCAGACGCGGATGCGGATGCTGATGCTGACGCGGATGCCGACGCAGATGCGGATGCTGATGCGGATGCTGACGCAGACGCGGATGCCGACGCGGATGCGGATGCGGACGCAGATGCCGACGCAGATGCGGATGCTGACGCAGACGCGGATGCCGACGCGGATGCGGATGCTGACGCAGACGCAGATGCGGATGCAGATGCCGACATTGAAGCCGTTGACGATCAGGCGTCCGTGACGCTGGATGTTACGCCAAGCGTGTCCACCCTTCCCCAACTGAGCGGATCAACCGGGAGCCTGCTGAACCTTGGGTTACTTGGCAACACGGTCGAGGCAAGTTTGCTATCGTCCAGCACGGTGTTTACGACGAGCGTTGATACCAATACGTCGCAACAGATAAGTGTCACTGGCGGTGGAGCTGAGTTGCTAGGCGTAACCTTGTCTACCGACAATGATCTTGATCTGTTCGTATTCCGGCAGGAAGAGGGCAGCACCGAAGCGACGCTCGTTTTCAGTCAAGCGGACTGGCTGGACTATAACCCCGGTATTCTCGGCTTGCTGGGAAGCTGGTCAGGGAGCGAGTTGGAACTTCCCGCGTTGTCGGGTGGAGCCACATACCATTTTTTAATCGGCAATCAGGGCGGCTTGCTGGACCTCGGTCTTCTAACAACCATTTCCGTCCAAACCTCATCCAACGAACTGACCGACTTCAGCCCACCCGCCAGCGTCAGCGGCGAGGTTTCTGGCAATGTCATTCTGGGTGACGGCGAAGGCGGCGAAGACACCGCCCCTGCAGGCACTGTTGTGACGATGGTGAACGGGACCGCCGTGACCGCAGATGGCACCGACATTGTCGGGATCTACGGTACGTTGACGATCAATCCTGACGGCAGCTACACCTATGTGGCGAACGAAACGTTCGATGGCGATTACGGGGATGTCGATAGCTTTGAATATACAATCACGGCACCCGGCGGAGCGACGTCCACAGCTAACCTCGATATATCGCTCGACTTCTCGCTGGATGACGCGGGTGCAACGGAGGTCATGGCCTTCAGCGAAGGCCAGGACGTCGTCTCACTCGCCTTCCTTGACGACGGCAATGACACGATCACCGACTTCAACCTTGCCGAAGGTGACGCGGTCGACCTGTCAGGGCTGATCCCGGATGCGACACCGCAAACCATCTCCGACTTCGTTGAAGTGACCAATGACGGCGGGGACACGATCATCGCGATCTCGCCGGACGCTGACGGCAGCTTTGAACCGCTGGTGACATTGGTCGGTGTGACCCACAGCCTTAACGAACTTGAGGATGGGTTGCTGGGCACATCCGTGATCTAGCTGTGTCACGAAAACGGTTCAGCACAACGGCACAGATCGCGGGCCTTGCCTGCGGTCTGGGGGGCTTTGTCATTCTGGGAGGATGTGACATGACCCCCCCGCCCGAACTGGGCGAGATCGCGCCGCAGGCGGGGCCGGCCTTTTCTGACCAGACATCTGTCACCGCCGCGGATGTGACCCGCGCAGCGGGAGTCGCCCCGCTTGTCGTTGCGACCTTGCAAAATCAGGCGGGGATATCGGCTGCGGCAAGCCGCGTCCGGGCGCGCATGTCGGGCGTGGCGGAACAGCAGGCGGGCTATCTGCCGCAAGTCTCGGCCGGGCTGGTATCGGACCTCTCCGGCAACGACAGCGCCAGCCCGCAGTTGCAGTTGACCGGATCGCAGATGGTCTACGATTTCGGGCGCACCGGGCGGAACGTGTCCCGGCAGGTGTTGCTGGCACAAAAGGCGCATCTGGATTTTCTGGAAACTGTCGACGACGAACTTGCCAATGTGATGCTGCTTGTCGCGGATTACGAAAGCCAGACGCGGCAACTCGCGCTGGGGCGCGATCGGCTGGCGCGGATGGTCACATTGCGTCGCCTCGTGCAGGACCGGATCCGCGAAGGGGCAGCGACCGATGGCAGCCTGCTCGACGCCGACCGCAGGGTACAGACCGCCGAGACGCTTTTGCTCCGCACGGAACTGGCGCTGGCCAGCGCGCGGCGCGAGATCAGCCTGGAAACCGGCATGACGGTCCGGGACGGCGGATCAGGCATCGCGCTTGGGCGAATGGACTGCGGCACGACACCGCTGGACCCGGACCGCGTGGTCGCTGTGCAGGGCGCGCATCTGGATATGGCGCTGGCCGACCTTGACCTGTCAAACGCCGCGACCGAACGCCTGCCCACCGTCGCGCTGGAGGCATCGACCGCGCGCGACCTGTCGGACCTGTCCCAAGGCAGCGACGTCAATTTCGGGCTGCGGGTGAATACCAGATTGTTTCAGGGCGGTGCCACGCAATCCCGGACCGAGGCCGCGCGCAACAATGCTACCGCGGTCACCGCAAACCTGACAGGCGCGCGTCAAAGGGCGCAACGCAGCCATGCCGCCGCACTGGATGCCATCGCGTCCCAACGCGTACTGACACAGGCCATCGGCGCGCAGATCGATATGCTCGACCGGACCCGTGCTTTATATCTGCGGCAATTCGTCGAACTGGGGACCAAATCCATCGACGATGTCATGACAGTCGAGGAAGAATACCATCAGACCCGCCTTGACCTTGAAACCTCGCGCGTCGAGGTCGTGAAAGAGCAGGTCAATTGTCTGGCGGCAGAAGGCCGCCTGCGCCATTTTCTGGGGATCGAGGATGCGACAGCCTTCGGTCTGGCGTTGCGACAATGAAGCCAAAGCTGGTCTTGACCGAACCCGCCGCGCCCGAAAACGGGCGGCCCGCTGATGGTCACACCGCCTTTCCCGCCTTGCAGGCAATCGCGCGCACCTACAATCTGACCCATTCGCAAGAGGCGATCCGCATCGCCATGCGCTGGGAGGAAAGCCGCTGTGGCCTGTCCGATACGGTGCAGATCGCCGAAATCATGGGGCTGCACCTGCACCCGCTGCGGCCCGATCCGGCCCGGCTGGACGGATTGCATCCGCCATTGCTGCTGCTGACGAAATCCGGCAGCGCCTTTGTGATAGAGCGGATCACAAAACAGGGCATCGCCACATTCTCGCGGTTCGACGGGGATTTGACCCATAGCAATGAACGCCCGCTGGCCGATATCATCAACGCCGACAGCCGGCTTTTCGTCGCGCGCCCGCGCCGCAGCCTGTCGGATGCCCGTATCGACGATTACATCGCCCCGGTGCGCGACAATTGGCTGCGCCGGACGTTGTTTCCTTCACTGACCCCCTATTGGTCCGTCATCGTCGCGTCCTTTGTGACCAACGTTCTTGCGCTGGCAGGGATCGTTTTTTCGATGCAGGTCTATGACCGGGTCATTCCCGCGCAATCCTATGCGACATTGGCGGTTCTTTTCAGCGGCGTCGTTCTTGCCTTCTTCTTTGAATTTTTTCTCAAACAGGCACGGCTTGTCCTGTTGGATGTGCTTGGGCGCGGCGCGGGTCTGCGGCTGTCCGATATTGTATTCGGACGCGCCCTGCGTGTGCGCAATGATCAACGGCCCACCTCCACCGGCAGCTTTATCGCGCAGATCCGCGACATCGATGTGATGCGCGAAGCGATGACATCGACCTCTGTCGGTGTGTTGATGGATTTGCCGTTCTTTATCCTGTTCTGCGCGATCTTCTGGCTGATCGCCGGGCCGCTGGTACTGATCCCTGTGGGTGCCTTGCTGGCGATCATCCTGCCGGGCCTGTTGCTGCAAGGCAAACTGCGCAAGGCCGCGCAAAGCGCGCAACGCGAAGCAGCCCTGCGCAACGCCATTCTGGTCGAGACGGTCCAAGGGATCGAAGACATCAAATCCATGCAGGCCGAAGAACGGTTTGAAACGATCTGGCGGCAGACCTCTGCCAGCACGGCCAATGCGCAATCGTCCGAACGCCGGATTGTCGGGGCGTTGACGTCATGGACGCAGATCGTGCAGCAAAGCGTCTATGCGCTGACCGTCGCCGTGGGCGCGCCGATGGTGATGACCGGCGATCTGACAACCGGCACCCTGGTCGGCGCATCGATCCTGGGGTCGCGGATGATCGCCCCGATGAGCCAAGTGTCCGGCGTGCTGTCGCGCCTGCAACAAGCCCGCGTCGGCGCACAGGGTCTGGACAAGATCATGAAACTGCCCATCGACCACCCCGCGCAGGAAAACCGGGTGACTTGCGCGCGGCTGGGCGGGGCCTATGCGTTTGAACAGGCGGCCTTTCAATACCGGGCAGACCAGCCCACCGCCCTGCGCGTGCAGCACCTGAAAATCGCGCCGGGCGAACGCATTGGCCTTGTCGGGCGCAACGGCGCGGGCAAATCCACGCTGCTGCAGGCGCTGTCGGGTCAGCTTTTGCCGACGGAGGGGCAATTGCGCATCGATTCATTGTCGGTGGACACGATTGATCCGGCAGATGTCCGGCGCGACATCGCCTATCTGTCACAGAACGCGCGGCTGTTCTATGGCACGCTGCGGGACAATCTACTGATGGGCAACCCGACCGCATCCGAACGCGATCTGCAGGCAGCACTTGATCTGGCGGGTGGTGCGGCATTCCTCAGTTCCTTTGAACGCGGCTGGGATTATCAGGTGCTCGAAGGTGGGATCGGGCTGTCCGGCGGGCAAAAACAATCGATCCTGCTGGCGCGCCTGATGCTGCGCCGCCCGTCAGTTCTGCTGCTGGATGAACCAACCTCTGCAATGGATGACACGACCGAGGCGCATTTCATCGCCAAGCTAGGCGCGCTGTCTGTCGGCAGATCGCTGATCATCGCGACCCACAGGCACCGGATTTTGCAACTGGTTGACCGGCTGATCGTGCTCGACAAGGGCCGGATCGTTCTTGACGGGCCAAGAGAGGAAATTCTGGCCAAAATGCGTGGGGACAGCAAATGACCTGGGCAGCGACCGACACCATGGGCCCGCAGGACGATCTGCGCGAAATCAGCCTGCAGGGCCGGATCATCTGGCTGATCACGCTTGTCATCTGTAGCGGGATCGGCTGGGCCTTTTTCGCCACGCTGGACGAGGTGACGACCGCCGATGGTGTCGTGATCCCGATCCGCAACGAACAGGTGATCCAGTCGCTGGATGGCGGGTTGGTGCGCGAACTGGCCGTGCGCGCCGATCAGGTCGTTGAAGCCAATGAAGTGCTCGCGCGGCTTGACCCGACGCGGCTTTCGGCATCGGTCGATGAAACCTCGGCCAAACTATCCGCCCGCCGCGCCCGCATCGCGCGGCTGACAGCCGAAGTGGCGGATTTGCCGTTGGTCTTTCCGCCGGACCTGCTGGAAAAGACCGAGTTGATCCTGACCGAAACCGCCCTTTATGAGGCGCGCCGTCAAAGTTTCCTCAGCTCCATCGCCCTGATCGATGATCCCGCGCCTTGCTTCAGGAAGAACTTGCCACCATGACGCGGCTGTCGGAAATGGGCGCATCATCGCGGATGGAATTGGTGCGGCTGAACCGGCAGATCGTGGACCTGAACATGCGCGAGGATGATATCCGCCATGATTACTTCGTCCTGGCCCGCGAAGATCTCAGCAATGCACAGGCCGAAGCAGAGGCGCTGACGGCCGAATTGCGTGGCCAGCGCGACCAGTTTGACCGTCTGACGCTGCGCTCACCCGTCCGGGGGATCGTCAAGGATATCGCCGTATCCACCGTGGGCGGTGTCGTGCCGCCGAACGGGCAGTTGATGACCATCGTGCCGCTTGACGATGAATTGCTGGTCGAGGCGCGGGTGCAACCGCGTGACATCGCCTTCATCCGGCCCGGCATGCGGGCCACGATGAAGGTCACAGCCTATGATTCATCCGTGTTCGGCATGCTGGAAGGTGACGTCATGTCCGTTTCGCCGGATTCCATCCGGGATGAGGCCGATCCGCAACGGCTCTACTACCGGGTCTTTGTGCGCAGTGACCGGTTCGAACTGGTGAACAAGGCGGGCCAGGGTTTCCCGATCACCCCCGGCATGGTGACCGAGGTCGATATTCACACCGGGTCAAAAACCGTGCTGCAATATCTGATCAAACCGTTCAACCGCGCGGCAGAGGCATTGCGCGAAAGATGAAAGTGAATGCAGCAAATGACATGATGCTTGCACAGCTCAGGACGGATATCACCGCCCTGCCCGCACCCTACCCGCGCTATGTGGTCTTTGTCTCATCGTCAGATGGCAATAAACGGGCGCGCGTTGTGACGGTCACAGCCAGCGATCTGGACAATCTTGCGCGCAAGCTGACGCACCCGGCCCTGCAACAGCATTTCAACGCAAAATACCTGCGGCTTGACTGGGTCACCGCCGCGCGTCCAATGCGGTTCGGCGATTACACCACGGCTGTGCGGGCGGTCAAACGGAACTACAGCCGCAAGGGCCTGTCATTCGATCCGGCCTTTCGCCATGCCATCACCGAAGCTGAAATCAACGCCAATGCCCTGCTTTACAAAGGGTCGGCTGTCGCCCATTGCGAATTCAACCCCGGCAATTTTCAGATCTATTGGGAACGGCGCTTTGGCAAGGCCTTTCAGGCTCCGGATGCGGATCACATAATCCATCTGTTCACCACCAAGGCGCTGTTCCGCGATAGATCCGCGCCGGAGCTGGTTAAGCTGGAACCGCCCAGCGCGAACACCGGACGGCGGATTTGTGATCTGAACGACAAAGCCCAGCTTGACCGCGTGATCCGCGACGGTGCCAATTATCTGGCGGGCGAGGTGAACAGCGACGGCAGTTTCCGCTATGGCTGGCACCCCTGTTTCGACCGCCCGATCCGGCATTACAACACCTTGCGCCACGCCAGCAGCACCTATGCGTTGTGCGAGGCTTATGAACACCTCAAATCGCCCAACCTGCTTGCGGCGGTCAAAAGATCGCTGGGGCATCTGGCGACACAGCGGATCATCAGCCCCCTTGGCCCCGAAGGACCCGCCTATCTGGTCGACCTTGGCAATGAAATCAAACTGGGCGGCAATGCTGTCGCCATTCTGGCCTATTGCAAATACGGTGCCGCGACGGGCGACACCCGCTATCTGTCGCTGGCGCGCAGGCTGGGTCAGGGGATCCTGTCGATGCAGGCCACAGACGGCAGCTATGCCCATGTGCTGCATGGCGACAGCCTGCAGGTCAAGGACAGACAGCGCACGGTCTATTATGATGGCGAGGCTGCTTTCGCCCTGATGCGGCTGTATCATGTCACGGCAGACCCAGTCTGGCTGAACGCCGTGCGTGCAGCAGTCAGACGCTATATCGCGGCAGATTACTGGCAATATAACGATCACTGGCTGGCCTATTGCACGACCGAACTGGCGCTGACGGACCCCGACCCGGAGTATTTCCGTTTCGGCATCCGCAATGTGCGCGATTATATTCCCTTCATCGCCGGGCGGATCACGACCTTCCCGACCCTGCTGGAACTTTGCTGTGCAACGCGGTTGCTGGTCCGGCAGGCCTTGTCAGACCCCGCCCTGCGACCAACGCTGCAAGGGCTGGATCTGCCCGCCTTCGTCAAGGCGATGGAAACACGGGCGCAATATCTGGCCAACGGCGTGTTCTTCCCAGAGGTCGCGATGTATTTTCGCAACCCCGCGCGGATCACCGGCAGTTTCTTTATCCGCCATCACGGGTTCCGGGTGCGGATCGACGATGTCGAACATTATCTGTCCGGCCTGATCGCCTATCGCGCCTATCTCGATGACCGGGCGGATTTCCACGATCTGATGTCCCGCCACGGCACTGTCGCGGCGCAGAACATCTGACGCCTGCCCTGAAACATCTCAGGCCACAAGGCGCGGTTCGGTTTTCGCGGACGCATCCGTGCTGGCATCTTTACCGGGTGCTTTCGCCGCCATCTCTTGCCCGATCAGCGCCGCATGCAAAAGCTTGACGGCATTATCCGCATCTTCGCGCATCAACACGAACTGGATATCCACATTGCGCGGCCCCTGCTGGACTGCAACCGGGGAAATGCCCGCCTCTTTCAGCGCGCCCAGACCCGTCCCCAGCGCGTTCAGCCCTTTCAGGTCACGGCCAATCGCGGCCACGACCGACAGCCCGCGTGTCGTGACCGAAGCGCCCGGATAAGCCTCTGCCAGATCGCGTTCGACGCGTTTGACGCTTTTCAGCGACGCATCGACATAATGGGTGATGGTATTGGCGTTCGAGGATTTCGCCACGATGCTGACCTTGTGCTGGGTCAGGGATTGCAGGATCTTGGCGTCATAGCCCTTCACCCCCACCATTTCATGCGCAAATACTTCCAGCGCGAACACATCCAGCGCGGTGACGATTTCGACCTGCGGCGCCGTCGCGGGGGAATCGTCGATCAGCGTGCCGGGATCGGATGGTTCAAAGGCATTGGTGACGCGCAGCGGAATATCCGCCTGCCGCAGCGTCTTGGCCGCTGACGGGTGGATCGCCTCCATCCCCATGTTGGACAGCTGGTCCGCCACGTCGTAATTGGTATAGCCCAGCTTGCGGACATTGTGCGCGCCGACCAGTTTGGGATCGGCAGAGGACAGGTGAAATTCCTTGTGAATGATCGCCTCTGACGCGCCGGTCTGGGCCGCGATGCGGCTGAACGTCACCTCGGAATAGCCGCGGTCATAAAGCGACATCAGGCCTTCGGAACATTGCGCATAGCCGGTGACAATCGGCATCTCGCTGCCAAGGTCCAGATCGCGCATCCCCTCTTCGATGCGCTGTTCCAGCGTGACCTCGCGTTCATCGCGCCAGCCGCCCAGATCGACGAAACGGGCATGCAGCCCGGCCCGGCGCAGCAACAGCGTAGTGACATAGGCGGAATGGCTTTCACCAAGGCCCGACAGCATTTCACGGATGATATCCAGATGCTGATTCAGACGGAAATGCCCGTACGAACACAGGCGCTGCAGATCAATCAGGCAAGACCGCGCGCCTTCGACGCGTTCGCGCACGAAATGGTCAGCGTCGCGGATGTCGCCCGGGGCTTCCAGCACTTTGCGATGCGCCTCGTTCATGGCGACCATCACGTCATCCAGCGCGTCCGACCAGCCACGGTCATGGCTTGCGTTGGAAAACCGGGCGTAAACGCCTGACTCGCGGGTTTTCTTGTGTTCCAGCAGCATATTGGTGATGCCGGAATAAGCGGATACCACAAAGATACGATTATAAGGATCGGCCCCGCCCCGCAAAAACAGCGAATCGAGCAATTCGGCAGAGCGGCTCATCGACGTGCCGCCGATTTTTTCAACGGTATGTGCGTGTTTGGTCATATTATTCGCCCAATTTTCAGATGCGTGAACGCCAGCCCGAAACCTGCTTGGCCTCGGGTCTGGCGGTTAACGCTGTTGTCGCTGCCCTCACTCGGCAGCGGCGTAGGACCCATCGGCCTGATGCACTTCATCGCCCGTCACCGGCGGGTTGAAACAGCAGGCCATGACCAGCTCTTCCTCGGCGCGCAGGGTGTGATGATCGTGCTGATCCAGCGCATACATCACGCCGGGGCGGATCGCATGGGTTTCGCCGGTGGCAATATCGGTGATCGATCCCTTGCCGGATATGCAATAGACGCTTTCAAAGTGGTTCTTGTAATGGAACGTATGCTCTGATCCTGCTTCCAGCGTGGTGATGTGAAAGGAAAACCCCATCCCATCCTTCGCCAGCAGCAGGCGGACAGAGGTCCATTTGGCGTCTTTGACTTCTTTGTCGGTGTTCTTCAGGTCTGCGATGTCACGTACGATCATGGCGATTACTCCGCTGCTATTTTTGTCTGGACACAGGTCTGCGCGGCCTCGGTCAGGATATCGAGACCCGCTTTGAACTGATCCATCGGGGTGGTCAGCGGGGCAAGCACTTTGACGACTTCGTCATGGGCACCGGATGTTTCGATCACCAGCCCGCGCAGAAACGCCTCTGCACAGATCGCGCTGGCCAAATCGCCGGACCCGACATCGACACCCTGCATCATGCCGCGTCCTTTCAGACGCGCGCCGGGGATCGTATCGGCGATGCGCTGCAAACGTTCCGTCAGCACGGCGGATTTTTCCGCAATTTCATCCTTGAACGCATCATCGGACCAGAATTTTTCCAGCGCGACCCGCGCGGTCACGAATGCATGGGTATTGCCACGGAACGTGCCGTTATGTTCGGCCGGCTTCCACACATCCAGTTCGGGCTTGATCAGGGTCAGCGCGAAAGGCAGACCGAAACCCGACAGGGATTTGGCCAGCGTGATCATATCAGGCTCAACATCCATGTCATCGAAGCTGAAGAAACTGCCTGCACGGCCAATCCCAGCCTGAATGTCATCGACAATCAGCTTGGCACCATGCTTTTTCGCCAAACGCGCGATCCCTTCGACCCAGGTGCGGGATGCGGCGTTCAGGCCGCCCTCGCCCTGCACCAGTTCAAGGATGAACGCCGCAGGCGCATCAATCCCGCTGGACCCGTTGTCCAGCATCGTCTCGATCAGCGCCAGCGTGTCGACATCATCGCCCAGCGACCCTTCAAACGGCAGATGGGTGACGCCGTTCAGCGGCACACCGGCGCCGCCCCGCTTACCCGCATTGCCCGTCAGCGACAGCGCGCCAAGGGTCATGCCGTGGAAACCATTGGTGAAGGAAATCACATTGGTGCGCCCCGTCACCTTGCGCGCCAGCTTGATCGCGGCCTCGACAGCATTGGTGCCGGTCGGGCCGGTCATCATGATCTTGTGGTCCATGCCGCGCGGGGTCAGCACCAGACGCTCGAACGTCTCAAGGAATGCTGCCTTTGGGCCGGTATACATATCCAGCGCATGGGCAATGCCATCGCTGGTGATGTAGTCGACCAGCGCCGCCTTCATATCGGGATCGTTGTGGCCATAGTTCAAAGACGAACAGCCAGACAGAAAATCGGTATAGGTCGCCCCGCTTTCGTCATGCAGGGTCGATCCTTGTGCCTTTGCAAAGACAGCATCGAAAGACCGGCAATAGCTGCGGACCTGCGATTCACGTCGTTCAAAGATCATTTTGTCGGATAAGGTGTCCGTTGTCATATTACATTCCTTCATTGGGATCAAAGCTGTTGCAGACGCGGGCCTTCAGGCCACCGCGTTCAGTTTCTCAGCCTCGGGCAAGGTGATTGTCACCATATGTTCGGTGGCATGTTCGCCCTGAAAATGTGTGTCGCTCTCGAAATGGGCCTCGTGGTCCAGTTCGGCGTCTTGCGCATCGGCAAAGCTGCGGAACAGCGCCCAGCTTGCGTCATTATCCTTGGTAATCGTGGTCTGCATCCGCGTCACATCATTGCAGATGTCGCGCGCCAGCAGCTTTTCCAGCATCCGCTTGGCCAGCCCCATCCCGCGCGCCTTTTGTGACACCGCAACCTGCCAGACGAAAAACGTGGTTTCGTCGGACGGCAGGACATAGCCGGAAATCCAACCGACAGGTTCGCCATCCATCTCTGCCAGAATACATGTATCGCGGAAATGATCGCATTGGATCAGGTTGCAATACATCGAATTCTCGTCGAGCGGCTTGCACGATGCGATCAGCTCCCAAATGGCCGCGCCATCCTCGGCGTCGGGCTTGCGGAACTGGACCTTGTCACGGTTGGTTTTGATCTGGCGGACGTTAACCACGGGATACCTCGGGTGCTGCTTCTGTATTTCGTTAGGTATACCAATCTTATGACGAAAATCAACCACCTGTAGCCATCTTATGCTATGCAATTTTTATCGTTTAATTACAGCTATTTAAAGATAACATTGGGGCAACGACAGGTATTTAGGTAGGCAAATTTCCGCAAACTATTTCGTTAAGCTAACTAATTATTGCCTCGCCGCCGCTGACAGGATATCCATAACCCAAGAAAACAAGGACAGGAGCCCGCGTGGACCGCACCGACACATCGCTCATCGCCCTGCGCCGCATCCTGCGCGCGACAGAACTTTATGGCCGCACGCTGGCGCTGACTGCGGGCTTGACCCCGGTGCAGATCAGGGTGCTGCAGATCGTGCTCAGCCATGGCAGCGCCACGCCGACGCAGATATCCTCGCAGATGGGCGTCAGCCCCGCGACGATATCCACCCTGCTGGACCGGCTTGCGACGAAAAAGATGATCGAACGTCAAAGATCCGACCGCGACCGCCGCCAGACCAATATCGTACTGACAGAAAAAGGACGTCAGGCGGTCGATGGCGCGCCCGACCCGCTCCAGCAGAAATACGTCCGCGAATTCGAGGCGCTGGCCGATTGGGAACAGGCGATGATCGTCGCCTCTCTGGAACGCGTGGCGGCGATGCTGAACGCCTCTGCCATCGACGCGTCACCACTGCTGGATATGGGCGAAATCCATCGCAGCTACCCTGCGGAAAACGCCGAAGAAAACTAAGTCAGCAAAAAGCCCCGGCGTTTCCACCGGGGCTTTGTTCTGTTCAGGCTGCAGACCGGCTGCGTGGCCGGCCACCACCGCCACCGCCTGTCCGGCGTCCACCTTGCGGTTTGCCCGCAGCACCGGCAGGTTTACCGCCCGCACGCGGCGCGGCAGAGCGATTACCGCCGCCGCCGCCACCGCCACCACGGCGACCACCGCCACCGCCACCATTGGGACGCTTTTTCTGGCCCGGCATGATCTCCCACGGACGGCCCGAGGCGACGGGAATCGTTTCCTTCATCGCCTTTTCGATATCCTGCAGTTCGATCATCTCATCCGGTGCGACCAAGGCAATAGCCGCCCCGTCAGCGCCCGCACGTGCCGTCCGCCCGATCCGGTGGACATAGTTTTCCGCCACATTGGGCAGATCATAGTTATAAACGTGGCGCACGCCCGGAATGTCGATACCACGGGCAGCCACATCAGTGGCAACCAGCACACGGACCTTACCAGCCTTGAACGCCTCGATCGCGCGTTCGCGCTGGCCTTGCGATTTGTTGCCGTGAATGGATGCGGCGGCAAACCCTTTGGCTTCCAGCGTTTTATACAGCTTCTCACAGCCGTGTTTGGTGCGGCCAAAGACCAGCGCCAGTTCGTCCCGGTGCTTGTCCAGCAGATCGACCAGCAGATCGGTTTTCGCCGCCTGTGCGACGAAATGCACCGATTGCGCGATCTTCTTGACGGCCTGACCGGGGGGGTTGACCTGCACGCGCACGGCGTCGGTCAGATAGGCATCGGCCAGTTCCGACATCAGTTTCGGCATCGTGGCCGAGAACATCATCGTCTGACGTTCCTTCGCCAGCAACGGAGCGATCCGGCGCAGCGCATGGATGAACCCCATGTCCAGCATCTGATCGGCCTCGTCCAGCACCAGATAGATGGTTTCATCCAACCGCACGGCGCGACGGTCCAGAAGATCGATCAACCGGCCCGGCGTGGCGACCAGCAGGTCCACACCACCCGCCAGACGCTTGGTCTGCGCGGTGATCCCTGCCCCGCCGACCACGAGCGCCACTTTCAGATGGCTGCCCTTGGTATAGGCGGTCAGGTTGTCGGCGATCTGTTTGGCCAGTTCGCGTGTCGGTGCCAGCACCAGACCGCGCACGGCCTTGGGGTTGGGTTTCACACCCGCCTTCATCAGGGCGTGAATCATCGGCAGGCCAAAGGCCGCAGTTTTACCAGTGCCGGTCTGGGCAAGGCCCATCACGTCACGGCCGTTCATCGCATGCGGGATCGCCTGCGTTTGAATAGGGGTTGGGTCGGTGATGCCTTGTTCTTTCAGAACGGCAATCAGTCGGGGCGCAAGGCCCAGCATGTCAAAATCCATGAGGATATCCTGTTTTCAGCGGGCCTGCGGCCCGCGCATATGGGTGTGACCCATGGGCGTATCCCAAAGGTCATAGCAAGGTTGCGCCATATGCTGACTGCCTGAACCGCATTGTCCGGGCGCCGATGTGGCGCGGGACCCCTGCGTGATCTGGGAACCTGAAAATCAACCGATGCCTTGCGACAGACCAATCATGGTCCTGCTCTGCTCACGCGGCAGCTTGCATCTGTTGGGTGCTAGATGCGCCTTTGCAGCCCCTGTGTCAAGCCTGCCGCGCCGCTTTGGCAAAAACCACACAACGCACCGGTTAATCCTGCGGATTTACTTGGCTTTGACACATCATGTAGTAATCACCGGGGTAACAAGGTGAAGGGGATTTCAGCGTGGCGCATATCATCGTTGTCGGGAACGAAAAGGGCGGCGCTGGCAAATCCACCGTGTCGATGCATGTTGCCACCGCCCTTGCGCGTTGCGAGCTCAGGGTCGGTGTGCTGGATTTGGATCTGCGGCAACAAACGCTGGGGCGCTATCTGTCCAACCGCGCCGAATATATCGCCAAGGCGGGGCTGGAACTGCCCTCACCCGTGTTTCTGCCCCTGCCCCAGGTGGATGAAACCAGCCTGCAACCCGGCGAACATGCCTCTGACCTGCGATTGTCGCGCGCGGTGGCGCAGCTGGAAACCGATTGCGATTTCATCCTGATCGACTGCCCCGGATCGCACACACGGATCAGCCAGGTCGCCCATTCGCTGGCCGATACGCTGATCACGCCGCTGAACGACAGTTTCGTCGATTTCGACCTGCTCGCCCATGTCGACAGCGAGGGCGAGGAAATCACCGGCCCGTCCGTCTATTCCGAAATGGTCTGGAACGCGCGGCAATTGCGCGCACAGGCCGGGCTGAAACCGATTGACTGGGTCGTAGTGCGCAACCGCATGGGCGCACAGGCCATGGTCAACAAGGAAAAGATGCAGCGCGTGATCGAAAAGCTCGCGCGCCGGATCGGGTTCCGCACCGCGTCGGGTTTCAACGAACGCGTGATCTTTCGCGAATTGTTTCCCCGCGGGCTAACCTTGCTTGATCTGCGCGATACCGGGGTCAAGGGCTTGAACATTTCCAACATCGCCGCACGGCAGGAACTGCGCGACCTGATAAAATCGCTGGATCTGCCGGGTGTAAAGTTAAATTTCTGACATCCGCGCCCATTCGGTATAGGTGCGGGACAACAGACCCAAACGCAGGATTCCTTGTGCCACGCTTGTCAGTCCCCAACCGTTATACGCCGTTGTTCATCGCAGCATTTCTGGCGGTCCTCAGCGCCATCATTGCAGTCTGGTATCCGGCGTTCTGGCTGGTGGCGGCCGTCTTTCTCGCACTGACCCTGCTGGGGATCAGCGACCTGCGCCAGCACAACCATTCCATTCTGCGCAACTACCCGATCATGGGCCATATCCGGTTCCTGCTGGAAGGGATCAGACCCGAAATCCGGC
>NZ_JBKBQY010000081.1:0-15485 GCF_046292185.1 Yoonia sp.
GTTCGATTCCCGCCGCCCGCTCCAACAGCTTGCAAATCAGTCATCATGTCGCGGTTGTGCCTTTGGCTTGTGCATGCGTCGTTGTGGTTTTATGTCCGGTGCTGACAGGAAAGGACGCCCGATGGCCGACACGTCGCACAGCAAAACCGAAGAGCGTCCCGCCAGCAAGAAGGTCAGCGCGCTGCGTGCCTTGTGGCCGTTCATCACGCCTTATCGCTGGAACCTGATCGGGGCGGGTTTTGCGCTTGTCTTCACGGCGATGGTCGCGCTGACGCTGCCGCTGGTCGCGCGGCTTGTGGTGGACAATTTCGGGCTGGGCGGCGCGGAAGTGCAGCAATATTTCGGCGCGATGCTGGTCTTTGCGGTGCTTTTGGCCTTTGGCACAGCGCTGCGCTATTACCTCGTGACACGGCTGGGTGAACGTGTGGTTGCGGATATCCGCAAGGCGGTATTCAACCGTATGATCGGGATGAGCCCCGCATTCTACGAACGCATCATGACCGGCGAGGTGCTGAGCAGGATCACAACCGATACGACCCTGATCCTGTCGGTCATCGGCAGTTCCGCTTCCATCGCCCTGCGCAATATCCTGATCTTTGTCGGTGGCGTCATTTTGATGCTGCTGACGTCGGTGAAGATGAGCGTCATGGTACTGTGGCCGATCCCGGTCGTGCTGTTTCCGATCATTTTCCTGGGTCGTCGGGTCCGCAACCTGTCGCGGCAAAATCAGGATCTGATCGCGGAATCGAGCGGCGATGCGTCGGAACTGCTGACTTCTGCGCAGACGGTGCAGGCCTTTACGCATGAGGATCTGAGCCGCGCCAAATTCGATGATGTAACCGAACAAAGCTATCTGTCGGCACGCCGTCGCATTCTGACCCGCGCCTTGTTGACAGCGGTCGTTATATTTATGGTCTTCGCTGCCATCGTGTTGTTCCTGCAGATGGGATCGCGCGACGTGGTCGCGGGCGAAATCACCGAAGGCGGGTTGGTTCAGTTCATGATCTACACGATCATGGTCGGCGGGGCAGTGGCCGCCTTGTCCGAGGTCTGGGGCGAATTGCAGCGCGCCGCAGGTGCCACGGAACGCCTGGTCGAATTGCTGACGGTCGAGGACAGCGTGACCGATCCTGTGCAGGGGCAGCGCCTGCCTGCGCCGGTGCGTGGGGCGCTGAGCTTTGAAAACCTGCGGTTCAGCTATCCGTCGCGGCCCCAGATTTCGGCGCTGGACGGGATTGATCTGCAGATCGCGCCGGGCGAAACGATTGCACTGGTCGGGCCATCTGGCGCGGGCAAAAGCACGATCATCCAGCTTGTGCAGCGGTTCTATGATCCGCAGGAAGGCACTGTCAGGCTTGACGGGGTCGATCTGCGTGACCTGAACCGGGCAGAGTTTCGCAAGCATATCGCATTGGTGCCGCAGGACCCGGTCATCTTCGCCGATACAGCGCGTGAAAACATACGTTTCGGCAGGCCCGATGCGTCCGATGCCGAGGTCGAGTCGGCGGCCAAGGCAGCCGCCGCGCATGATTTCCTGATGGCGCTGCCTGATGGCTATGACAGCTATGTCGGTGAACGTGGCGTCATGTTGTCCGGCGGGCAAAAACAGCGCATCGCGATCGCGCGCGCCATCCTGCGCGACGCGCCGGTCCTGTTGCTGGATGAGGCGACAAGCGCGCTGGATGCTGAAAGCGAATATGCCGTGCAGCGCGCAGTCGAGGATCTGGCAAAGTCGCGCACGACGCTGATCGTGGCGCATCGGCTGGCGACCGTAAAAAAAGCGGATCGCATCATCGTTTTCGATGCCGGCCGGATCGTGGCGCAGGGCACGCATGATGCGCTGGTGGCGCAGGGCGGGCTTTATGCGCGCCTTGCCCGCCTGCAGTTCACCGAGGGTGTGGCGGCGGAATAAGTCCGTTTTCGCAGCGTCATACTTGCAAGCGCGCGCCACATTGGCCACCCTTTGTGCGGAGGGGACAGCGCCGCCCGGCGTTGAACAGATAATAATACGGGGAGGAAATCCGGCATGACCTATGCAACACCTGCGGATCGCGATACGATCCAGAATGAAATGCCGTGGGCGGCACGCGACCTGCCGAAAACCACCTTCGCCTTGTTGTCGCAGACGGCGGCGGCACATGGCGCGCGCAAGGCGGTCAGTTTCAGCCTTCTGTCGGACCCGAATGCCTATTGCGAAACGCTGACCTGGTCGGAATTGCAGGCCAAAACGGCGCAGGCTGCCAATCTGTTCCGCGATCTGGGCATCGGGGAAGATGATGTCGTCGCCTTCGTGCTGCCGAACGCGACAGAAACCATACTGACCTATCTGGGTGGGCAGGTGGCGGGTATCGTCAACCCGATCAACCCCTTGCTGGATGCCGAACAGATCGCGGCGATCCTGCGCGAAACCAAGGCAAAAGTCGTCGTGACCCTGCGCGCCTTTCCCAAGACAGATGTGGCACAGAAAACTGCCGAGGCGGTACGCCTTGCCCCCGGTGTGACCACCGTGCTGGAGGTCGATCTGCACCGCTATCTGACCGGGATCAAGAAACTGATCGTCCCGCTGATCCGGCCCAAGAACCCTGTGGCACACAAGGCCCGCGTATTGGATTTCAACGCGGAACTGGCTAAAAAACCAACCACGCTCAGCTTTGCGGATAGTACCGGGGACCGTGTCGCCGCCTATTTCCATACCGGCGGGACCACCGGCATGCCCAAGGTCGTGCAGCACCGTTATCAGGGGATCGTGTATAATGCCTGGCTGGGCGCGCGGTTGCTGTTCACCGAAAAGGACGTGCAGATTTGCCCGCTGCCCTTGTTCCATGTGTTTGCGACCATCGTTTCTTTGGGGGCATCGCTCGGGTCCGGCGCACAGGTCGTGTTTCCAACGCCGCAGGGCTACCGCGGCGAAGGGGTGTTCGACAATTTCTGGAAGCTGATCGAAAAGCACAAGGTCACCTTCATGATCACCGTGCCGACGGCGATGTCGGCGTTGATGCAGCGCAAGGTGGATGCGGATATTTCGTCGCTGCGACTGGCGTTCTGCGGCTCTGCCCCTTTGCCTCTGGAACTTTATAAACGGTTCGAGGCCGCTGCAGGGGTCACGATCTGCGAAGGTTACGGCCTGACGGAGGCGACGTGTTTGGTCTCGATCAACCCACCCGACGGCGAAAAGCGGGTTGGATCCATCGGGATTCCGTTCCCTTATACGGATGTAAAGATTGTTGCCGCCGCGACGGGCATGGCATGCGGGGTCGATGAGATCGGTGAAATCTGCGTGTCCAGTCCGGGCGTTTTCAGCGGCCAGACCTATACGGAGGCCGACAAGAACAAGGATCTGTTCTATGGCGATCATCTGCGTACCGGTGATCTTGGCCGGATCGACGCGGATGGCTATCTGTGGATCACCGGTCGTGCGAAGGATCTGATCATCCGTGGCGGTCACAACATCGACCCTGCCGAAATTGAAGAGGCCCTAGCCGGTCACCCCGCCGTTGCCTTCGCCGGTGCCATCGGCCAACCCGATGCCCATGCCGGCGAGGTGCCCTGTGTCTATCTGGAACTTGTCGCCGGTGCCGATGTGACCGAACAGGCGCTGATGGATTATGCCAAAGAACATATTCACGAACGCGCCGCGCATCCCAAACATCTTGAGCTGCTTGGCGAACTTCCGAAGACGGCTGTCGGCAAGATCTTCAAACCCGACCTGCGCAAACTTGCGATCACGCGCGTCTACGATGCGGCCTTGGCCAGCACTGGCGCAAAGGTCAGCCGTGTTTCCGAAGATAAAAAACGCGGGTTGGTCGCCTTTGTCACCACCAGCGATGCAGGCGCGAAAGAGAAGATCGGTAAAGCGCTGGATGCCTATACGATCCCGTGGGAGATCGAAGCAGATCAAGGCCATCAGACAAAGGCATAAGATCAGCATCAGAACAGCGTGATATTTGGCCCGGCTTTGGGCTGGCTGATCATGGGTTCTGGCGGCGGCGTTTCGGTGATCTGCATCTGGCGTGCGGCACCGGTGGAAGGGACGAATTGCACCCGGCGTGCCATCGTCCCACCCAGACTATGGGACAAGCATGAGATGCCTTCGCGTTCCAGAAAATCCAGCGCGAAATCACCGTTGGATTTTCCCACATCGCGGGCATGGATCGTCATGCGGGCACCGCCGAAAACCTTCGCCTGAAGCCTGCGCCTGTCGCTGCCGGCGCGCAGCATCTTATTGATCAACAACTCCATCGCGTTGACGCCGTATTTCAGACCGGCGCTGGAAGTGTCACGCCCGCTCGCCAGCAGGAAGTGATTCATGCCGCCTACCTTGGCCAGCGGGTCATGAAGGCAGACGGCGACACACGACCCCAGAACCGTCGACATCACATGCGTCGGGTCCGCCGAAACAGCAAAGTCGCCTTGCACGACGGTGATGGTTTTAAGTGTCTGCTTCATCCTGCGCGCTGCCTTTGAATGCCGACGTGCAGCAGGGCAGGGCCAATCTGCTGTATCGGCAATTCCGTTTCGATCCCGCCCAGTGACTTCGCCACGCGCGGCATCCCGTAGACCACCGAGGTCATTTCATCCTGACCGATTGTGCGTGCGCCTGATTTGCGCAGCGCAGTGATGCCTTCGGCACCATCGCGGCCCATTCCAGTCAGGATCGCGGCGGTCACATGGGGGGCGAAAGCCGTCGCCGAAGAAAACAACGCGTCGGCGGAAGGACGATGGCCGGACAGACGCGGTGATGCGTCCAGCTTGATGCGGGGGGGGACCGAAGCGGTCAGCCGTATGTGATGGGTGTCACTGGGGGCGAGGTAAATGTGACCGTGCTGCACCGCCGCGTTATGCGTCGCGGCAAGCACCGTTGCGGATGTGGCGGCGTCCAGCAGGCGGATCAGGCTGCCCGCGAACTGTCCGCCGGTGTGCTGCACGATCACTACCGGTGGCGTCGCCTGATGAAAATGGCGCAGGATCTGCATCAGGGCATCAACCCCGCCGGTGGAAGAGCCGATCAGGATGACCTGGCGTGGGTCGGCAAGGCTGGCCGTGGCGCAGGGCGGGGCGACAACGTCCTTGCGGGCGCGTTGCCCGGTCGGTCGCAGTGCCGCGATCAATTCCTCATCCGTGGCGCTGGCCAACAAGCATCTGATTGCCGGATTAGCCCGGCGCGCAGCTTCCGGCAGGCTGCTTCCGTCGTCTGTATCGACGACGACACAGGCAATTCCGATAATTGCGAACAATGACGCGAGCAATTCGAATTCGGCGCAATCCGCCATCTCCGTCGGCAAAATGACGCAATCGGGATGGTGATGTTCCGAATAATTATACACGTCGGTCAATGCGTTAGCTTTGTGCACAACCTCAATATTGTTTCGCTGCAACCGACGTTGCCACTGGCCAAGCGCAACAACAGATTTATTTGCGATTAATGCGCGCATGCGCTCTCCTCCCACGGCCGAGGAAAAGCTCTTGTTGGCGCTTGATCTGCTTTATATCTGTCAGGGTCCACCGGGCAGTCTTTGTCAGACGGTAACGATCGCCGGTGCCAGGCCGAAAGCTTGTGCACAAGGCCCGCCATCAGAAAAGCGAAATGTTCGGCGTGCCGCTGGCCGCCTGATCGGTGCGTTCGCCCATCAGTTCCCGTAGCCAGGCCAGACGCATCTGCGCAATTTTGCTTGCCTGATCTTTTGGGGTCTCGGGTATGCCATTCTCGCCCAAGCTCGCCGTCAATTGCTTAAGTTCTTCAAGGGATTGCAGGATCAGGTCAAAATCCTGAAAGGCAGCGGCCCGCTGAGACGCACCGGACTCCGCTCCACAGGTCTGCAACACCGCATGTTCCAACCGGCCAACCAGCGTGGTGATTTCCTGCAGAGCCAGAGATATCTTGCAAAAAATCGGCGCAGAAACAGGTAAGCGGGTCATAAGGGGCCGACCACGCTTTCGATACATTGTTTCATACTGGCAGTGGAAAAGGGTTTCTTGATGATATTGTTCAGGCCGAGTGCCTTGCCCTTTGCCACCAGATCAGGGGTGGGGTTGCCGGTGACCAGAATGAAACCAATTCGGGCCGTCGATTTGTTTTCTCGCACCGCGCGCAACAATTCCAACCCATCCATTCCCGGCATGTTGTAATCGGACAGGACCAGATGCACCGGATCTGCGATCAGTTTTCCCAGTGCCGCGCGGCCATCATTTTCGGCCTGATTTTTCCAGATGCCCATCTCTTCGATAGCCTGCACAAGCAGGCCACGGCTGACGCCCATATCATCCACAATCATCACACGCAGTGTATCTTTCAGACTCATGGCAATCTCCTTTTTTATGGCAGTATTTTGTCGCCATTCCGGGGTATTCTTTGATAGGTGGTAATTCCGACGTTCCTAAACATCGCTTCCGCAGGACCGGCCAGCCGTTCGGAATGGCCAATCATCAGATGCCCGTCATTCTGCAGTACATCTGCGAAGCGCTGCCAAAGATGCGATTGCGTCGGCTTGTCAAAGTAAATTGCGGCGTTGCGGCAGAAGATCACATCGAACAAGCGGCGCATGGGCCAGTCCTTGATCAGATTCAGTTCGCCAAATGTGACCAGCGCCTGCAGTTCTGGCTTCATTTGAAAGCCGGTCGCGTTATCCTGGAGCATCAGAGCCTTGTATTCATCCGGGATCGCCTCTGATTGATCACTATCGTACTGCCCGCGCCGCGCATTCTGAATCATTTGCGCATCGACATCTGTTGCAAGAATCTTGATGTTCAGCCGCGTTGCCTCTGGGCAGGCGTCCAGTACCATGGCTGCGATCGAAAACGCCTCCTGGCCTGCCGAACAGGCAGATGACCAGATCCGCACGGCGCTGCCGGCCTTTGCTTTTGCGATCAGACCCGGCATTAATTTTTCGCGCAGATAGCTGAAATGATGCCGTTCGCGGAAAAAGTGGGTCACGTTCGTCGTCAGCGCGGATAGCAGATGGGTTTTCTCTTCCTGGCCCTGGGGTTGCAACAAGACAGTGCAATAGGATTCAAAGTCACGCAGATCAAGCGCGCGCAAGCGCTTGGTCAGGCGCGAATAGACCAAGGGCTTTTTGGATGGCTGCAGGTGCAGGCCATAATGTTGCTTTGCAAGCTCTGCGATCATCTGAAATTCGCGATCCGTGAACGTGTATTCCAAGTGGGACCCGCCCTGCATGTTCGCATGACGCTGATTTGTCATGCCGCAACCGGGTGCGAAGGGGCCATCAGCGCGGTCAGACTGATGACTTTTGTCATCTCGTCGCCCAGTGGAATGATGCCAAGGATGGCGCGCGTCGTCATATCCTCGGGGCTTCTGGGGGTTTCGCGCACATTGTCCGCGTCGACGCCAAGGATCTCGGACACGGATTCAACCAACAGCCCTATAATCTTGTCTTCCACCGCAATGATGATCACATGGCGTTCGGTCGGGGTGATTTTTGCGAAACCCAGCTTAGCAGCAAGGTCGATAATCGGGATGACTGCGCCGCGCAGATTGATTACCCCCAGCACATGATCGGGAGAATGTGGCAGCACCGTCACCGGGGTCCAGCGGCGAATTTCACGGATTTGCTTGATTTCTATGCAGAAATTCTGCCCACCGGCAACCAGTGTGACGAATTCCAGTCTTTGGGATTTCTGAGCTTCAGCGAGCTGCGACATAAGACATTTCCCTTCCGGTGTTGTTGGTGGTGACGGGGTAGCTGCTGCTGCCTTGCACAACGGCCTCCGGGTCGATGATCAGGGCGATCTTGCCATCGCCCAGAATTGTTGCGCCCGAGATCCCGGTGATTTCGCCGTAGTTGCCTTGCATGCTTTTGACGACGACTTGGCGTTGGTCAAAGATGTCGTCGACAGCCAGCGCGCATTGCGGCATCGTATCGGTCTGGATCAGCAGCAGGACGCGGTCTGTCATCTCGCGCCTTTGCGTAACCTGGCCCATCCTTTCGTCCAGATTGATGATCGGAACATATTCACCGCGAATGCGCAAAAGCGGGCTGTTGAGGCCAAGCTGTGACAGATCGGCGGCCTTGGGCCGGACAGTTTCGAGGATGTTGGATATCGGTACGACCATCGTCTGCCCGCTGACATTGATGATCATGCCGTCCATCACCGCCAGGGTCAGCGGCAGGGTGATGGAAAAAGTGGTGCCTTGGCCGGTGACGCTGGCGATCGCAACCCGCCCGCCCAGTGCCGTGATCGCGGTTTTCACCACATCCATGCCGACACCGCGCCCCGAAAGGTTGGTGACCTCTTTGGCGGTGGAAAAGCCTGGTGCGAAAAGCAACTGATCGGTCTCTGCCTCGGTCAGCTGAGCATCTTCCGCGACAAGCCCTTTGGACACGGCGATGTCGCGGATCCGTTGCCGGTCGAGGCCCGCGCCGTCATCGGCGATTTCGATGACGATGCTTCCTGATCTTTGCCGCGCAGAAAGCCGCACCATGCCATGCGGTTCCTTGCCCTTTTCAATGCGCCGCCCGGGCGTTTCGATCCCGTGATCAATGGCGTTGCGGATCATATGGGTCAGTGGATCAGCAAGCCGTTCAACGACGGTCTTGTCCACCTCTGTCGCTTCGCCATCGGTGATCAGTTCGATCTGTTTGCCGGTCGCATCTGCCGCTTCGCGCGCGATGCGCAGCATCCGTTGGAAAAGGGGTTTGACCGGCTGGGCGCGGATCGCCATTACCCCTTCCTGAATCTCGCGCGCCAGCAATTTGTAATCGTCAAGATCCGCGAAGAGTTCGGCACTGTTGGGCAGGTCCGCTTCCATCAGGCGTTGGGAAATCACCGATTGGTTGATGATCAATTCGCCCACCGCATTGATCAGCCGGTCGACCCTTTCGGGATCAACCCGCAGAGAGGTTGCAGCACGTTTGCCAGCCCGGTCCGGCAAGTCCGCGTCGACGTCTGGTTGCGCCGGCAGGGGCAGGGTGGGCGCCGTGTCGGTTTGCCCGATCATGGGTGCCGCTGCGGCGGGGGGGATGGCATCCTGCACCCTGACCACCAATTCGCAAAGATCATCCACGAACTGAAACACCTCGAGGATCGGCAGATCGTTGCCCAGCCCGTCGATTTCGACCCGCCATTCCAGCAGCCCGTCCTGCCAGTTGAGGTCGGCAATTGTCCGCGGCGCGCGCGACAGGTCGACCGCGACGCGCGCCGGGCCAAGCGACTGCAGTGCGCTGATCACCAGGAGCGGGTCATTGCCGCTGGTGTAAAAGGCCGTGGAAGGACGAAATATCACGACATGGGTCAGGCCGAGGTCAGCCGGTGCGTCAAGCCCCAGCGTCAGCGCTTCGAACACGAAATCATTGCTGGCTTGTGGTTGATCGCCCAGCAGTGCCTGCAGATCTGCGATAAGCGGGTCAACCTGGGCATGATTGGTCGGCAGATCGTCACGGGCGGTGTCGATCAGGTCGGCAAGCACATCGCCTGACCGTTGCAGCACATGCAATATCTTGTCGTCCAGCGTCAGGCGATGCGACCGGACAGCATCCAGCACGGTTTCAAAGATATGCGCAAAGCTGACCAAGTCATCAAGAGCAAAGGCCCCGGCGGCCCCCTTGACCGAATGCACGGCGCGGAAGACGGCATTCACCGTTTCATCATCGCTGCGTCCGTCGCGCATCGCGGCCAGACCTTCGGTCAAGGCGGCGATCAGATCTTCGCATTCTTCAAAGAAGACGTCGCGCATGGAGCCATCATTCGCCATCATGCTGCCCCCGTCAGGCGGCGGATCACGGTGACCAACGCCTCATCATCGAAGGGTTTGACGATCCAGCCTGTGGCGCCTGCCTTGCGCGCGCGTTCTTTCAATGCGGCACCGCTTTCGGTGGTCAGCACCAGCACCGGCACTGTGGGGTTCTTGCTGCCGCCGCGAATGTCATCGATGACGCCGAACCCATCCTTGTTGGGCATGTTCACATCGGTGATCACCAGATCGGCGTCTTCATTTTGGAACTTCTCCACGCCTTCGACGCCGTCCGCTGCGGTGCTGACCTCGAACCCGGCGTTGTGCAGGGTCTGCGTCAGCAGGGCGCGGATCGTGCGGGAATCATCGATGGCAAGGATACGCGTGGCCATCATATGCCCCCTTGTTGTTGCGGTAGCGGCCAAAGCGCCAATGTTGTCAGCCCCTTGCGCAAACTGTCGGACGGGTCGGCCAGTGAAAACTGGTGCCCCGCTGCGGACCAGATGATACTCGCGCAGGCAAGAAGTTGTGCTGCGATCCCGCCCAGCCGGGTGACCCCGCTGCCATCCAGAACGACGTCTGCACCTTGTGCCGACGTCAGGAATTCATGCAGGTCCGTGCATGCCTCGAACGTCAGGGTGCGGGGCAGGACAAAGGTGGCAGGTTGGGTTTTCATGGCGCAGCATCCTCATTGCGAATAGCAATGGGGTGGTTATACGCTGCTGCCATTTAAGATACTGTAAACGCGGCCCGGTTTTGTTCGGCTCTCGTGCAACGCCCCCCATCCAAGCCCGTTCAAATCTGCGTGTAGCGTTGCAAACTTGCCCGGATTGCATAGCAATCGGCGGGTTCTGGCCGTAAGATCATGTAAAATCTAAGGATTGGCGTCAGAACCGTTCCGAAATTCAAAGCCGAGGATCCCAATGCAGACACCAGAAAAAAAGCTACCGTCCCGCCGCGCCCTTCTTTTGGGGGCTGGTGCAGCGACCTTGTTTACCCCCTCACTGTTGCGTGCCCAGACACAACAGGCCCCGGTTGACCGCAATATCGCAGCTTTCCGTGTCCATGAATGGCGTGACCATTTCGATTCGCTCGGCGTGGGTGCGATCCTTGCGGATACCCGATCCATGTTCCTGCAACACTGGACCCCCGATGGTGACATGCGGATCTATCCGACATCGGTACCGCTGTCGGATGACCTGACGCGGACGGGCTATACCGAGGTCATCGACAAGCGTGTCGCCCCAAGCTGGGCACCGACGCCTGCGATGCGCGAACGCAACCCTGAATGGCCTGCGTTGATTCCGGGCGGTGACCCCGAAAACCCGATGGGATCGCATGCGCTGTATCTGTCGTGGCAATATTATCGTATTCACGGCACGCAGGACACGCGCAAGATCGGGCGTAGGTCGTCGAACGGTTGTATCGGGCTGTATAATGAGCAGATCGCCGAAGTCTATGAACGCGCCCCTGTCGGCACCAAAGTACGGCTGATCTGATAGTAGAGACGCGACGCGGCCTGCCCGGAAGGGGACATGATGACTTTTGCAAAACTTTTCGGCGCGGCCGCGCTTTGCCTTGTCCCGCTTGGCGGGACGGCGCAGAATATTTCAGAAGACGACGTCAGGGCGCTGGTTCTGCAAACGATCCGCGAAAATCCTGCGATCGTAGTTGAGGCATTGCAGTTGCTGGAGCTTCAACAGCAAGAAGCACAGGCAGAATCTGCCAAGGCGACCCTGGCGCAGCAGCGTGATCTGTTGGAAAACGACCCTAACGCGCCGGTGATCGGCAATGCCGATGGCGATGTCACGCTGGTAGAGTTTTTCGACTACAACTGCCCCTATTGCCGCAGCGCCAAGACTGAACTTGATGCGCTGTTAGCGGCGGACCCGGATGTGCGGGTGGTCATGCGTGAATGGCCGGTGCTTGGAGAAGGCTCGGTCTTTGCGGCGCGCGCGGCGCTCGCCTCACGCGAACAGGGGCTTTACGAGCCGTTTCACAATGCCTTGATGACGATGGATGGCCGCGCCGAGGAACAAAGCGTGATGCGTGTCGCGGCATCTGTGGGGCTGGATGTCGACCAGCTTCGCCGCGACATGGACGCGCCCGACATCAGTGAACATCTGCAGACGTCAAGTGCATTGGGTCGCGCGCTTGGGTTCACCGGTACGCCGTCTTTCGTGATCGGTGACAATCTGGCACCGGGCATGATCCGGTCGGATCAGATGGCTACGCTTGTCGATCTGGCACGTACGGCTGGCGATTGAGTCACCGCAGGGACGCGTCCGTAGCCAGCCGATTTCAGCACGGCGATGACCGCACCAGGGGCGAGCGCCGTTTCAACCGCAATTTCGCGCGTGGTCAGGTCGGTCGTGACCTGCGCATTCTCATCCACCGCCTGAAGGCTTTTGGTGATTGCCGCCGTGCAATGCCCGCAGCTCATATCCGGCACATGAAATTTCATCGCATCATCCTTCCGTTGTCCTGCTGATATAACAGACTTGCGTCGCGGCAAAAGGACCGCCTGAAAATTTCTGCGGACAGGCCTTGAGCTTCCACTGACTGGAAGGCTTATGTAAGAAGGAGCTCAACAGAAAGTTCATCCGATGGCGCAAGCGAACACAATCACTCTGGCGGTGGAAGGCATGTCCTGCGCATCCTGTGTCGGGCGGGTCGACCGGGCCTTGGCCGCTGTGCCGGGGGTGCAATCCGTCGCCGTGAACCTCGCGGCCGAGACGGCGACGATCACGCTTCAGGATCAATCGCTGACGTCTGCCGATCTGGCCGCCGTCAGCACAGAAGCGGGGTATCCGGCAAAGCCCGTCGTCGCAGACCAAAGCGCAGTCAACGCCGGTCGCAAGGCCGATGAGGCACGCGACCTGTCCCGCGCAACGATGATCGCGGCGTTGTTGGCCCTGCCGGTTTTCATTCTGGAAATGGGCGCGCATCTGGTGCCGGCCTTTCACCATCTGATCGCCGCCACGATAGGCATGCAGACATCCTGGGTCATCCAATGCGTGCTGACCACGCTGATCCTGGCCGGGCCGGGGCGGATGTTCTTCGCCAAGGGCCTGCCCGCCCTGTTCAGGGCGGCACCGGAAATGAACTCGCTTGTCGCCCTCGGCACCGGGGCGGCGTGGAGCTATTCTGTCGTGGCGACCTTTTGGCCGGGGCTGATCCCTGCCGATGTCCGAGCGGTATATTTTGAGGCGGCGGCCGTGATCGTCGTCCTGATCCTGTTGGGGCGTTGGCTGGAAGCGCAGGCAAAGGGGCGGACGGGCGCGGCCATTCAGGCGCTGCTGGGCCTGCAGGTGCGCGAGGCGCGGGTGCTGCGCGATGGTGTGCTGGTCGCGATGGATGTCGATGCACTGGTGGTCGGTGATGTCATCACATTGCGTCCTGGTGAACGGGTTCCGGTGGACGGCACCATTCTGGACGGCGCCAGCCCCGTGGATGAAAGCATGATGACAGGTGAACCCCTGCCCGTGGTCAAGTCCGCAGGGGACACGCTGACCGGCGGCACGGTCAACGGGAATGGCGGCCTGACTTTTGCCGCGACCCGGGTCGGGCAGGATACGACGCTGGCGCAGATCATCCGCATGGTCGAGGACGCGCAAGGAGCCAAGCTGCCGATTCAGGGCGTCGTGGACCGTGTGACCATGTGGTTCGTGCCTGCGATACTCGTGCTGGCGCTGCTGACGGTGGCCGTCTGGTTGATCGTCGGACCTGACCCGACGCTGGCGCTAGTCGCGGGGGTCTCGGTTTTGATCATCGCTTGTCCTTGTGCGATGGGGTTGGCGGTGCCGACCTCGATCATGGTGGGAAGCGGGCGCGCGGCGGAAATGGGCGTGCTGTTCCGCAAAGGTGCGGCCTTGCAGCAGTTGAGCGATGTCAGCGTGATTGCCTTTGACAAGACCGGCACACTGACCGCGGGCAAGCCGCATCTGACCGATCTGGTGCTGGCGGACGGCTTCAACCGCGCGGAGGTGCTGCGCCTTGCAGCGGCGGTCGAGGCGAAGTCAGAGCATCCTATCGCCGATGCCATCGTGGCAGCGGCCCGCGCCGAGGCGTCCGGCGACGCCCATGCGAGCGATTTTGAGGCGATTGCAGGCTACGGCGTTGCAGCGCAGATCGAGGGCCGGCGCGTTGTGATCGGCGCAGACCGGCTGCTGGTATGCGAAGGGATCAATGCGGGTGCCTTGCGTGCGGTGGAAACCGATCTTGCCCGGCGCGGGCGTACGGCGCTGTTCGTGGCGATCGACGGGCAGATTGCCGGTGTGATTGCGGTCGCCGATCCGGTCAAACCGGGATCTGCCGCCGCCATCGCGTCCCTGCATGCCCAAGGTATCAAAGTTGCGATGATCACCGGCGACAAACGCGAAACCGCCGATGCGATTGCCCGCGAAATCGGCATCGATCACGTGATTGCGGGTGTTTTGCCGGACGGCAAGATCGCCGCACTCGACCAACTGCGCGGCGCGGGCAAGATTGCCTTTGTCGGGGACGGGATCAACGACGCGCCGGCGCTGGCGCATGCCGATATCGGGATCGCGATTGGGACCGGCACAGATGTCGCGATTGAGACCGCCGATGTCGTCCTGATGTCCGGCGATCTGCGCGGCGTCATCAATGCGGTGGCCGTGTCCAAGGCGACGATGCGCAACATCCGCCAGAATCTTGGCTGGGCGTTCGGGTATAACGTGGCGCTGGTGCCGGTGGCGGCGGGGGTGCTTTATCCGGCTTTCGGGCTGTTGCTGTCGCCGGTTTTCGCGGCGGCGGCGATGGCGCTGTCATCCGTCTCGGTCGTCTCGAACGCGTTGAGGCTACGGCGTCTGGGTCCGGTGATGGACGAAACCCAGCCACGCCCGCCCGTTGCCAGTGCTGCCCCGCAACCTGCCGAATAGGAGACGTGCGATGAACATCGGTGAAGTCGCTGCCAAATCCGGACTGCCGTCCAAGACGATCCGCTATTATGAGGATATCGGTCTTATCCGCCCTTTGCGCCATGACAACGGCTATCGCGTGTTTCGGACCAGTGATCTGCATAAGCTTTTGTTTTTGGGCCGGGCGCGGTCTTTGGGATTCTCGATCGAGGATTGCCGGGTCTTGCTGGCGCTTTACGAAGATGACAGCCGCGCCTCGGCGCAGGTCAAGGCGCTGGCGCAACAGCATCTGGCGCAGATCGATGCCAAGATCGCCGGGTTGCGCGCGATGCGCGAAACGCTGGGTGAACTGGTCAATGCCTGTCATGGGGACAGCCGCCCGGATTGCCCCATTCTGAAGGATCTGGCATCGGTGACCAAGTGATCCGCCCCGGTACCCGGCGCGGAGCGCGCCGCGCGGGCGTATTTTCAACAAAGCGAGGGAATCTTCCCCGTGGGGAAGGTGGGGCGGTTCAGCATGTTTGTGCTGTTCGACCTTGTCGAAAATCTTCCCCGCGGGGAAGGTCGGGATAATGATCTGGTTCATGCCGTTGCGCCTTGTCTGTCATCTTCCCCGCGGGGAAGGTGGTGGGTTTCCCGGCCTGCCGACGGAATGATGGCAGACTTGCGGTATTCTGACACAACATCTTTAAGAAGATTTTAACGCTGCGCACGTTGCGTGGATTGTCGCGCAGGCTTGCTTTGACGCGGCATCATCGCTCTGTCATGTAGGCCTCAGCACCGCCATGCCGCACAGGAGAATCCCATGAAATTTCGTTTCCCCATCTTTATCATTGATGAGGATTTCCGGTCGGAGAATACATCCGGCCTTGGCATCCGGGCCATGGCCGATGCGATCGAGAAAGAGGGATTCG
>NZ_JBKBQY010000082.1:0-15455 GCF_046292185.1 Yoonia sp.
TGTCCCTTCGTTCTTCCAGGCCGGATTCGTCAAAGACGCCCAGCACATTCAACAATTGCCAGCCATCGCGGCCAAGGCCGTCGCGCAACTGCGCCTCGGCTGCGGCCACGCTACAATCGCCGCGGACTTCGGTTATGCCGTAATGCAGCCGCAGGGGATTGTCCTGCTTGGCTTTATAATCGGCATAACACGCAGCCTGTGCGAAAGTTGCGAACAGACAAAAGATCAGGAAAGAAACGGAAAGGGTTTTCATGGCTCTGATCTGATCCAAGGGCTGGCTGCTATGCAATAACATCATTTGTGATCGCGGATGCAAGGGCGATATCATCTGCCGCTATTGCCTGACGCATCGTCATATGCGCAATTTCCAGGCATCACACAGCGCGGACTCGTGCCCCGGTTGCCGCGCTGCTTTTGGGCAGGGTGTCAGGTCTGACGCTCTGCCCTTTTTTCTTGCGCTGGCGCGGCGGGTCTGGTCACTGGCCGCATGACTGAACCTGACTTTTCATTTGAACAGGCGGCCCTTGCCCTTGGCCATTCCCGGATTGCCGGTGTGGATGAGGTGGGGCGCGGCCCATTGGCGGGTCCGGTCGTCGCCGCCGCCGTGGTGCTGGACGCCGCGCGCATCCCTGCGGGGCTAAATGACAGCAAGAAATTGTCATTGGCCCGTCGCGATGCGTTGTATGAACAGATCATGGCCGGCGCTGATGTCTGTATCGCCCAAGCAAGCGTCGCGGAAATCGATGCCCATAACATCCTGCGCGCGTCCCATATCGCCATGGTCCGCGCGATTGCAGGATTGTCCGCTCCGCCCTGCCATGTGCTGATCGACGGCAATCTTGTTCCACGAGGGCTCGCCCTCTCTTGCGAACCCATCGTGAAAGGCGACGCGCGCAGCCTGTCGATTGCCGCCGCCTCCATCGTCGCGAAAGTGTGGCGCGACCGCCACATGGTGGATTTGGCGCAACAGTTTCCGGGCTACGGCTGGGACGCGAACGCCGGTTACCCGACCGTGGCGCACAGATCGGCGCTAGCGGCCCTTGGTGTGACCCCTCACCATAGACGTTCGTTCAAACCAGTGCACAATATCTTGTATCAAGATTAAATCGTAAGTGATTGATTCAATAAAGGTTTTGACAGCGAATCGCCTCTGAATCACATTAGGGCCAACCAAAGAGCGGATAATTCGCCGGGTGTATGAGGCACAAAATGACAGTCAAAACGAAAACAAAAGTGGCGCAGGATCTGCCACTGAACACCATTATCGACGGCGATTGCATCGCGGTGATGAACAGCCTGCCTGCGGGATCGGTTGATCTGATCTTTGCGGACCCGCCCTATAATCTGCAGCTGAAAGGCGATCTGCACCGGCCTGACAATTCCAAGGTTGATGCCGTCGATGATGCCTGGGACCAGTTCGACAGCTTTGCAGTCTATGACCGTTTCACCAAGGCATGGCTCGCCGCTGCGCGCCGGCTGCTGAAACCCAATGGCGCGATCTGGGTGATCGGCAGTTATCACAACGTGTTCCGCATGGGTGCGGAACTGCAGAATCAGGGGTTCTGGATCCTGAACGATGTGGTCTGGCGCAAATCCAACCCAATGCCGAATTTCCGGGGCAAACGCCTGACCAACGCGCATGAAACGCTGATCTGGGCGTCCAAGGAAGAGGCGAGCAAATATACGTTCAACTATGAAGCGCTGAAATCGCTGAACGAAGGTGTGCAGATGCGGTCTGACTGGGTGCTGCCGATCTGCACTGGCCATGAACGGCTGAAGGATGAACATGGCGACAAGGCGCATCCGACGCAGAAACCGCAATCCTTGCTGCACCGTGTCATCGTCGGCACGACCAATCCCGGCGATGTGATCCTTGATCCGTTCTTTGGAACCGGCACCACAGGTGCGGTCGCCAAAATGCTGGGCCGCGATTACATCGGGATCGAACGCGAGGCCGCGTATCGCAAGGTCGCTGAAAAGCGAATCGCGAACACCCGGAAATTCGACAGTGAAGCGCTGGAAGTGTCGTCGTCGAAACGGTCTGAACCGCGCGTCGCCTTTGGCGTGCTGGTCGAACGCGGCATGCTGCGCCCGGGTGAGGAATTGTGGTCGATGAACGGCCGCCACAAGGCAAAGGTCCGCGCCGACGGCACGTTGATTGGCGATGACATCAAAGGGTCGATCCATCAGGTCGGTGCTTTTCTGGAAGGCGCGCCAAGCTGTAACGGCTGGACTTACTGGCAATTCAAGCGCGACGGCCAGAAGGTACCGATCGATATTCTGCGCCAGCAGATCCGTTCCGAGATGGAAAAGCACTAAGAATCACCCCCAGTTGCTACCGCCAGTGCCAGCGGCAAACCCTGTCATTGCGGCAGGGCCTGCTAGCGCTAACTTACCCCGTCATCGCAAGATGGCGGGTTTTTTCGTGATAGGACTACTAATCACCATAGCTTTTGGGCTACTTGACCCTTCGGGCCACTGCCGCGAAAATGGCAGGGTTAAAAATTATTTAACGAAATCGTTTATTTTGAGTATCTGGAGATAAAGATGAAAAGATTTTTTAGAAAAATGGCAGTCGTGGGATTAGTGAGCTGCACTGCTTCTGCCGTCACCGCCCAAGGTGTGACCGGCGATGTCTGGTCAGGTTTTTATGCGGGTGGCGCGGCCAGTTTTGGTATGTTCAAGACGGAAACCTTCGATCACTGGTGCAAGGTTTCCTGCGAATTCGCGAATCTGTCAGAGATGGGCGGCGCTGTCGGTGTCACGCTGGGTTACGATATGCAGATCGGATCTCTCGTGGTTGGCGGGATTGCTGATTATATGATTGGCGACTTTGAGACAGAGAACGTGGTCGGAAGCTTTCAATCCGACAACCCTGTCGGTCCCGACGACCGGTATGCATCTTTCACACAGTCAAAATGGGACAGCATTGCAACTCTGCGGGCGCGGGCAGGTGTGTCTGTTGATCGGTCCCTGATTTTTGTTTCGGGTGGTCTGGCAAGTGTGGAGGTCAACTATCGTCAAGATGGTAACTTTGGACCAGACGCATCGCCCGGGGGTTACAAGCCTTATAGCGGTCGAGAAACCGGTTTTGCCGCTGGCGTTGGTATCGAGCATGCCTTTACTGACCAACTTTCCTTTAGCGCCGAATATCTATACGTCGGATTGCCTAGCGTTAACGGCGGTCAGTTCTTCGAAGACTTTTCTGACGACGGGCCATCAGAGGAAAGTTCGGTTAAGTTCAGTTCAAGCGCCCAATTGATCCGCGTCGGCGCAAACTGGCGCTTCTGAGGTTGCTCGTCACGATAAGCAACCGAGTGTTTTAAACTGCCCGCCATCGCAGGATGGCGGGCAGTTTCCAGCCAGAAGGCCGATGCAGATCATCGCGCAGACTTGCGCTTTTGTGTCAGCGGAAAACCGTGCTGCTCTCAGCTTTTCGGCACCGGATAGTTCCGCTTGATGTGCTTGCTAGAACGTGGTCCAGAAGTTCAGGCGACCTGTTCAAGAAACTTTCTGGCCGGGGCGGGGACAGCATCGGGGTCCGCTTGCAGTTTCACGTTGTTAAGCACGTGGCGCGTGGCAAGTTGACGCCCCAAGCGTCCTTTGATCAAGGGGCGTGCAGGCTTGTGGCTTTCATCATGGGCCAGATGGGGGAACAGCGCCAGTATCTCGGCGCGGGCGGCAGGGCCGACATTCTCTAATGCGACGGGACCAGGGAAGAGCGATTCACTCATCGCGCCGTTTGCCCAGACAATATGATGTTCATCCAGCAGAAAATGATAATACGATACATGTGCAAGGTCGTCGCAGCGCGCTATCCCGTCAATTTCCAAAAGGTGCTTGGCGGCGACCAGCACCTCTTCTGCATCGAACATACGCTGTGCGATCTTTGAACGCACAAGTATCCGGTGTTGTGGCGAAACGACCAGATCCTGAACCGGAAGACCATCACCCAGTGATCCGGCTGAAATCCGAATTGGGCGCGCATCGGGTGACGCCTGAAGGTCCACCATGTCAGTATGCCCCGCCCAGCGAATATGCTGGATATCGCCGTCGGCGGTATATACCGCGCTGCCGGCGTCAAGCTTCTCGACCGCCACTTGCCCTTCGGGGGTCGCGATCAATGTGCCCTTGGCAAAGCAGAAGTAGTTGACGACGCTGCGGTCGGTCCAGAGACCGCGGTGCGTACCATCTTGCAAAGAGATTAATTCCAGAGATTTAATCGCTTTTTCATTCAGCGCATTAAAACTGCTTCCTGCACCTCTAGGGGGTGCGATGAAGGTATGGAAACCACCGCCCTCGCCCTCACGGGCGTAAACCTGAAATACGTTTAGATCAACTGGATCAGACGTGGTGCCGTCATGATATGTCAATCTAATGCTGTATGTTGCCACGCCGTCAAACTTGTAAACTTCGGCTGTACCGTCCCGGTTCAGGTCTACCGAAATTTCATCGCCCCTGTTATTCTGATCAAGGTAGCTGGTCTGGTTCGTCGGACTGGATTTGTCTATCGGCCTGATCTGATGGGTATGATTGAACAAAGGGCCGTGTTCTGCGTCGTTCCCGAAAACGCTACCTTCCAATGCCCTCGCATTCTCAGCTTGCTGAGGCGACACATTATAGGTCCCAGTTTTGTAAGAACCATCACTATTCACGCCATCGCCTTCGACGGTGTCGATCTCAATCTCAAGCTTACCTAGATAGATAGCATTCCAAACAGTCGCCATAGCGTAACCCAACCCTAATCATTACAGTGCCCCAAGGATCGAGGCTTTTACCAACATACATGATGATTTAAGTCATTTTCCTTCGTCAAAATCAAGGATATTTTCAGCCCCTGGCAAGAGCATTTCCATCCAGATTTGGCAGCGGTGGAGCCATCTGCAGGACAATTTAAAACGCTTGCACGCGGTTCGGGGTTAGTGCCCGCGCTGACTCGCCCTGCCTTCAACCACGCGACTGCAGGACGCTGGGAATTATCATCGTGGCATCGGATTCTTCGCATTCTTGTAAGGACGCCAATCTGCGATCTCCGGATAGAAGGTTTCCCGCCACTCTCTGACCTTGGGGTGCATCACCTTGCGCCACACCGGCGGGATCAGCGCCGCCATGGTCATCACTGGATAGCCGTGGGGCAATTGCGGAGCTTCATCCTCGGTATAGGTTTGCAGCAGGGGAAACCGGCGGTCCGGCTTGTAATGGTGGTCTGAATGCCGTTGCAGATTGATCAGCAGCCAGTTCGATGCGCGTTGCGACGCGTTCCACGAATGGCGCGGCTTGACGTGCTCGTATTTTCCGTCGCCCAGATGTTTGCGCGTCAGCCCGTAATGTTCGACATAATTCACGAGCTCCAACTGGAAAATCGCCCAGAATGCCTGTGTCGCGAACAGGAACACGCCCCAGGCCCCGCCGATCACAGCCGCAAGCGTGATAAAGCCTAATTGCAGGGCGAGATAGCGCCAGAACGGATTTGATATATGCGTGGCGTGCCGGTTCCTGCGGGCCAGCATGGCCTTTTCAGCGCGCAGGGCAGAGACGAAACACTGATGAAGCACCCGGATGAAAAACCGATAAAACCCTTCGCCATAGCGCGCGGTGACCGGATCGCGCGGGGTGGCGACATAGCGGTGATGCACCAGCAGATGTTCAGACCGGAAATGTGAATAAAGCACCGATGCGAGCAGGATATCCGCCAGCCAGCGTTCCCATTTCGGTTTCTGGTGCATCAATTCATGGGCATAGGTGATCCCGATGGTCCCGGACAGAATGCCCAGCCCCGCGAACAGCGCCCATTCTGCGACCCGGTCCAGATGACCTGTCGCGGTGACGTAATACAATATGCCAAATATCGTGACCAATTGCAGCGGCCCCCAGATCAGCGTGACCAGCCGGTGCCAGAACAATGCTTTTTCCGGGGTCTCAGGGTCTGCGTTGGATTTATCCAGCCCGACGACATAATCCAGCCCCGAAAACAGCCACCACGCAGACAGCGGCAGCAAGATGATCGTCCAGCCGCCTTGCGTCGCGACAAGGGCCGCCAGCGGGATCAGCCCCAGCGACAGCCAGAACGGCAAGGCTGCGGATAATTTCCCATGCGGTTGGGGTGCCGTCGCCATCTCTTGCGTCCTTATCATGCAGAGGTTGTGAAATGATATCGCCGGATCTGACAGCTCTCAATCATCCTACAACATCTCTGCTACCAAATCGTAAACCTTACGCATCGCTGTCGGCAGTGCCGCAGGGCTGAAATCCTGCTTTGCCACGAAATCGCCCCGTTGCGGCTGCGCATTCAGCGGCACACAGGCGATCATGATCTGTAAATGCAGATGGAAATGGGTAAAAGTATGGCGCGCCTCTGCGTCAATCGTGATCCAATCGGCGGCCAGGGGCGGCGCTGGGTCCGGGTCCTCGGACCAGTCAGAGCCGGGCCAGCCAAGCATGCCACCAAGCAACCCCGTCTCAGGCCGTGTTTCCAGCAGGATTGCGCCATCCGCGCGCTGCACGACATAGGCGATGCCACGCCGTGTCGGCACTTTCTTTTTTGGCGACTTGCGCGGCAGATCGGCAGCGGTCCCCGCCACGCGCGCAGCACAACCGTCACGCCACGGGCAAATCCCGCAGGCCGGATTGCGCGGGGTGCAGATCGTTGCCCCCAAATCCATCACCGCCTGCGCATAATCGCCCGCACGCCTGTCAGGTGTCAGCAGGCGCGCGCGCGCGGTCAGTTCCGGTTTGGCGGCGGGCAGTGGTGTATGGATATCGAACATCCGCGCCATGACCCGTTCGACATTGCCATCGACCACGACCTGCGGCTGGTCAAAGGCAATCGCGGCGATGGCCGCTGCTGTGTAGGGGCCGATACCGGGGAGGCTCAGCAAGGTGGCATGGTCGGACGGAAACCGCCCGCCGTGATCGTTTACCACGACACGCGCGCATTTCAGCAAATTGCGCGCGCGGGCGTAATAGCCAAGCCCGGCCCAGGCGGCCATCACATCGGCATCTTCAGCCGCCGCCAGCGCACGCACATCAGGCCAAAGGCTGGTGAATTTGCGATGGTAATCGCGCACAGCGGCCACGGTGGTTTGCTGCAACATCACCTCGGACAGCCAGATGGCATAAGGGTCGGGTACCACGCCTGTCTTGCGGTCGGCGGGCGGCACCCGCCAAGGCATGCTG
This sequence comes from Yoonia sp., assembly GCF_046292185.1. GTDB lineage: Bacteria > Pseudomonadota > Alphaproteobacteria > Rhodobacterales > Rhodobacteraceae > Yoonia. The sequence continues at coordinate 7,177 of NZ_JBKBQY010000082.1, forward strand.
CGGGCGTGGATATCATACCATGCCAAAAGCTCTGAACTCGGATCGTGCAAACTGTCGCCTCTTCCTGCAGCACCGGCTTGGCGCTGCGCTGTTGATAAGGTAAAGCAAAGCGATGAAACAGCCACGTCACAACGGAACGACCTACGGTTTTTCGCGCGCCGCCGTGCTGGTGCAGACCCGCATCCGCAGCGCCAGCGAACAGCGTGGCTTTGCCGTCACCCGCCTTTTGACGCATTGGGCCGAGGTGGTGGGCGAAGGTACAGCCCAGATCGCCACGCCAGTCAATGTCAGCTATGGGCGCGCCGGGATGGGCGCGACGCTGACCCTGCTGACCACCGGCGCACAGGCCCCGATGCTGGAAATGCAAAAGGAACAGATCCGCGACAAGGTGAATGCCTGCTATGGTTATCGTGCCATCGCGCGGGTCCGGATCACGCAGACCGCGCCGACAGGCTTTGCCGATGGTCGGGTGGCCTTTGCCCCCGCGCCCAAGGCTGTAACGCAACCCAGCGCAGACGTGATTTGCAAAGCCACGGCCCTATCTGAAAATATAGCAAGCGAAGATCTGAGGGCGGCATTGGCCAGACTTGGCGCGCATGTCCTTGCAAAACAAAAGAACTGAACAGAGGTAGATATGAAACGCAGAATGCTATTGGCCGCTGGTGGCGGTGCCGCTCTTGTTGCTGGCGCTGGCTGGTTTGTCAGCCGCCCTGATCCGGCGACAGGCCTGCTGCCCGGTGCGGCAAGCGCGCAATCCAGCGATGGTGCGGCCCCCGAAATCGTCGATATGGTGCTGGGGAACCCAGATGCGTCAGTCGAGGTGATCGAATATGCATCCTACACCTGCCCGCATTGCGCGACCTTCCACGCCGACCAGTTCCAGCAGATCAAGGCGAATTACATCGACGAGGGCAAGATCCGCTTTGTCTATCGGGAGGTTTATTTTGACCGCCCCGGTCTTTGGGCGTCGATGATTGCCCGCAGTCAGGACAATCCTGAATTCTTCTTTTCCTTCACCAGCATGTTGTACGAACGCCAGCGTGAATGGCTGGCTGGCGGCGATCCGGCGGCGATTGTGGAACAATTGCGCCGACTGGCCAAAGTTGCGGGTCTGGACGATGCCGCGCTTGATGCTGCCCTGTCCGACGGCGCCAAGGCAGAGGCGCTGTACACCTGGTATCAGGATAATGCGCAACGCGACGGGATCAATTCAACCCCGAGCTTCCTGATTGATGGTCGCGCTTATGGCAATATGCCCTATGCGGAATTCGCCGATATTCTGGACGCGCGGATCGGCTAAAGCCCCAGTCGTTCAAAGGCTGCATCGATCGGCGTCCAGTCGACCAGTTGCAGCCGGACCGGCAGGGTCAGCACCTGCATGCGAAACGCATCCGGCAGGCGCACGGCGTCTTTTTCGGTTGTGACCAATTGGGCGCGCTGCACCTGCGCCTCGATCTGCAGGCGTTTGATCAGGGCGGAGGTCAGGGGTTGGTGATCTGCCAGCGCCTCTGCGCGGACCACGTCAGCGCCCATGTCGCGCAGGGTACGGAAGAATTTATCAGGGTGTCCGATCCCGGCAAAAGCCAGCAACCGCAGATCGCGCCACGGCATCCCAGTGGGTAAGGGGGCCAGATGGCCGATCAGATGGGGCAGGGTGATGGACCAGTCCGCGGTGAACCTGTCCTGCGCGTCTGGCGGGCCGATGGACAGGACCAGGTCCGCCCGCGCCAGCCCCCGCGCCACAGGTTCACGTAACGGACCAGCGGGGATCACGCGCCCGTTGCCGAAACCACGCAGGGCATCAACCACTACGATAGACAGGTCCTTGGCGACATCGGGGTTCTGAAGCCCGTCATCCATCAGGATCACATCCGCCCCCGCTGTCTGCGCCGCAGCGACACCTGCCGCGCGGTCGCGCGCAACCCATGTGGGTGCAAAAGCGGCCAGCAGCAGCGGTTCATCGCCTGTCTGTCCCGCCTTGTGCCTGCGTTCATCGACCTGCAACGGCCCTGTCAGCGTTCCGCCATAGCCGCGCGACACGACATGGGGGTTGCGCCCGCGCGCGCGCAACCGTTCGATCAGCGCGATGGTTGTGGGGGTCTTGCCGGTGCCACCCGCGTTCAGATTGCCGATACAGATCACCGGCACATCGGCGCTGATCTTCGCAGGGCGGCGCAGCCGGCGAGCCGTCAGGGCGGCATAAATCCAGCTCAGCGGCGTCAGCAGTCGGGCATTCAGCGCCGGGCTTTGCGGCGGGGTGAACCAGAAGGACGGTGCGCGCATGGTCAGGCCACCCTGTCTTCCAGCCGCTGCCGGATCAAGCTGACGATCCTGTTGGTCACATCCGCGCCGCGCGATGTCACATCCCATGCGGCATGGGCCATCTGTGCGGTCTTGTCAGGGGCCAGCAACGCCTCGACCGCGGCACCAAGCTGGGCGGCAGAGGCCAGAAGCCGCGACGCCGCCGCCTTGTCCAGCCGGGCGGCATTGCGCTGGAAAGGCGCGATATAGGGGCCGTAAAGCACCGCTGACCCCAATGATGCAGGTTCAAACGGATCGCGGCAGCCACCGCCGAACAGCGTCCCGCCCAGATAGGTGACAGGGGCGATCCGATACCACAGGCCCAGGGATTGTTCACTGTCCACGACAAAAACTTGCGTGGGTTCGGCCGGTTCGGCGCACTCGGACTGAAGCGTAACATGAAATCCGAATTCGCGCACTTCCTGCGCCATCGGCCCTGCGTTCTCCGGGGTGTCAGGCACGACGATCAGCAACAGGCGGTGGGCGCGGCGGCTGGCCTCCTGATGCGCGCGGCAAAGGGCGTTGCAATCATCGCGCCGGGCCGCCGCCGCAAGCCAGACCTGTCGTGTCCCGATGGCCGCCGCCGTATCGCGGCGTTCGCCTTCATCGCAGCCCAGAACCTTGGCGCAATCCTCCATCGGGCCGGTGACAAGAACGCGGTCTTGCGGCGTGCCTGCTGCGATCAATCTTTCAGCGGCGGCGTCATCAAGGGCAAGGATCGTGTCGAATTGCGACAAAAGCGACCGGATCGCCCCCGGCACCCAGCCCCCGGCCATGCGGTGAAAGCCCATGCCGTTGGCATCGACCAGAATGCTGGGAATCTGCGCCGCGCGCATCGTGTTCAGCAGCATCAGGTCCAGATCACCGCGCAGCCAGATCGACAGCATGGGGCGCCAATGGGCGATAAAGGCGCGGATATTGTCCTTTCCCGTGGGTTCGGGCAAGGCGATGCCTGCCAATGCCGGTTTCCAATCCGGCACGGTGGCAATGATCTGCACCTCGTCGGCGCCTTCGGCAAGCCTGCGTTCCAGCGTCGCGACGGCGGACAATTGGTCAGCATGGCTGCACCGCGCCCAGATGATCGCGCCGTGGGGGCGGACAGGTTGGGCGGCCAGCGCGTCTTCGCGCCCGTCACGGCGCAGACCCGCCATATAGGCCGCGATTCTCAGGGATCGGCCCATGATCCTGCCCTTTATCCGGCGTCAGACGCCCAGTTCTTCGGTGGCAGAGGCTGCTGTTTCCTCGTCCCGCAGGCGGTGAATATGCGCGATGAAATAGCGCATATGCGCGTCATCCACGGTACGCTGGGCGGCTGCTTTCCATGCGTTATAGGCGGTTTGGTAATTAGGAAACATGCCGACGATATCAATCTTGTCGACATCCTTGAACGCGTTTTTTGTCGGATCGACCAATTCACCGCCAAAAACGAGGTGCAGACGTTGTGTCATCGGGAATTCCTTGGGTGGGTGTTGCGTTGCGCAGACCTTAAGGCTTTGTGGCAGATGGCTCAAGCCGCGCTGCAAGGCTGGCGTGCAATTCCTGCCCTGCCGCGATCACGCCGGGGACCTGTGGATGGGCATTGTTGAACCGCAGATGCTTGCCTGCCTGATCGGTCACGGTGCCGCGCGCCTCTGCAACAATCAACGCACCGGCCGCGATATCCCATTCCCAGCTAGGCCGCAGCGTCAGCATTGCGTCAAACCGGCCCTGTGCAACAAGGCAAAGCCGATAGGCCAGCGATGACCGGAACGCCTGTTTGAAGGGCGGCAGGGCCGCGTCTTTCCAAAGATGCGGGGCGAAATTCGCTTTGGACGCCAGCACGCGGGCCGTGTCTAGCTGGGACTGGCTGACGCTGATCGCGGTGGCGTTCACCTGCGCGCCGCCCCCCGCCGTGGCCGTGAACATCAGATCGTGCAGCGGCAGATAGACGGCAGCGGCAATTACCGCGCCATCCTCGACAATCGCCAGCGAATGCGACCAATCCTTGGCCCCGTCGATAAAGGCGCGGGTGCCATCGATCGGATCGATAACGAACTGACGCTGCGTGGTCAGACGGGCATCGCCGTCAGGCGTTTCCTCAGACAACCAGCCGTAACCGGGGCGTTTGTCGCGCAGGAAATCGGCCAGCATATCGTTCACGGCCAGATCTGCCACCGTCACCGGCCCGGCACCGCCCGGTTTGTTGGTCACCTGCGGCGATTGCCCGAAAAACCCGGTCGCTATGGTCCCGGCCTTTTTCGCGGCGGTGACCAGCAAGGAAAGATCACTCTCCTGCAAGGGTCAGCCCTTCGACCAGCAGCGACGGGATCACGCGCGACAGATGCGGTTGCGCATCATTGGCGGCGATCAGAGTCATCAGCATGGCGCGGAGATTGCCCGCGACGGTGCATTCGTTGACCGGATAGGCAATCGCGCCATTTTCCACCCAGAACCCCGCAGCGCCGCGCGAATAATCGCCTGTGTTCGGGTTGATCGTGGACCCGATCATTGACGTGACCAGCAACCCGGTGCCCATTTGCGCGATCAAATCAGCGCGGCTGGCCGTGCCTTGGGTCATGGCGATATTGGTCAGGCCGGGGGATGGCGGCGCGCCCGTGGACCGCGCGGCATTGCCGGTGCTGTTCATCCCCAGCTTGCGCCCGTTGGCCAGATCCAGCGTCCAGCCGGTCAGCACACCATCATCAATGATCGCGCGCCGCGTGGTGGGCAGCCCTTCGGCATCATAGAGCCGCGATCCGGTGACGCGGGCGCGGTGCGGTTCCTCGATCACCGACAGCCCCTTGGGCAGGACCTGCGCACCCAGCGCGTCGCGCAGCCAGCTAGAACCACGCGCGATGGCAGCACCGTTCGTCGCCTGTAGCAGATGGCCGATCAGCGCCCCGGAGATGCGTTCATCGAACAATACCGGATAGGCCCCGGTTTTCGGTCTTCGGGCGCCTGCACGTTCCACGGCGCGGGCGGCAGCGCGGATGCCAATATCCTCTGCGTCCCGCAGATCGGCCTGAAACACACGGCTGTCGTAATCGTAATCGCGTTCCATCGCCGTGCCAGTGCCGGTGATCGCAACACAGGACAGGCCCCGGTCCGTGCGCATATAGCCTGCGGAAAAGCCGTTGGTCGCGGCCAGATGCACCTGACGCCGCGAATACCCGGCTGAGGCGGATTGCACCTGACTGATGTCCTTGTTGCGTAGCGCCGCCGCCTCGGCCCGCGCCGCCTGATCCTGCAACGTCGCCGGATCGGGTTCGTCGCTGGGGTCGTAAAGGTCAAGCGCGCTCGTATCTGTCTGCTGCGCCAGTTGCGCGGGATCGGCAAGGCCGGCATGCGGATCCTCGGGCGCTTCGCGGGCCATGGCGACGGCGCGTTCGGCCATCTGGCGCAATGTGTCAGGCTTGGTGTCCGAGGATGACACGCAGGCCTGCCGTTTGCCCACCAGAACCCGCAGCCCGATGTCGATACCTTCAGACCGTTCGGCATGTTCCAGCACGCCGCCCCGCACGTCGATGGACACAGATGTCCCGTCCACGGCCATGGCATCGGCGGCATCTGCCCCGGCCTTGCGGGCAATATCGATCAATTGGTGGGTCAGGTCGGACAGAGACTGAGACGGGGATTGGGTCATGGCGCTTCCTTTGCTTGCCGATGACCTAGTGCGCTGGCCGGTGCGCTGCAAGGCCGCTGGCAAGAATGCGAAGGGCGCGCCAGTTGCCCGGCGCGCCCTTCGTCAGGTCATATCAGATCAGCGAATCCGCTGACCATTGGCCAGAACCTGCCCGTCACCTGTGACTTCCAGCCGTGTTTCCAGCTGGTCGTCGCCGGTGGACCGGGCAAACATGCCCATCATCATCCGCGGTGCCATCAGTTCCTGTTCCGGGATCAAGCCCATGGTCACCAGATTGTCCAGCAGCGCGTTCAGCCCGTTGATCTGGATTCCAACCTCGCCTTCAGGCCGGGGGAAAGGGGCAAAGCTTTCCAGATCGTCGTTGTCAAAGGTGAAGGCACCGTCGCCGGTCAAGGTCGCCCCGGCCAGCGCGATGTTCAGCTGTGTCAGTTCGATCTCGGTCAGTTCCACCGGCAGATCGCTTTCCATCATCGCGTCTTCCTGGGCGGGGTCGAGCATGTCGAACAGCGGACGGGCCAGACCCGACAGGGCAATCTGAATGGTGGCCGGGTCACGTGGCAGCACGCTGGATGGATCAAGCATCGCCCAGATGGCATCGCTGACTGCCAAATCCACCAGATTGATGCCAAAGCCGAACGGCTGCGGGGTATCGGTCCGCGCCATTGGCATTTCAAAATTCACGCCGTATTCCGCAAGGCTGATATCAATCGGGAAAGGGGCCGCGGCGGAAACAAAGCTTGCCGCGATATCGGTCGTGCTGGCGTTGTAGGAAACACTCTGATCGCTGATCTGCCCGGTCAGGCTGCCTGTGCCCGCAGACATGGAGCCTGATATCTCATCACCTTCGGCATTGATGTCGAACACGAATTCGCTGCTGTCGACAGTATAGCCACCGGCAAGCGCCATGCCGGACGCGATCAACGCCTCGGGGTTATCCATATCGGCGTCACGCGGCATGGTGATATCGGCTTGGATATCGACCCCGGTTACCCGGCCGCCGCCAGTCACATATTCGCCCATCGTCCCCGGTGGCTGGACGTCCACCAGAATATCCATCGATGCGATCTGCATGTCATAGGTGGTGTTACGCATGTCGCCCAGACGGGTCGCATAGGTGCCGGTCAGATTGTTGCCAGTCACCTGCACATCACCGCTAAAGGTGACGTCGCCATCGACGATATCCTGCAGGGCAACAGTGAAGCTGTCCGCGCTCAGCGCGTAATCCAGCGCGTCTGGCGTGCCGCTGACCGTCATTTCAAGGCCGGGGTGGCTGATCAGAATGGTGATGATCGCGCCATCCTGCGCGGTCAGGACCATCGGATAGCTGTCGGATGTCGTGATCGACACGCTGCCGTCGCTTTGTTCGGCGAAGACCAGTTCATCAATCGTCAAGACCGACGAAATCTCTTCATCCACCGTGCTTAGCGTCAGGCCGCGGACCGTCAGCCGGTCGCCGATCATGTCTTCCGAGGCGGTGGCGACACTGCCACCGAACATTTCCATTTCGATTTTCCAGTCGTCCCAGACCTGCTGGGCTGATATATCGGCCAGTGCCGCGCTACCTGAAACCAGCGCGGCAAAACACACGGCGCCGCGCAGAGTTGACTTATAGGTCATCTGTTTCCCTTTCATTCTGGGTGCCCTACCTGTGCAAACCTTCCAACCGGCCGGAATGACGGATAGCATCGGCGAAAGTGTTACCCATCTGTGGCCCAGACCGAAAGGGATTGATGTGAAAAAGTTCGATATGACCGGCAAAACCGTGCTGATCACCGGCGCAAGCCGTGGCATAGGCGAGGCGGCTGTGCGGGAATTCGCGGCAGCGGGCGCGAATGTGGCCCTGATTGCGCGCAGCACAGACGATCTCGCCCGCATCGCGGGCGAGATCGGCGACAAGGCGCTGGCGATTCCCTGTGACGTGGCGCGTTACGGTGAATTTGAACAGGCCGTCGCTGCCACCGCCCAGACGTTCGGGGGATTGGACGTGCTGATCAACAACGCGGGCGTCGTGGACCCGATGGGTGATTTCGCCGGACTCGACCCCGAAGACTGGGGGCGCACCATTGACATCAACCTCAAGGGGGTGATGCACGGGATGCGCGCGGTGATCCCCGGTATGATCGCGCAGGGCCACGGCACGATCCTGAATATCTCATCGGGGGCCGCGCACAACCCGGTGGAAGGCTGGACGGCATATTGCGCGTCAAAGGCCGGGGCCTATATGCTGACCCGCACCGCGGATCTGGAATGCCGAGACAAGGGGTTGCGGATCATCGGTCTGTCGCCCGGCACCGTCGCGACGAAGATGCAGCGCGATATCAAGGCATCCGGTGTCAGCCCGGTCAGCCAGTTGGAC
>NZ_JBKBQY010000083.1:0-15230 GCF_046292185.1 Yoonia sp.
GCAATGGGATAATACCAAAGAGGAGGGAAATCATACTAACGTCTGATAGCCGGGACGTAGGAATTCATAGGGGCGAAACGTCAGTATAACTGACTGGAATTGCCGAATTGTATACAATTCCTGCGTCGGGCTTCTTTCTTGGATATTCTTTAGATAGGCCGGCAGCGCTGTATGTTTTTATCGGCGAAGTGCAAAGGCCCTTAAAATCGATGTCAACGCATCTCGTCATCGGGTTTTGTGCAGGTCGCCTCGGTCTTTCGGCTGATATCAAATTGCGCAGAAAGGTCAAACCAGTTTTCAGGGCATTGCCTGATCGGAATTTCGATCATCGTTGATTCGTCTGGCGGATGTGTCTGCGGCCCGGTTTACCTGTCTGGTGCTTTGCCGAGCCACTTTCCGGCGGATCAGCGCCTGATGCGGATGGCGGGGCTGGCCGGTCGCGGCATGCTCGCCGGACGCGATTGTCGCTGGCGATTTGCCGGGCTATCGGTAATAAAGAGAGGCATGCACATCGCGTGAAAAGAGTGTTCTGTCAGTAGTAGATGAGGTCAGGATTGGCAATTCGATGAATGCAGATGTCCAGGATCGGGTCCGTCCACGTAGATTGCTGAATGTACTGATTATCGGCAGCCTGCTGTCTTTACTTCAGGTTGCCTGGGTATCTGCAGATGCTCACAACAACTTGATTCCGCTTTCGGACCTTGAAACGCTCTCGGTCACTCCCGGGCCGCAGGAAAGATACCGAAAGATCGTATTGGCATTGGACCGCGACGGTTATACTATCGAAACGGTTCGCCAGACTGTCTTGAACCGTGCCCTTATTAGGGCGCGAAACCAGTACCACTTGCGAGAGATCGTTGTTAGCCGTGCGTCTGGCCAAGTGTTGCGCGACGTAATCATTGAAGAGTTTGAGACCAACCGAGAAGGGGATACCGCGGTACCCCTTGATCAGATACTCGAAAGCGATGAAGGCAGGCTGAAGGTGTTGCCGCGGTAACGCTGTGCATTTTCACGTGCCGGTCAACTGCCAGAGCATGCGGGACAGGAGATAAATATAGTGTCTTTTCGTGAAATGCGATGGCCTGCAATACTTCTTATTGTGGTCGTTCTTGCCGTGCAGATTGCCAGTGCGACTTTCTTCACTTTGAAAATCCTGTCCGAACTGTTTCTTTGGCAGATCACTATTGTTCCTTGGGAGATTCAGGAGCTTTTGGAAATCCTGTCCAGCTTCGGGCTGTTGTTCGGGGTGATCAGCAGTGTGATCCTGTTATCGCGGGCATCGCAACATGTTCACCGGGTCAATACGCAGTTGAATGCCGCCGCTGGCCAGTTCCAGGACCATATCGAAAAACAGTTCGATGAATGGCGCCTGACCCCGACGGAAAAGATCGTCGCCTTGCTGGTGATAAAGGGCTTCAGCAATGTCGAAATTGCCAGACTTCGCGGGACGACTGAATCGACGATCAAGACGCATGTCACATCGATCTTTCGCAAAGCCAATCTGACAAGCCGGCTGCAGCTGGTCGTCTGCGTGATCGAGGATGTGGTGACTGCGATTCCGGAATCTGCTTACGCATGATCATGGGCGAAGTCCGGGAAATCTATTACGGTTTCACGCAGCATAAAGTTTGCCAACCTCAGACACTGCGGCTTTACCGGTCAGCGAAGCCACGTAACATTGTCGTCTGACGCAACGCGCGCGATTGGAGCGGGCTGCGGGTGCTTGACGCTCGCTTTTGACATCTCGCAGACTTCGTCGGTGATATAGGCGATCAATTGGTAACGGCCGCCCAGTCCCGATTTGTGGTAAATAGAGCTGAGCTGGGTTTTCACGGTCTGAAGTGCTGTTCCACGCATTTTTGCGATCTCCAGATTCGAGAAACCCTTGACGACCAATACGGCGATGTCGGTTTCAGCACAGGTCAGGCACCAGTGTTTTGCATGCGCTTCGATCAGGCATTCCTTACCCGGTTCGTCATCGATTAGCGTACGGATTTCCGCGCGACGGTTATTCCTGGTAAAGCGTTGGAGAAGGTAAAATCCGCCTGCGGCGACGATTGCGGTCAAAAGCCAGAGCAAGGCGAACAGAAAAATCGCAACGCTGATGCCGACCTGCCCACCATTCGTGAAATACCAGACACCGATCGCTGTCTTCCCTGCGGCGACAATTGTCACCGCGACGACACCCAAGATGATCATCTTCCAGCTTTTCATGACATCCCGCCATTACTCCTGTCGATTGTTAAAATAATGGCAACAGAAATCTGGCAAAAATGTGGCTGGGGCAGCAGACCCTCTATCTGCTGCCCCAAATGCGCGTTGCCGGTTCCGGCTTTACGTCTGAGCAGCACGGCTGAGACGCCGCATTGGCCTGCCCCCTGGCCCTCAGACCCCGCATCGCCAGACGGCGATCCCGAGCGACTTTGCCAGCGCCGCCTTGGCGGTCATCGCGCGGTCTGCAGCCTTGGGGGATGTCGCATAGACGATCTGGATATGGTTGGCCTTGTGGCGTGCCATCATCTGATCGCGGGTCACGCCCGTCAGAACGGCATTCATGATCGGCCATTCCGGCGTCGTGTCAGCGGACCTGCGGGCGACTTCGTCGTCGGACAATGCAACGGCCTGCCCGCGCCCGATGTCCATATGCAGCGCGCCGTCCTGCAGATAGATCCTGCTCCAGATAATTTCGCCGGGTTTGGCGATGCCTTTCAGGCTGCCGCCACCTGCGGGGAAGAACATCGCAGGCTGCCGCAGGCTTTCGGACCCGGCCCAGCCACCTGCGTTATGCGCAGGCGGCACCGCGCCCGAGATTTCGAAAAGCCAGACAAAATCCTCGCGCCCTTCCGGCACGCCGCCCCAGCGCAGATCGTGCAGTGTGTTTTCCACCGGTTCCCCCAAGGCGCGGTGCAGGCGGTTGGTCAGGATGCCGTCCAATGCGGCGCATTCATCGACCTCGTTGAAATGCACGATGGCTTGCCCTTTGCGGATGATGCGACCGTCGGCACCTGTGACATCGGGGCGGTCGTCGTTGTTCAGCATGCCTTCGACCAGATCAGAGGCGGGCAGAAGGTCCTTCAGCCCCTGCTGATACTGGATGCCAATCGCTTCGCAGCCGAATTCATCGGCCAGACGCACGGCAGCGATATACATGCGGCACTGATCCAGCACCTGTGCCTCGGTCAGGTCCGTGGCGTGATCGTCGCCAAGGTGAAACGTCAGACCGCGCGCGCAGAGCCAGCCGTAGATTGCGCGCGCCTCATCCTCTGGCACCGCTTTGGTCGCGTGATACAGGGCGGATTGTGACAGCCGTTCCTTGAACACGCCCATCGGCATCAGCAATTCATCGGGGATGATGGCGTTATACATGCCCATGCAGCCTTCGTCGAAGACACCCAGAATGGTCTTGCGGGTCTGCAGATCGTGTTTGATGGCGGTGATGATTGCGTCATCCTCTGGCGGGACCGCTGTGTCGAAAGCGGTGACGTGGCTTGCGTCATGGGTGATTGTCCCCTCGCGGAGCCATTGTGCCAGACCATCGCGGAAAAACCCGTCGTCGCATGTTTCGGACCACAGTGTTGCATATGTCACCCCGGCCTTGGTCAAAGACCCGTTCAGGTTCAGCATTCCCACCAGTCCGGGCCATTGCCCTGACCAGTTTGCCACCGTCAGGATCGGGCCACGATGGGTGGTCAGGCCGGGCAGGACGTGATGAGAATATTGCCAGACCGCCTCGGCGACGACCAGGGGCGCGTCGGGGTCGATGCTGGCAAAGATATCCATGCCTTCGCGCTGTGACGCAATAAAGCCGTGCCCTTGCGGTTTGACCGGATGCGCGCGCACCAGATCATGGCCCATTTCGGCGAAGACGCTGATCAGTTTGTCTTCCATGGCCTTTTGCGCGGGCCAGCATTGCAGGTTGGCGCTTTCGCGCAGATCGCCGCTGGCGACAAGATGGATGGTGGTCATTGGTCGGTCCCTTTCATGATCGCCACATAGGCGGCGTAATCGTCCTGCATGCGCTGCATGACGCTGTATTTGCGGTCGTGATAGGCGGCGATGGCACCGCCGCGCGGTGCGATCACCGCGCCTGCGCCCGACATGTGCGCCATTGCCGCGGGCAGGTCAGTTTGTGTGCCTGCGGCCACGGCACCCAGCATGGCGCAGCCTAGCAGCACAGGTTCGCCCTGATCGGGCACGACGACATTGCAGCCCGTCGCATCGGCATGTTCGCGCAGGTACAGCGCATTACGCGCCAGCCCGCCGCTGACGACCAGCGTGTCGATCACCACGCCCTGATCGCGCATCGCCTGCAGAATGTGCCGGGTGCCATAGGCCAGCGCCTGCAATGTAGCCAGATAATCCAGGGCCAGATCGTCCATGCCGCTGTCCAGCGTCAGTCCGGCGGTGCCGCCCTTGCGCCACGGTTCCGCGCGCGGTGACCGGTTGCCGTGGAAATCAGGCTGGACATGCCGGTCGTGCGTCATGGTGGCGGTTTCATCACCCATTTGCGCAAGATGCGCCTCGATCAGATCAGTGATGCGGCAGCCCTGCGCCTGCGCCAGCGCGGCCAATGGCAGGGCGGCGGCGTGCCGCGCGATCACATGATCCAGAAGCGCACCGGCGGCGGATTGCCCACCTTCCAGCGCCCAAAGATCATCTGTCACCACGCCGAAATATGGCCCCCAGATACCGGGCACAAAGACAGGATCGCTGGTCAGCGCGATATGGCAGGTCGATGTGCCCGCGATCACCGCCAGCCGCCCGTCAATGGATGCACCCGGTGCCAGCCCGACGCCAAGCGTGCCGAGCGCACCGGCATGCGCGTCGATCAGGCTGGCCGCGACGGGCGTGCCGGGGCGCAGGCCCAGTTCCTGCGCTGCCGTATCTGTCAGCCCGCCGCACTGCTGGCCCGGCGCGGCAAGGCGGGTGCCGATGCGGCTGTGGTTGTCCTGTGTCAGGTCGTCCAGCCCGATGGCGGTCAGGAAATCATCGTCCCAGCCTTCGCCATTCAGCCCCTTGTGGCCAAGATAGGTCCATTTGCAGACCATGGAACACAATGACCGCGTGTCATTGCCCGTGGCGCGATGCACCAGCCAGTCGGGCAGGTCGAAGAACGCACCGGCCTGCGCCCAGGCGTCCGGCTTTTCGCGTTTCAGCCAGCGCAGTTTGGGCAATTCCATCTCGGGCGAGATTTTACCGCCGACATATTGCAGCGGTGCGCCGCCGATGGCGTTGATCGCCTCGGCATCCCCCAGCGCGCGGTGATCCATCCATAAAATGACATCCTGATCCGGCGCATCGCCCGGATCGACCGAGACAGGATCACCCTGCGCGGTGCTGACCACCAGTGAACAGGTCGCGTCAAAGCCGATCCCCCCGATGGCGTCGGCATCGACGCCCGCGCTGGCGAGGGCCTCGCGCACAGAATCCGTCACCGCCGCCCAGATCTGGGCCGAACTTTGCTGGGCAAAGCCGGTTTGGGGGCGGTAGGTGGTGATGGGCTGCGCCGCTGTGCCCAGCAAGCGGCCCGATGCATCGAAAACACCGGCGCGCGCGCTGCCGGTACCAACGTCGATCCCCAGATAACAGGTCATGTCATGCTCCTTTTTCGGACCGGGCCAGGTGCAGGTCATGCGTCCCGGCGGTCAGGTTGAATTCTGTGCCCTGCGGGGCGGACCAGCCGGGGGGCAGCGCCACCTCGGCGCAGGTGTCGGTGGGCAGGGTGATCTGCCATGCCACGCGGTCGCCCTGCATGACCCATGCGCTGTGAATGCGTCCGTGCGGTGCGTCATAATGGGCGGTGACATGGCCGATGCGGGCGTCTAAGACAGGGCGCATCTGCAGCCTGCGATACCCCGGCCCTGCGGGGTCGGTGTCGATCCCGGCCAGCCGCGCCCATATCCATTCCCCGACGGCGCCATAGGCGTAGTGGTTGAATGAATTCATCGCCGTGGACTGAAACCCGCCACCCGGTGTCCAGCCGTCCCAGCGTTCCCAGATCGTGGTGGCCCCATGGGCGATGGAAAACCCCCATGACGGGTAGGTTTCTTTCAGCAGCAGATCGACGGCGCGTGTGGGCGACAGCCAGTCACAGACCACGGGGGCCAGATGGCGCACACCCAGAAACCCGGTCTGCAGATGGCCGTCTGCCGCGTCGATCAATGCGCCAAGCCGTGTCGCTGCCTGTGGGCGCAATGGGGGCGGCAGCAGGTCAAAGCCGAGGGCGAGCAAATAGGCGGTCTGGGTATCGCCGGTCAGTGTGCCTTCCTTGGTCCAGAAACTGGCGACAAAGGTGTCGCGCAGGCGTGCGGCCAGCGCGGTCCAGCGCACTGCGGGTTGGCCGATGACCGTCGCGATCCGGCCCATCAGATCGGCAAGGCGTATCCAATAGGCGGTGTTGATCAATGGCCGATGCGTGCCGGGACCGACAGACAGCCAGTCGCCGTAGTTGTTGTTCACCCCTTCCAGTCGCAGCCCGTTGGGGTTTTGTCGTTCAATCCAGTTCATCCAGTCGCAGAACGGCTGCCAGCAGCGTTGCAACAGGGCGGTATCCGCGTAGCGGGTGTAATGATCCCAGGCCATGATGATGGGCGCATCACCCCATGCAGGTGCGCCGGGTTGCGGTGTCAGCCGGTAGGGGTTCAGCGGCTTTGTGGGGGCGACATCGGGGAACACGCCGTCCGGTGATTGCCCGTCGATCAGGTCTTGCATCCATTTCGACAGAAAGGACGACACATCCATGAAATAGCCCGCCGTGCGCCAGAAAACCTGCGCATCTGCGCTCCAGCCATAGCGTTCGTCGCGTTGCGGGCAATCGGTGGGCACGGACAGGAAATTTCCCCGCTGGCTCCAGAATATGTTCGATATCAGTTGATTGAGCATCGGGTTGCCGGTGCTGATCTGGCCGGTGACGGGCAGGTCCGTCTGAATGGCCACGGCGCTCAGCGACAGGTCCGGCAAGGGCGCAGAGGCGGACAGGCCCACATATTGAAACCCGTGAAAGGTGAAACGTGGTGTGAAGTCTTCGACGCCGTCGCCATGGCAGATGTAGATATCCTCGGACACGGCATAGCGCAGGTTGGCGGTATAAAGCGCGCCATCGGCATCCAGCCTTTCGGCGTGCCGCAGACGGATTTCGGTGCCGCGCGGGGCGCGCACCTGCATGTGGACGTAACCTGCAAGGTTTTGACCGAAGTCAAAGATCAGACTGCCATCGGGCGCTGTGCTTTGCTGTTGCACGGGCAGGGTGGCCACCGCGCGGGCGGGTTCTGTGCGGGACGGTTCCAGCATTGGGGCGCTTGGTTCGGGGCTGATCACCTCGACGGGTTGCCAGTTTTCGGGGTGATATTGGGCCGTGTTCCAGCCCGGCATTTCAAGGCGCGCATCGTACATTTCACCTGCCAGAAAATCGGAATAGCAGACCGGACCTTGCCGGGTCTGCCATTGGTCGTCGGATGTGATGCATAATGTTTCGCCGTCTGCATATTGTACATGCAGTTGCAGCATCAGCGCCGGACGGCCGCCGTAATGGTTTCCGGCGCGGCGCTGGTTATGGCCGATGCGGCCGCTGTACCAGCCTTCGCCCAGTATCGCGCCCATCACGTTCGGGCCTTCAGTCAGAAGCTCTGTGACATCAAAGCTCTGATAAGGGGTGCGGATATGGTAATCGGTCCAGCCCGGTGCCATGACATGATCGCCGATGCGCTGGCCGTTCAGATACAGTTCATACAGCCCCAGCGCCGAGACATAGACAAAGGCGCGGACCGGCTTGCCTGCCACGTCAAAGCAGCGGCGCAGATAATCGGCAGGGCGCGCCTGAAAGCGATTGTCATAGCGCGTATCCTGCGGCACGTCCCGTCCTTCGGGCAGCACGAAATAGCGTGCGATCCAGTCGCCGCGCCAATCCTGCGCCGTCAGCCCGGTAAAGAAGGATGCAGCCGGGGCAAATGGCGTTGCGCGGTCGAGATGGTCCCAGACCTGCACGCTGTAGTAAATGCGCGCATCATTTGGCAGGGTGGGCCCATCCCATGCCGTATTGAACACGCCGGGTGCGTCAACCCTGCCGCTGTCCCACAGATCGCCGCGCCCTTGGGCGATGTGATCCGCGCTGACGTCGGCGATGATGCGCCATGCGGTGATATGGGGGGGATCCCCTGCCACGGCCCAGCCAAATTCAGGGCGGGCGCTGTGCAATCCGTCCGGCTGGCGCAGGTTGTCGCAGCGCAGCCGATGGACGCGGGGCACATCGTTGTCGCTGGTCATCTAAAGCTCCATCGCCCTGTCGCGCGCATTGGCGATATGGCGGTCCATCGCCTGCGTCGCCGCGATGGGATCGCGCGACAGGATGGCGTCGATCACGGCCAGATGGTCATTGAACGCGCTGGGCAGCGTGTTGGGGCCAAGGCTGATACGGTCCAGTTTGATCAAGCGGATACGGATGCTGTTGATATGATGCGCATTGAGCAGCAGGGAATTCGTTGTTGCCGCCATCAGGGCGGCATGAAACCCGCTGTCCACCTCTTGCCCGCGTGCAAACAGCGCATCGTCGGCAGAAGGGGTGACTTGCGCCAGCACGTCTTCATGCAGTTTGCGTTGCGCGATCAGTTGGGCGGCGGGCATTGATTTGACAGCGTGCAGCACGGCTTCGCGTTCAAGGGCGGCGCGCATCTGGAAGGCTTCGCGGATCATGGGCAGATCGATGGCTGGCACCTGAATGCCGCGCTGCGGATAGACCAGCACCAGACCTTCGGCCTTCAGCCGTGGCAACAGTTCGCGCAGGGCCCCCACGGACAGATGCAACATATCCACCAGATCGCGCTGGCTGACTAACTGGCCGGGGCGCAACCGCCCATCCAGCAAGGCCGCCTGAAAGGTTTCATAGGCGGCCTTGGTCACGCCGCCATCGGTGCGGCGCGGCGTGATCGTGTTCGATTTGGTGACCATTGTTACCTCCCTCATGGGCTAGCGGCCCATGCTACCTGTCTTACGAAGCGGCCAGTTCCTTTTCCAATCCCAGTTTGCGCAGAACACTGGCGCTTGCCTCTGGCGTCAACCCCCGGAGCGGAGGGCAACAGCGGCTATAGGCCGGGTCATCGTGACGCAGGCCCAGCACTGCCTTGATGGCGGGCAACCCACCCGTGTCATTCACGGTCACAATCCGCGATTTCGCCAGATCCTGTGCGTCTTGTGATGCCTGCCCATTGAAAAGCGCGACGCATTCCGCCGGGAACAGATTGACCATGCCGCCGATCATGCCTGCGCCGCCCGCCGCAACCATGCGCGTTACCAGACGGTCATCACCGGTAAAGATCGCAAGATCAGGGAAGGCCGCGATCAGCGCCAGCCCGGCGTCCAGATCGCCGGTGGAATCCTTGATGCCGATCACCCGTGTTCCCAGCCGTGCGACGACGCGGCGCACCAGATCGGGGGTAAAGGTGACGCCGCTGAAGGCGGGGAAGTTATATAGCACGATGTCCAGATCGGGCGACCCGGCGCGCGCGACGATGGCGGCGTAGAAATCGGCCACCGCATCTGCATCCGAAGGCGTGTAATAGAAAGGAGGGATGATCAGCGCCGCACGCACACCAAGGTCGGCTGCCGCGCGGTATTGTTCTGCCGCAGCGTCAATACTGCTTTCCATGATGCCGGGGATCTGGTGGGACATGTCCAGCCCCAATGCTGCCAGTTGCCGCAGCGCGTCGATCTTCTGACGGGCGGAAAAAGATGCACCTTCACCCGTTGTGCCGAATACCGATGTATAGGCGCAGCCCTGGTCCAACATATGCGTACAATGCGCGAACAGGCGGTCCACATCAGGGGTGAAATCAGGGGTGACCGGTGTGATTGCCGCGCCGACAACGCCAGTCAATCCATTGTTATGTCGCATTGATTTCCCCTTGGATGCATCTTGTGCTATATTTGAGTGTAGAACTGATACAATCAGTCTTTACATAAGTGCGGCCCGCTCGTAAAGTGACTTTTGCAAACCGCCACAGCACGTGGCCACTGCAATTAATGCACGACCGGGAGGAGAAACCGACATGCGTAACAAACTTATCGCCACGCTGCTGGCCACCACGCTGATGGGCGGGGCTGCGTTCGCGCAGGATACAATCGAGCTGAAATTCACCACCGCTTCGGTGCCATCGGATATTCACACCCGCGCGATGCAGGTGTTTTCCGACGCGCTGAATGCTGCCGTGCCTGACCGGTTCGACGTGCAGCTTTATGATTCGGGATCATTGTTCGGGCAGGGTGCCGATCTGGATGCATTGCAGCGCGGCAATGCCGAAGTCACCTATCTGTCGTTTCAACTGATTTCGGACAGTATTCCGGCGTATAACCTGCTGACCGCCGGGTATCTGTTCCAGAACCCTGAGCATTACCGCGCGTTTCTGGCGTCCGACATCGGCGCAGAGTTCGTGCAGACAGTGTCGGACGAGATGGATGTGCAGGTTCTTGACACCTGCTATCTGGGGACGCGTCAGTTGAACCTGCGCCGGGTCCTTGATGTACAGACCCCTGCCGATCTGCGGGGCGTCAAGCTGCGGATGCCGGGGTCGGATGCATGGCTGTTCCTGGGCGAGGCGCTGGGCGCATCGCCAACACCCCTGCCATTCGGCGAGGTGTACCTGGCGCTGCAGACAGGCACAATCGATGCGCAGGACAATCCGCTGCCCACCGTCGAAGCCGCCAAATTCTATGAGGTGACGCAGCAGATCGTCATGACCAATCATCTGGTCGATGGCGTCAATATCGTCGTCAACAACCAGACATGGGATCTGCTTGACGCAGATGAGCAGACGGCATTGCGCGATGCCGCGATTGAAGCCTGCGACTGGAACAACGAAGAACGTCTGGCTGAAGAAGCCCGCCTTGTCGCGTTCTTCGAAAGCGAAGGGCTGGAGGTCACTGAACCCGATCTGGAGGCCTTCCGCAGCCATGTGCAAGGTTTTTATGCAGACTCCCCCCGCTCGGCTGACTGGCCCGAAGGCTGGGTCGACGCGATCAACGCGCTCGCCGAATAAAGGGGCGGGGCGTGACCGGGCAAGTCAGATCGTCCTACAGACGCATTGGTGACCTGCTTTCGCAGGTCGCCAATGCCGTCGGTGGGCTGCTGTTCATCACGGCCTTCGGTGGCTTCATCGTTCAGATCTTTTTTCGCTATGTGATCGGTGAACCGCTGCGCTGGACCGAAGAATTCACAATGATCGCGTTCATCTGGACGGTGTTCTGGGTCGCGGCCTTTGTGGTGCCGATCCGCGAGCATGTGTCGTTTGATGTGGTCTATGATGTCGTGTCGCCGCGCGTAAGGCGGGTGTTTGCGATCTTTTCCATGGTGATGGTGATCGCAGCCTTCGGCATCCTCATTCCCTATACGCTCGAATACCTTGATTTCCTGCAGCGCCGCAGAAGCCCGGTCATGCGCTGGCCGATGCACTGGATCTATGGATGCTATCTTCTCTTCGTCGTGGGCTTTGCCCTGAAAGCGGCAGCGCGGCTATTCCTTCTGGTCGGGCCCGACTGGCGCGCAGAAATTTGACAGGATACCTGAATTGATGGAATTTTTCGCGGATTATGCGCTGATCATCATGATTGCGATTTTGGTGGTCACGACGATCACGGGCGTGCCCCTGGGGATCGCCATGATCGTGTCGAGCATTTTCTATCTGGTCATGGCAGGCCGGGATGTCGGGCTGGCGGCAGAAAATGTGCTGAACGGTGTGTTCGGCAATTTCGTGGCCCTTGCCGTGCCGCTGTTCATCTTCGCCGGCAATATCATGAACGCGGGCAAGGTATCTGACCGGCTCTTATCCTTTGCGCTGGCATTGGTCGGCCGGGTGCCGGGTGGTCTGGCGCAGGTGAATATTCTGACGTCGTTGATATTCTCGGGCATGTCCGGGTCTGCGATTTCGGACGTGGCGGGTGTGGGCAAGGTCATCACCGGCATGATGACGCAGGACGGGCGTTATCCGCGCGGATTTGCGGGCGCGATCACGGCAACATCGTCGGTCGTTGGCCCGATCTTTCCGCCGTCCATCCCGATGGTATTCTATGCGCTGATTTCGTCCACATCGGTGGGGGCGCTGTTTCTGGGTGGCGTGATCCCGGCGCTGATGATCTGCGTCACGCTGGGTGTGGCGGTCTTCATCATGGCAAAGCTGCGCGGTTTCCCGGTCGAGGCATCGGTGCCGTTGCTGATGTTACCCATCGTGTTCCTGCGGGCATTTCCCGCGCTTTTGATGCCGGTGATCCTGCTGGGCGGCATCTATTCCGGCGTCTTCACCCCGACAGAAGCCGCGGCAGTGTCCGCCTTCTATGCGATCCTGCTGGCGTCCTTTGCCTATCGTGTGCTGGGCTTGTGGGATTTCTGGGAAGTCGTGAAAGCCACGATGCGCACCACGGCGGTGGTCACCATCGTGCTGTGTGGTGCGTTCATCTTCAACTACATCATCACCGTCGAACGGCTGCCGCAGGATGTCTTTGCCCTGTTCCAGAGCATGGACCTGACCGTGATCAAATTCCTGCTGCTGCTCAACCTGCTGTATCTGGTGCTGGGCTGCTTTCTGGATGTGTCCACGATCATGTTGGTGGTCACACCGTTGTTCCTGCCTGCCGCCGCGGCCCTGGGCATTGATCTGGTGCATCTGGGGATCGTGCTGGTGTTCAACATGATGATCGGGCTGATCACGCCGCCATATGGGATATTGCTGTTTATTATCAAGGCCCTGACCGGCATTCCGGTGGGCGAGATGATCCGCGAGATATGGATATTCCTCGCGCTGCTGATCGCCTTGCTGATGGTCCTGACCTTTTCGCCGGATCTGGTGCTGTGGCTGCCGCGCTATGCCGGGATGATGTAAGACTGGGGATGGTTAGCTGGGACGCTTATCTTTGACGTCTCAGCTTTTCTTGCGGCCCAACATATCCCACCCCGCCAGCAAAAGCGTGATCGCTGCGACGATCAAGATATCCAGCCGTTTCAGCTTGAAGACCAGCACGCCCACAAAGAGGCAAAGCATGACGAAGGCAAATAGGGCGAGAAGGCGGTCAAGCATCGGTCATTTCCCCGCTTGTGACTTTGATTTCATTCATCAACCACCGCGCCGTGCGCAGCAATCTGGCGTCATTGCCACGTTTGCCTACGATCTGCAGGCCCATGGGCATGCCGGCCGAATCCTCGAACAGGGGCAATGTCACCACCGGCACACCGCAAAGCGTCCATAGCCCATTATAGATCGCACTGCCGGTCGATGACAGACCGCCGGGCGCAGAGGTCGGGGTCGCGGGACAGATGATCGCGTCGCACCGGTCGAATATTTCATCGAGCGCGGTGTTCAGCAGTTTGGGCCAGTCCAGTGCTGCGATATAATCGCGCGCCAGAATGGCCTTGCCCTTGTCGATGGCGTCCAGCGTCACGTCCGACAATTGATCCCGCCCCCGCCGTTCATAGGCGTAATAGCATTTGGCCATTTCGGCAAAGTTGATCCGCTCGCGGATATCCGCCGCGTCGTCGAACATGGGCGGCAGGATCAGCGGAAAGCATTCATCGCCAAGGATTCCAGCCAGTTCATCCATTGCCAACGCCATATCCTCAGAGGCCGCGACGTTGCCGGGCATCTTCGACACGATGGCAAGGGCCGGCCGCACCGGCACATCCGACATTGCGGTTGCCAGCAGGGCCGGGGGTGCGGATGGCGTGGTCGCAGGATCGGCGGGATCGTCGCCAAACAATGCGTCACCCAGCATGGCGACACCTTCTACGGACATCGCAAACAGGCCCATGGTATCCAGCGTCGGCGATTGCATCAGCACGCCCGCACGCGATATCGCGCCAAAGGTCGGTTTATACCCCACCGTCCCGCAATAGGCGGCGGGCCGGATCACCGACCCCCCGGTTTGCGTGCCCACCGCCAGCGGCACCATTCCCGCGCCGACAGCCGCCGCCGATCCCTGAGATGATCCGCCCGGCGTATGCGCAGGATTGACCGGATTGCGGGTTTTGCCGGGGGTCAGAAACGCCAGTTCCGTTGTCACGGTCTTGCCCATGATCACCGCACCCGCCGCCTTGAGCTTGCGCACGATGGTCGCGTCGGCGGATGGCACGCGGCCTGCGTCGATGCTGGTGCCGTTTTCGGTGGGGATACCTTTGGTGTCGATGATGTCTTTCAACGCCACCGGCATCCCGAACAGCGGCCCTGTGGGCAGGCCCGCCTTGCGCATATCGTCCAGATGCTGCGCCTGCGCCATGACATGCCCGTCGTCAAAGGCGGCAAAGGCCTGCACATCCGGCTCGCGCGCCTTGATCTGCGAGGCGAAGGCAGCGGCGACATCGGTGGGTCGTAGGATGCCCGACGCCATCCGATCCCGCAGGGTCAGCGCATCCAGCGCGATGATCTGGTCCGGGCGGCGCTGTTTGGGGATGGGCGCATTATCGGCCATAGATCGCCTCCGGCAGGGCAAACACGATCTGCGGGAACTGGTACATCAGCGCCATGGCGATAAAGACCATGCCCAGATAGGGCAACACACCCTTGAAGATATGTGTCAGCTGCACCTGCGGCGGCGCGATCCCCTTGAGATAATAGGCCGACATCGCCATCGGCGGCGTCAGGAAAGACGTCTGCAGGTTCAGCGCCACCAATATGCCGAAAAACAGCGGGTCGATCCCGAACAGCGGCAGCAGCGGCAGGAAGATCGGCACGAAGATGATGATGATCTCTGACCATTCCAGCGGCCAACCCAGCAGGAAGATGATCAGCTGCGCCATGATCAGGAACTGGAACGGGGTTAGATCAAAGCTCATCACAAATTCGGAAATCAGGTGTTCGCCGCCCAGATAGGAAAACACCGATGAAAAGGTGTAGGAGCCCACGAACAACCAACAGACCATCGCCGTGGTGCGCACGGTCAGATAGACGCTTTCGCGCAGCCGGTCATAGGTCATCGCGCGGTAGGCGACGGCAAGGATCAGACCACCTAGCGCGCCGATCGATGCGGCTTCGGTTGGTGTGGCAAGCCCGAACAGGATCGAGCCAAGCACCGCCAGGATCAGGAAGGCCAGCGGGAACAGCGATGTGAGCAGCATCCACAGCAGTTTGCCCCAGGGCATGTCGGGGACTTCTTCCTTGGTGGGTTTGGGGGCAAAGCTCGGCTGGATGATCGACCGGACGATGATGTAGGTCAGATAAAGCCCCACCAGCACAAGGCTGGGGTAAAGGGCGGCTGCG
>NZ_JBKBQY010000084.1:0-14868 GCF_046292185.1 Yoonia sp.
CTTTCAAACATGGCGCCAGCGCGGCGCTGCTCGTGCAGGGCCTGTGCCATACCGGTCAGCCCGATCGCCTCCAGGCGGTCGCAAGTGGGATGTGTCAGCAAGGGTTGTCTCCTTTTCAGTGACAATCAACACCAGCGCTACCACGAGAGCCTGAACAACGTCACACCCGCTGACGTCTACTTTGGCCGCGACAAAGCCATTCTGAGAGAAAGGGAGAAGATCAAGAAACTGACGATCCGACAGCGCCGCTTGCAACATCAAAAACAAGCAGCATAATCAATCACACAACCGAACCAGAGCCTCCAATGTTCAAGCCGCTCTGATGTCCCATTTTATATGACGACGGACAATAGAATGCGCGAAAGTGGTCATTCCAGTCTCAGCGACGCGCAAGTGCCCACGGCACGACCAGCGGCAGGACCTTTAGATAAGCAACAACCCCGAAAAGCTCGACCAGCGACTGAAAGACGATCACGACTGCAACAACCGTCCATTCGGATGACAACGCAAGTGCGAGCGGCAGCACGACAAAAGAATTGCGTGTGCCAAGGGCAAAAATTAACACACACGCAGAGCGATCGGGCAGATCGAAAAGCCGCGATAGGGCAAGACCAAGCAACAGCGCAGCAGCAAGGTAGGCCACAAAGATACCCGTGACGGGGCCAAGCACAGGGATCGCCGATAGCACGCTTTCGACCTGCGACACGGCAATCACAAAAACCACAATCGCAAGAAGCGGGACAGGCGCCCAGGCAAGCCGGTCAATCACGACCGCTCCTGTCGGATGGCGCATACTCCACCATTCCAAGCCCCATGCTGCGACAAGCGGGATCAGGATCAGCGTGACAAAGGCCGTGACGATGGGTCCGGCGGCTAGAATTTCGACGAAGCTTTGCCCCATGAAGAGCCACAGATAGACAGGCAACAGCGCGATCTGCAGCAGCAGGTTTATTGGCGTGATGGCGATTGCACGGCCGGTATCACCGCCCGCCAAATGGCTGAACGTGATAAACCAATCCGTGCAGGGCACCAGCAGCACCAGCAGGACACCCAGCCGGATGGCGGGATCATCCGGCAGAAACCAGATCAGGCCCCAGACGACCAGCGGGATCAGCACAAAGTTTCCGGCCAGCGCGACACCCATGAAATGCCGGTCGCGGAACGCTTCGCGCAAATGGATAAGGGGCACCTGCGTGAACGTCGCAAACAGCAGCAGGCCCAGCAGCGGCCAAAGTGCGGCCTCGAACACCTCTGCCGCGTCACCCATGACTGTGCCAAGCGTCAGTCCGGTCACGATGGCGACCAGATAGATCCAGACCTGCAGGCGTTCCAGCGTGATGCGTGTCATGATATTCCTGTTGCGGTGTTACAAAAGGCGTATATCGATTTCGTCAGGTGGGGCCACCGCCTTTTGTCGCAAAGAGACCCAAACGCCATGCAATCCATCGACCCGCAACCCGCCCAGATTGACACGCCACTTTCCTCAAAAGGGTGGTTCAACCGCACCGTGGCAGGTGCCGGTCTGACCTCTGCCTTGGGGGATTTCTGTTATGAGACGACGACAGTCATCCTGCCGGGGTTTCTGGCGGTGCTGGGGGTGCCGGCTGCGGTCCTGGGCATCATCGAAGGGGTTGCCGATGCGGTGGCGAGTTTCACCAAGATGTTTTCCGGCTATTTTGCCGACAAATTCGGGCACCGCAAGGCGCTGGTGCTGATCGGCTATGGCCTGACGCCGGTGGGACAGGCGCTGCTGGCGATCAGCCTTGGCTGGCCGCTGATCCTGCTGGGACGGATGGTGTCGTGGTTTGGCAAGGGGCTGCGCGGGCCGTTGCGCGATGCGATCATCGTGCAGGCGATCACGCCGGAAACACGCGGACGCGCCTTTGGCTTTCACCGCGCGATGGACACGGTCGGCGCGATCTTTGGCCCGCTGCTGGGCATTGCCCTGTTGGGCTGGGCGCAGGGGTTCGGCTGGGACGATCCCGACGCCGCGTTTCGCATGGTGTTCTGGCTGACGCTGATCCCGGGCCTGCTGGCGGTAGTGGCGTTCCTGACGCTCGTGCATGACCCGGAACATTCGCCCAATCCGGCGCTAAAGCTGTTTTCCACCCTCAGGGGTCTGCCTGCACGGTTCAAACGCTACCTTGGTGCAGTGGGCATTTTCGCGGCAGGTGATTTCTCGCACAGCCTGCTGATCCTTGCGGCGACCACATTGCTGACACCGTCGATGGGAGTCGTTCAGGCGGCTCAGTTGGCGGGTTTGCTGTATGTCTGGCGCAATATCGTGCAGGTCGTGACGTCTTATCCGGTTGGTGTGCTGGCTGACCGGCTGGGACCACAACGGGTGCTAGTTGTCGGCTATAGTCTGGGTGTGGCAACCGCCGCGCTGATGGCTGCGGCCTTTGTCATTGACACGCAAAGCCTGTGGTTCCTCGGGCTGACCTTCTTCGTCGCTGGGCTTTACGTCGCTGTGCAAGAGGCGCTGGAATCCACCGTTACCGCAGGAATGGTGGCACAGGACACGCTTGCCACCAGCTATGGCGCGCTTGGCACAGTCAACGGTGCGGGTAAATTGGTTTCCAGCTCTGCCGTTGGCATCTTGTGGACAGTTGTATCGCCCGTCGCGGCCTTTGGGTTTGCGGCGGTCCTGATGGCGGTCGGCACGCTGGCGCTGCTGCGGTTGCGTTAGGGACTATCAGGCGGCAGGTGGCGGAACACGCCCCATGCCGACCAGATCAGGATGACCCCTAACCCGATCTTGAGAGCTTGCGAGGGTATCTGCCCCAGTGCCAATGCGCCCATGATTGCGCCAAGCACAGATCCCGCCCCCATCGGCAGGATCGTGGCACGCCAGACAGGCCTTTCACGCAGCACCGACCCGGTCCCGAAATGGCGCAAAAGGCCAACGGCGATCGTCGGCATGCCCACCAACATCGACATCGACCCTGCCAGTTTCACATCTACGCCGAACAACAGGACAAAGACCGGGATGATCAATTCGCCGCCCGCCACACCAAGGAGTGATGAGACAAGGCCGATCAATACGCCGCAGGCTGCCGCGACAAGCACGGTCGGGACCAGCCCTTCGCCCACCAGACGGTATGGGTCGACCACGAAAACCCCTTCGGCAATCAAAACCAGTCCCAAAACGACAAGCAGGATCAGGATCAGCCGGCCCAGCAGTTTGTCGGATGTCTTGCGCAACCAGCCAGCGCCCACCCAAGCCGCAGACATCGCCCCGGCCAGCATACCCAGCACGGCGGGCAGGTGTGGTACGATCTCGGCCATTGGCACGGCGGCTGCACGAAACGGAAAAGCGGCAGCGAGCACGATGAAACTGGCGACAAGGTTCACAGCCACTGCTTCCTTTGCCGAGAAGCGCAAGACACCGACAAGCGCAGGCAGTCGGAATTCTGCCCCGCCAAGGCCGATGAGCCCCCCGGCTGTGCCGACGGCTGTGCCGATCCCAAAGGAAAGTGCAGGGCGTGACGGTCGGGTCATTGGGGCATCTCCACTCTTTCTGCTGTGCGGCCGACATGATCACGTGCGACTGACATTGATTTGAGGATCGCATGGACGGTCTCGCCCGGTTGCAGCGCCATCTGTCCAGCCGCGCGGCGGGTGATCCTTGCAAGGATTTCATGGTCGCCAATTGCGATATGGACCATCATCGCAGGGCCTTGTCCCTCGACAATCCGGGTGACGGTTCCGGCAAGGATGTTCTGCGCGGACAGCCCCTCGGGCCGGGCGCGTGACAGGATCACCTCATGCGCCATGATCCGCACTCTGATCGTTGTGCCGGGGGCACCATCAACGCCGGGCAGGAACAGCGGACCTGCATCGGTATTCAGCCGGGTGAGACCGTCGGGATCATGTGCCACGATCACGGCAGGCAACATTGCGGCGATCTCCCGGATGCCCATGGCGCGCAAGGCATCGGGATCAGACATCACCTGCGCGGTCGTGCCTTCGCGCACAATCTTGCCCGCGGCGATCACCACCATCCTATCGGCCAGCAATTGTGCTTCGTTCATGTCATGCGTGACCAAGACCACGGGCATGGCCAGATGCGCGCGTAGGGCGAGGATTTCGGCGTAAAGCCTTTCCCGCGTCGCCCGGTCAACGGCGGAAAAGGGTTCATCCAGCAAAAGCGCCTGCGGCTTGCGGGCCACGGCGACACGCTGTTGCTGGCCGCCCGACAATTGTGCAGGCTTGCGGTCCGCCAACCCATCAAGGTTCACCAGATCAAGAATGCGCGTGGCCTCGGCCGGATCGGCAACATCCATCGCGGCCATCACATTTTGGGCGGCTGTCATATGGGGAAACAGCGCATAATTCTGAAATACGATGCCAAGGCGGCGACGATGTGTAGGCAGGTTGATCCCTGCAGCGGTGTCGAGCCATGTTGTCCCACCCACCGCCACCCGTGCGATATCTGGCCGCCATAACCCGGCAATCCTGCGCAACAGCGTGGTTTTGCCGGACCCTGAATGCCCGACCAGCGCCAGCAATTCACCCGGCGCAACCCGGAATGCGACATCAAGTGGAATGGGGGTCTGCGCCTTTGCCATGCCTTCAAGCGACATCAGGACAACCTTCGCCCGACACGGGCCGACAGCCAGAACGTTACCGCGATGGTGAACAGGCTGATTGCCACCAAGGTCGCTGACATGATCGCCGCACCACGGTCATCAAACCCTTGCACGCGGTCGTAGATGGATATCGCAATCGTCTTGGTCTCACCCGGAATCGACCCGCCGACCATCAGCACGATACCAAATTCACCCAAAGTATGCGCGAAGGTCAGCACCATCGCTGTCATCAGTCCCGGCCAGGCCAGTGGTAATTCGACCTTCCACAGACTGCGCAGCGATGACATTCCGCAGCAGCGGGCAGCTTCGCGCACCTCGACCGCGATCGCCTCGAACCCGCGTTGCGCGGGCTGTATCGCGAAAGGCAAATTGAAGATGACACTGGCCACCACCAGCCCTTCGAAGGTGAAGACCAACTGGTGACCAAACAGACTTTGCCACAGATCGCCCACGGGCGCATTACGTCCGAAAGCGACCAGCATGTAAAAGCCAAAGACCGTCGGTGGCAGCACCAAAGGCAACATCACCAAGGCTTCGACCATACCTTTGCCGTGGAAATTCCGGTAGGCCAGAAACCGGCACATAAAGACAGAGACCGGCAGCAGGATTGCCACAGTCCAGCCTGCCAGTCGCAGGGATAGCCAAAGTGCGGTCCAGTCCAAACCCTATTTCTCGGGCAACTCGAAACCGTAGCGGTCCATGATCTCACGCGCACTGGGTTGCATCATGTAGGCATAGAATACCTCGGCCACCGCGCCTGCATTGTTCAACAACACCATGCGCTGGCGCAGCGGTTCATGCCAGTCTTCGGGGATCAGTTCATAGGTTCCCTGCGGTGCAACTTGCGGCGCAAGTGCCAGCGAATAGGCGATGATGCCGCCCTCTGCGTTGCCAGACAGCGCAAATTGCGCGGCTTGGCTGACATTTTCGCCCAGAACCATGAAAGGTTGCAGATCATCCCAGATGCCTTTGGTAATCAGCGCCTCGCGCGCGCGCATGCCGTAGGGGGCGTGATCGGGGTTTGCGATGGCAAATCGTGCGATCTGGCCTGCGTCCAGCATTTCGGCCAGATTGTTCAGCTCTGGATCGGGGGTCAGGGTGGACCTATGCGGCACCATCACCACGATCCGCCCGACGGCGTAAAGATCGCCTTCATCTTTTGTCAGCCCTTCAGCATATAGATCGGCGATGAATTTTTCATCTGCGGCCATGAAGATTTCAAACGGCGCGCCTTCGCGGATCTGGCGGGCGAAATTGCCCGTCGATCCCAGCGACAGGCGCACACGCATACCGGTTTCGGCTTCAAACGCGGCGGCAATTTCCTCGACCGCGAATTGCAGGTCAGCGGCAGCGGCGACGACAGGCGCGTCATCCTGTGCCGCCACAGGTGACGCCGTCAAACCACAGGCAAGCAATGCAGCCAGGACCAACCGGCGGGCAAGCGAGTCGCGCATTTCATACCTCCGAGGTGATGTTGTTTGGAGAACATATCGCCGGATGGATGATCTTGGGTCAACCGTTATTTTTCGTCGGGAATATCCCTCAGCATTGCCTTCATCGCATTCAGTCGCTTCGTGCCTGCCTTGGCTGCATCTGCTTCGAAGTCACGATACAGACTCAGCACCGCTCTGCCTGCATCGGTCAGGACCGCACCACCACCGCCCGGCCCGCCACGTGTGCTATCGACCAGCGGATCTTTGAACATCGCGTTCAACGTCCCGACCAATTGCCACGCGCGTTTATAGCTCATCCCCATTTCGCGACCAGCCGCAGCAAGAGAGCCGCAGCGGTCAATACGTTCAAGCAGTTCAGCTTTTCCGGGTCCGATCATTTCCGCATCGCCAAAAATGATACGAATACGTAGGCGGGGGCGTTTGGTATTTTTATTCATATCGCCACTTTTCGATGCCCCAATTAGATAATGCAAGGGGCGTTCAGTATCTCTCTACCAAGGTGACGCGTGAGTTCTGAACTGAAACCACGTCACCTGTTACAGAATGGCAGAGTTAATTGCTTGTTGAAACAAACATGCCGGACCGTCTTTGTTTTTTATCTGGCCCCAAAGCCCATCAAATTGTTGGGAACAAAAACGCAGTTGCGATGGCAAAATAGATCAGCACACCTGAGGCATCTGCGATTGAGGTCACCAGCGGCGCGCTGGCGGTTGCGGGGTCCAGATTGAGCTTGGTCAGAACGAAGGGTAACAACATCCCTATCACACTGCCGACAATCACAATCAGCACCATCGACGTAGCAACGACAATGGCGATTTCTGGTCCCGCCCTGAATATGCCTATCACAGAAACTGCAGCGGCCATGCTGATGCCCATCAGGGCTGCAACCATCACTTCGCGCCCGATCATCCAGCTCCAGTCTTTCATCTGCACTTCGCCTGTTGCGAGCGAGCGGATCATCAAGGTTGCAGATTGCGACCCGGCATTGCCGCCGCTGTCGATCAGGAGTGGCAGGAAGAACACGAGTGCGACATAGGCTGTGATCGTATCCTCGAAATAGGCAATGCCCGCGCCTGAGAAGATATTGCCGAAAACAAGCAGCAGCAGCCACACGATCCGGGCGCGATAGAGCATGAAAACGCTCGCATCGCGCATGTTGCGCACCATTTTCGATGCGCCGACGCGGTGAAAGTCTTCTGTTGCTTCGTCCTGCATGACGTCCATGGCGTCATCGTGGGTGACGATCCCCACAAGGCGTCCGTCTGAATCCACCACCGGCAAGGCAAGTAGGTCATAACGCGCCACGCGCTGCGCCACTTCTTCTTTGTCGTCCGTGACGGTGACGGCGTGGGTGTTGCGCTGCATCACGTCGCTGATCTTGGCTTTTGCAGGCGCAAGAAACAGATCCTGCAGGCGCACCGACCCAAGCAGCTTACGGTCGCTGTCAATGACATAGGTCCGGTAGATCGTTTCCTGATCCAGCGCCTCTTCACGCAGTTTTTGCAGGGCTTCGCTTGCAGAAAGCTCCCCAGTCAAAACTGCGTAGTCCGAGGTCATGATCGCGCCAGCGCTATCGTGCGGATAGCTGGCCAGACGACGGATATCTTCGCGCTCGGCTTGTGTGAGTGCCGGAAGGAGTGCTGTGCGTTGTTCTTCCGAAAGTTCATTATAAAGGTCGGCGCGTTCGTCTGCATTCATTTCAGTGATGAGGCGCGCCAACCTGTCGCGCGCGACTGCATCCGCCATATCCACCTGAAACTCGCTTGAAAGATATCCGAAAACCTCAGCCTGCCGTGGCAGCGGCAACAGGTCCATCACCCG
Organism: Yoonia sp.; assembly: GCF_046292185.1. Taxonomy (GTDB): domain Bacteria; phylum Pseudomonadota; class Alphaproteobacteria; order Rhodobacterales; family Rhodobacteraceae; genus Yoonia. The sequence goes on from NZ_JBKBQY010000084.1 coordinate 7,868, forward strand.
CCAAGCATCCTGTGGCGGCCAGACGCCGACGTAGTTGGCTAAATCAGCCGGGTGTTCCTGAGCGATGAATTCACGCAGTTCTTCGGGGTGAGGTGCTGCTTCGCGCTCTTTCAGGGCAAGGCCCAGCTGGTCATAGCTCATCTTCTGTCTCCTTACAGCGCCGATTGATGCCTGTGACATCCGATGTGGCTAAAAAACGTCGCACGACCCTACCAAATTTTAAGAAACAGCTTCAAGCCAAAGACCCGTTTCCTGTGCGATATCCTATATTGTCCCTGACAAGATCAGATTATGCCATCGAGCAAACCGAACCCGATGACGGCGGCAAGGGCGATCAGATAAATCGAAAACACTTTCAGCTGTGCTTTATAAAGCAGGGACAGCACAAGCTTCAGGGCAAATGTGCCGGAGACAGCGGCGACGACAAACCCGACCAGCATTGGCCCGACACCGACCCCCTCAAGCCCTGCGCCGCGCATGACCTCGACGCTTTGCATCAGGCTTGCGGCCAGAATGGTGGGGATCGCAACAAGGAAGCTGTATTCTGCCGCCCAACGCCGTTTTAGCCCGGAATAAAGCCCGGCGATGATCGTGATCCCGCTGCGGCTGATACCCGGAATCAGTGCCAGCGCCTGCGCCACCCCGATGATAATCGCTATACGTGGTCCGATGCTTTTCACCCCAAGCGGGCGTTTTGGCAGCCGGTCCGTTAGAAAAAGCAGCACCGCCGTCAGCGACAAGGTCACAACCAGAACCTGCGGGGCGGAAAACACCAACTCTAACGTGCTTTTGAACAGCAGCCCCAGCACGCCTGTCACCAGCACGGTGAGCATCCCCATAAGAAATAATCTCGAAAACGGCCCCACCCCCTGTCCAGGCGTGCGGAACTGACGCGTCGTCTCTGTGACAGTGCGGTGCAAGAGCGCTGAGAGGCTTTTCCAGAATACAACCGCAATCGAAATCAGCGTGCCGACATGCACAACAAGATCAAACAAGATCATCGCGGGGCTTTCGGGTGAAGGCATCTGCGAACCGCCCGCGATCATCAGATGCTGTGTCAGCACCAGATGTGCGGTGGAACTGACCGGCACAAACATAAAAATGCCCTGCACGAGCCCCAGGATGATTGCCTCAAGATATGTCATAAACTGCCTTTTCTGCTTTGATATGCGTTCGATCGGCATCTTTTCGTCCGACTCGGGCCATAACCAAAAGAGACCTCGCGTGAAACAAGCTTTCGGTTCATCGGCAGATTGTTGGCGTTTATCTGACTGTAGGATTATAGGGGGGTGAAATATCGGTTGGTCGCGTGCGTGGCTGGCAATCCCAGACTGATCGCAGTCCAAATTAGTGAGAACCGTGGAAACTCTGATCGCTGAAAATATAGGGAATCCGCTGGTGCTTGTCGTGCTTTTGTTCCTCGGAACATTCGTTTTGGAAGAGGCTGCGATCCTCATTGCGGCGGGCCTTGCTGCATCAGGGGAATTGCCCGCAAGTTTGGCCTTGGCAGCGATTGCCAGCGGTATAATCGTGAGCGACTGGTGCCTTTACGGGCTTGGCGCGCTCGCTGTGCGCAGTGCGCGTATTGCGCGCTGGGTGTCACCGGCGTGCATTGATCTGGGGCGCAGCCTGTTACAACGCAACACGCTTGTTGCAGGGCTGATCGCGCGGATCATTCCATGGTTGCTGTTCCCAATCTTCGTGGCCAGTGGATTTCTTAGCGTCGGTTTCATCCGTTTTGCTTTGGTGAACGCAGCCATTGCGCTCATCTATGTTTTGGCGCTGTTTTACGGTGCCTTCAGTCTGTCCTCGGTTCTGATCGATTGGCTTGGCGGCTGGGCCTGGCTTTTGGGCGCTGTGCTGTTGTTCGCCATGCTTTGGGGCGGCAGGACCTTTGCAAAACGCTATCTTGTAGAGGACACGCCACCGGACGTATAATCACGGGCATCATCCAGCAGGCAGTCCAAGGCCTTCGCCAACAGATCAGGATGGCTCCACGGTAGGAAATGATCTGCGCCTTCGATCATGATCGCCGCAGGGGTGGCGGCCATCTGGGCACGCAGGTAGTCCACGTTTGATGCGGGGACCAAGTTGTCGGCAGTGCCTTGCACCATGATCACCGGAAGGTGCAGATCAGTCAGATCACCTGCCAGCACGTCCAGACCGTCGCGAAGCCGTAAAAGTTCTGCATTGGAATTCGCGAGTTCGGATGGCAAAAGCCGTTCGAAGAACGTCAGCGCCGCGATTTCTTGTAAGGGATGAATTTCCTCCAGCCCCGGATCAACCGCCGCCCCGATCAACAACAGCCCGCCAACACGGTCAGGATGGTCTGCCGCAAGCCGCAGCGCGACCGGCCCGCCGTAAGAATAGCCCACCAGAACAACCGGCGTTTCCGGTTGTCTGCCCAATAGCGGCACCAGCGCGTCAGCCTGCGCTTGCAGGTCTGTTACGGCTATATCGCCGCTGTCACCAAAACCGGGGCGATCCGGGGCCAGATAAAGCTGCCCGTCCGGCACGGCGGTCATTAAGGGCAACCATTCTTCGCCCAGACCGGGACTGCCGTGAATAAAGATCACACGCGCCCCGTCCGGGTGACCGGCGGCGAGAAGGGACAGCGGTTGGGCTTGTGCCGCGCCTGCCGGTGTGACGTGCAGGCGGCGCAGGGACTGGTCAACATCATCGGCGTTGATATCAAGGCCTACTCCGGTAATGGCCATGAATTGTTCTCGCAGCGGCTGGAAGGGTTCAAGAATGACTGCAGAGATTTCCTCTGCCAGCGACTGTTCCTCGGCGGCAATCTCGATGAGGGCGCCGGGGGGCGGGCAATAGGGCAGATCCAGGCTCATATTGTATCACTTATCAAATAGTCGACATCTCAGGATGCGCGTGGCGCTGACACCTGTGCAAGTAAACTTTCGTCAGATCGCTAAGAACTTGGCGGGTAGCCCTTTCGCAACCGTTCCTGTTGGCGCTGCAGCTTGATCATCCCAGCAAGCCCGACCGGGCGATGGCCCTTGCGCCGCATCTTTGCCCCGATGGAAAACAATGTCTTATATTGCTGCCACAGGCACCGCCAAGCGCCCAGCAATGTGCCTGACCCGGCCCAGATATGCAGCATTTCCGCGCCCGCGCCGTTCAGTTCAACAATCTGGAAACCTCGCCCCTGCTGAAGCTCGGCAAGGCTGCGGAACCGGATATCAAAGCGTCCAAAGTGAAAGTCGGGAATTTCTTGAGATATTTTGTCGATGACCTTTTGCAAGGCCTGCGTCACCTCTGGGAGGCCGTCGCGGTAGACCGCACCAAGCCGCGCACTGCGGGCGTTGGTCAAAACGTGAAAGCCATCTTTGTCCAGAACCATATCCCACGCGTCCGGCTGGCGTTCGCGGTAAATCGTGGCATTGGCTTGCAGGATTGGATCGCGCGCGACCAGTTCCGCAACGCTGTGCTGTCCATCGCCGATCACATGTGGCGGATAGACAAAGGCCATAGACACGATGCGGCCCGCCGCGGCACCGGGCTGGCGAATATAAAACACGCCAACCTCGCCCTGCATGTCGATCAACGCTTGCAGCATCACAGATGCATTGTCGGGTTGCAGTGAAAGATAATCCGCCAGATCATCTGGTGACCGCAGCAACCGAACGCCCCATCCCTGATAGCCACGGTCAGGCTTGCCGACGACCGGAAAGTCCAAGCCTGCGGTTTTCATCTGACCAAGGGCGGTTTGCACCCTGTCGATGCCGGGAACACAATCGACCATGGCATAGGGTGGCAAAAATCGCTGACCTGTCGCGCCGAAAAGCGACAAGCCCTGCGATTTGCTTTCCCCCCAAAGACCTCCAGCGTCCAGCGCGGGATTGGCCGCACTAGGCAAGGTCAGGCTGCCGTGTCGCAAGGAAAATAAAAGCCACATCAAGGCGGGCAGGAAGTAAAATACACGTTCAGGAACGCGCCTTTTGAACTGTGGATAGACCAGCCCCGGCGCGGGACGCATTGGCATGGGCTCTGGTGCCGGGGCGGTGTTTGGTCGCGGTTCGCGGGAATAAGTCAAATGTTCGGGTCGCTTTTTATTGTGCCGCTGTAGGTGTCATAGCGCGTCTTGTAGCACAAGATGCAGGAAACGGTTGGGAGGTATCTACCGCCCATCGACCCTATACCGCAGACATCCGATCATGCAGCATCACAAACGTGATCTTGCTGTGGTTCGTCTGAGCGGCCGCTTGCAGAATAAGAACATGCGGCCAACGGCGCCATGACCTGCGGCCAAAAAATAATTTCTCAAGGTTCGTAGCATAAAGTTCAGCTGACTTTGCTATTCACGCGTCGCCACCCGGTGCGCAAGCCGTTCCCCGATCACCTGCCGCGCGAGCGGGTTGTTGTCGAGGCACCAGCCGTCTGCACCTGCTGTGGCTCCGACCGGATCGTGAAGATGGGCGAAGATGTCACCGAGACCCTGGAGGTGATCCCCCGTCAGTGGAAGGTGATCCAGACCGTGCGCGAGAAGTTCACCTGCCGGGCCTGTGAAAAGATCAGCCAACCGCCGGCCCCGTTCCATGCGATCCCGCGTGGATGGGCCGGGCCCAGCCTGATCGCCATGCTCGTCTTTGAGAAATATGGGCAGCACCAACCTTTGAACCGGCAGGCCGAACGCTGCGCCCGTGAAGGTGTTGATCTGAGCCTGTCCACCCTGGCCGACCTGGTCGGCCACGCGACTGTCGCTTTGCAGCCAATCCATGCGCTGATCGAGACCCATGCGCGTGCCGCTCACCGGCTGCATGGCGACGACACAACCGTGCCGCTTCTGGCGCGTGGTGGCGCAAAGAAGGCACGGCTGTGGACTTATGTGCGTGATGATCGGCCTTGGAATGGCGGCGCACCACCGGCGGCCTTCTTCCGCTTCTCTCGCGATCGTTCGGCCACCAACCCCAACCAGCATCTCGCAGGATGGCAAGGCGTGCTGCAAGCGGACGCCTATGGCGGATACAACGACCTCTATCGCGCCGATCGTGAAGCGGGTGCCGTGACCAGTGCGCTGTGCTGGGCGCATGCGCGCAGGAAGTTCTTCGAACTGGCAGACATCGCGGGCAACGTCCGCAACGGCAAACCCGCCCATCTGATCTCGCCTGTCGCCTTGGAGGCGGTGAAACGGATCGACGCCATCTTCGACGTCGAGCGCGAAATCAACGGGCTGGATGCCAATGCCCGCTTTGCCATCCGGCAGGACCTGTCTGGGCCTTTGGTCAACAACCTGCACGACTGGCTACAGGAAGAGCGCGCTAAAATGTCCAAGCACAACAAGGTGGCCAAGGCGATCAACTACATGTTCGAGAAAGATGGCCGTTGGCAAGCGTTCACGGCATTCCTCGATGACGGGCGCATCTGCCTGACAAATAATGCCGCTGAACGCGCCCTGCGCGGTAAGCATCCGGCGAAGCTTGCGATTACCCACAAGTAGCTGAATCAATTTGATGTTTCCGACAGAAAAAACTTGATTCGAAAGAATCACTTATGATTCTTCTCAGAGCACCCGAATTTCTTGATGAGGTGCGCAATGTCTGCCGGATCCGAGAATTTTATGCCTGACAGCGGCCATTGGTCGGAGCGAGAGGTGAATGTGGGTGCCTTCAAGGATGCTCGTCTCGGTTACCGGTTCGCAGAACTTCTCCGGTGTCTGAGCGATCGGATGGGCGGGACCATCCCGCTCGCGTGCCAAGACTGGGCCAGCACGAAAGCGGCCTACCGGTTCTTCTCAAATCCTCGGGTCGAAGAGGGTGATATACTGAGTGGTCATTTCGATGCGACGAGAACCCGTTACTTGGCGAGCGAAGGCACGGTCCTGCTCCTGCAGGACACAACTGAGTTCACCTATCAGCGCCGCAACCCACATGACGTGGGTTTCACCAAGAGCGTCAATAGCGGTCGCGACAGCAAAGGGCGGCTTCGCCATCACGCAGTGTGTGGCATATTAATGCATTCCAGCTTGGCCGTCACCACAGACGGGCTGCCCCTCGGGCTTGCCGCCGTCAAGTTCTGGAACCGCGACAAGTTCAAGGGAACAGCTCAGCTCAAACGTAAAATCAACCCTACCAGAGTTCCAATCGAGGCGAAGGAGAGCATCCGATGGCTGGACAACTTGCGCCAGTCGCTCGCCTTGCTCGGACAGCCAGAACGCTGTGTGCATGTCGGCGACAGGGAGAGTGACATCTATGAACTCTATTGTCTGGCACAGGATATTGGCACCCATTTTGTTGTGCGCACCGTGGTCGACCGACTTGCCGGCGATGGCGGTCATACGGTGAAAAGCGAAATGGCCACAGCCGAGAGCGCGGGCACGCATGTGATTGAGCTACGCGGCGAGGACGATGCCATTGAGCGGATCACCCTCGACATCCGTTTCAAGCGGATCCATGTTCGTCCGCCCATTGGCAAGCAAAAGCGCTACCCGTCGCTTGATCTCACCATCATCCACGCGAGTGAACTTGCTCCACCTCCAGGCCGCAAGCCAATTTTGTGGAAGTTAGTCACCGACTTGGAGGTGACATCTCGCGAGGAGGCAATCGAAAAGATTAGCTGGTATGCGATGCGCTGGAAGATCGAAGTATTCCACAAGATCCTCAAATCGGGCTGCCGTGCCGAAGATGCCAAGCTGCGCACTGCCGATCGCCTTGCCAACCTCATGGCCGTTTTTTGCATCGTCAGTTGGCGCGTGCTGTGGACGAGCATGATGGCACGTGCCAGTCCAGACGCAGATCCCGAAACGGCCCTGACCCCATCAGAGATCGTCATTCTCGACAGGCTCGTCGGAGATGGTGGCAATCGAGGGGCGAGACCAGGCACGCTTCTGTTCTATCTCACAAAACTCGCGCGCCTCGGCGGTTATCTCGCCAGAATGTCTGATCCGCCTCCAGGCAACACCGTTATATGGAGGGGGATGCGCCGCCTCGCAGATATCCAGCTCGGAGCAGAGATTGGACAAGGTTCCACTTGTGGGTAATCGCAAG
>NZ_JBKBQY010000085.1:0-14427 GCF_046292185.1 Yoonia sp.
CCGGACGATGATGTAGGTCAGATAAAGCCCGACCAGCACAAGGCTGGGGTAAAGGGCGGCTGCGTAAAGCCGGACAATCGACACCCCGGACGACGCCGCATAGACGATCAGCATGATCGAAGGCGGGATCAGGATGCCCAATGTCCCGCCCGCACAGATGATCCCGGCAGCAAAGCTGGTATCATACCGCGCCTTGAGCATGGCGGGCAGCGCCAGCATTCCCATCAGCGTGACGACGGCGCCGACGATCCCGGTGGCGGTGGCGAACAGGGCGCAGGTGATCAGCGCGGCGATCCCCATCGACCCCGGCATCCCCTTGGCGGCGATGTTCAGCGTGGTGAAAAGGCGGTCCACTATGTTGGCCCGTTCAACGATATAGCCCATGAACAGGAACAGCGGGATCGCGGTCAGCACCTCGTTCGACATGACCGTGAAGGTCTGGTTCACGAACAGATCGAATATGCGGTTGTTGAAAAAGCCCTGAAACCATAGGGATATCGATTCCCAGCTGCCTGCCTCTTCGCCCAAGCGGTTAAAGGCGCGCCACATGCGGCCTTCGTCGTAAAAGGCGTAATATCCGAAACCGATGCCCATCGCCATCAGCGTGAATGCAATCGGAAAGCCCAGAAATACCAGCAAAATAAAGATGCCCAGCATGGACAGTGCGACTTGGGGGTCGGTCATTCTTGGGCGTCCTTTTGTGACTTTGATGCCTGTTTGATCAGCAATTCTTCGGTTTCCATCACGTCGTCATCGGCATCGACCCATTCATTGTTCCGGATCGCGATGATGCAGCGCATCACCTGCGCAATCCCCTGAATGAACAACAAGATACCCGCCGCGACGATGACTGCCTTGAACTGATAGATCGGAATGCCTGCCGGGCTGTTGACGGAAACCTCGCCATAGCGCCAGGACGCGGCGGCATATTTATAGCCAGCAAAGATCAGCGCGGTGACGCCGGGAAAGAAAAAGATGATATAAAGAACGAGGTCCAGCCACGCCTGTGTGCGCGGTTTCCACAGCCGGTACAGAAAATCGCCCCGCACATGCCCGCCGACAGACAGCGTATATGCCCCGCCCATCATGAACAGCGTGCCATACATGATGAATGAGACATCCAGCGCCCAAGGCGTCGGGCGGTTCATCACATAGCGCATGAACACTTCGTAGCAGGTGCCGGCGGTCATCAGGATGATGAGCCAAGCAAACATTTTGCCAAACCACCCGGACAGCGCATCGGCGAATTTAATGTAGCTGATCATGTGAAACCTATCTGGCTGAACAAACCCGGCGGCCGAAAGCCGCCGGGTTGTTTCTGGCCCTGGTGAAGTTAGCCTTGGGTCAGACGACCGGGGAAGACATGCTCGAATGCGCGTGCCTGGCTGGCTTTACCGTTGTTCATGATCTGGTAATAGGCCGTCCGCTCGTTCCATTCGCGCTGGCTGTCGAGGACTTTCTTCATGAACGGATCTTCTTCCATCAGCTCTGCTTCCAGTTCGGTCCATGCCGCAAGCTGCGCGTCAAGGATTTCGTCCGATGTCTGGTGCAGGATCACGCCTTCTTCGTCGACCAGACCCTGCAGGTCGGCTGAATAGGAATCGAGCGCAAAGCCGATGTTCTTCAATGTTGCCGCTTCGACCGAATGCATCACGATGGCGCGCAGGTCATCGTCAAGATCATCAAGGAAATCCTTGTTGAAAATATATTCGATCGTCTCTGACGCCTGATGGTAGGACCCAAGATAGTAATTCTTGGCAACGTCCTGCGCACCGAACTGGCGGTCAGATGTCGGGTTGTTGAATTCGAACGCATCGATCACGCCGCGTTCCATCGCGGGCACGATTTCGCCGCCGGGAAGCTGGGCAATGCTCATCCCCATTTTCTGCAGCAGATCGGCGGCCAGACCGACGGTGCGATACCGGAAACCCTGCATGTCGGCCAGCGTGTTCACTTCGCCCTTGAACCAGCCGAATGGCTGCAACGGCATCGGATAACCCAGACGACCCACAACATTCAGGCCCAGAATGTCCTGCGTCAGTTCGCGGTACAATTCATCGCCGCCACCTTCGTTGAACCATGCCAGCAGGTTGATCGCGTCACCGCCATAAACAGGGCCGGTGCCGAACAGGGACGAGGCCTTGGATTTGCCGTACCAATAGGGCGGCACCGAATGCGCGGCGTCCAGAATGCCGTCGCTGCAACCGTCCATCACCTGAAACGCGCCGACGATGGCGCCGGCGGGCAGCACGTCCACAGAGATGCGACCACCTGACATGGTCTCGACACGGTCGGCATAGTTCTGTGCGAATTGCTGCCAGATATTGGCGGCGGGCCAGGATGTCTGCATCCGCATCTGGATCGGCGCTTGCGCCAGAACGGCAGGGGCTGCCAGCGCTGCACCGGCGGCAACGCCTCCTCCCAGGGCACCCTTGCTCAGGAACGAACGACGCGACAGCTTGGACGCGTGCTTTGGGGTCGATTTGGTTTTCATTGTATCCTCCCAGAATATTGTCGGGCTCCAGAGACCCCGATGTGGTAAAAAATACTCACCAATCCGCTAAAAGCAAGCACTCAAGCTGGGGCTGGCGCGGCGTTTGCGCTAACAGGCGAAATAATTGGCCAAATATCCGCAACTCAAAGATGTTTTGTTGCTTTTGCAGTCAGACCAGCCGGTCGCCCGGCGTGCCCCCATCAAAGAACGCATCCAGATTATCAAGCGCACGGAATCCCATTGCATCGCGGGTTTCAAAGGTCGCGGAGCCGATATGCGGCAGCATGAAAACATTATCCAATTTGGCCAGTTCGGGGTTACCGCCGGGTTCCGTGCGGAACACATCCAGACCTGCGGCAAAAAGTCGCCCGCTTTGCAATGCCGCGACCAATGCATCCTCATCCACCAAGGCCCCCCGCGCGGTATTCACCAGGATCGCCCGGTCCGGCAGCATGTCCAGCGTGCGCGCATTGATCAGGCCGATAGTGTCGGGCGTCGTCGGGCAATGCAGCGACAGGACATCGGACACGGTCAGCAGGCTTTCGACACTGTCATGGAAAATCGCACCCTTTTCCTTGTCCGGGCTCAGGCGGCTGCGGTTGTGATAATGCACCTCCATCCCGAAACCGCGCGCGCGGTCGGCGGTGACCTGCCCGACGCGACCCATGCCTAGCACGCCAAACCGGCGCCCGGTTACCTGACGGCCCACCATGAAAGCGGGGGACCAGAAATTCCAGCGCCCTTCGCGTACCATCCTGTCGCCTTCGGACCCGCGCCGTGCCGCGCCCAGCATGCACAGGATCGCAATTTCTGCGGTGGCGTCCGACAGGACATCCGGGGTGTTGGTGACAACGATGCCCCGGGCCTTGGCCGCGGCCAGATCGACGTGGTCGACGCCGACTGAATGATTGGCGATGATCTTCAGCCGGTCGGGCAGGGCGGCAATGACATCGGCGTTGAAATGTTCGGAATGGCACGGCAGGACGGCATCGGCATTCTGGCAGGCGGCGATCAGTTCGTCGCGGTCAAAGACGTGGTCGTCGTCGTTCAGGATAACATTATAGGTCGCGCGCGCACGGTCCAGAACGTCGGCGGCGAGTTTGCGGGGGATCAACAGGACGGGTTTGTCGGACATGGGGGCACCTCTGATTGCTTTGGCTACAGTGTGCATGCAACGCGTCACCAATGGAAAGCCCGGATATAAAACCGTCGCTTTCCCTGCACGGATCAGCCCTGCGGCATTGCGCCGCGCAGATCAGAATTGCGCGCGAAACCAGCTCCATGCCCAGTCAGAACTGCGTTGCAACAGCGGGCGGTTTTGCCATTCCGCCAACGTGATCTGCCGCGAGCGTGCCAGATCCTGCGCAAAGATATCTGTTTTCGCCTCGGCAAAGGGCGTGTCGAAGATATTCAGATTGGCCTCGTCGTTCAGCCGGAAAGACCGTTCATCGAAATTGGTCGACCCGATCGAGACGAAGGCATCATCCACGATCAGCAGTTTGGCGTGCAGGAAAGTCGGCTGAAATTCGTAGATATTGACCCCGGCCTTCAGAAGATCGCCCCAGAAATACCGCGAGGCGCGGCGCACGGCGTCCTTGCTCATATGCTCGCCCGGCACGATGATATCCACCGTAACGCCGCGCGCGCGCGCCTGCACCAATTGGGCAATCGCGACATCATCGGGCACGAAATAGGGCGTTGTGATACGGATATGGTTTTCTGCCGAGGCGATGACCGCCATCAGTTTCATATGCATGTCATTGCGGCTGCCGGTAAAGCTGGCCACGAATTGCGCGGCGATATCGCCGGTTTCTTCCAGTTGCGGGAAAAACAGATCACCTTGCAGCAATTCGCCGGTATCTTCCACCCAATTCGACACAAATCCACCTTGCACCGCAGCCACCACAGGGCCGGTCACGCGGTAATGGGTTTCGCGCCATTCATCGGGGTGGCGCGCATCGCCCATCCATTCATCGCCGATCCCGACGCCGCCGGTAAAGGCGATGCGACCGTCGACCACCAGCAACTTGCGATGGGTGCGGTTGTTTATCCTGTCCAGTGTGTACCAGCGCAAGGGACGAAAGCGCACGACATGCACGCCTGCAGTCTCCATTCTTTGCACCAGTTCAGGGTCCATGCGGGTCGAGCCGACCCAGTCCATCAGCACACGCACTTCGACCCCGTCCTGCGCCCGCGCGATCAGCGCATCGGCAAATTCTTCGGCGATCTGACCTGACCAATAGATATAAGTTTCAAAATTGATCGAATCCTGTGCCCCGGCGATAGCATCCAGCATGGCGGGAAAAATCTCGTCCCCGTTTTGCAGGATGTCGATCCGGTTTCCCTGTTCAAGGCGCGACCCGAACAATCCGGTGATCGTGCGAATGAAGTCGGGGCTGGATGTGGCCATGACAGGTGCGACGGACGCACGCAGTTCGCGCCGGTCGGGCAGCATGTTCAACACGGTGATCCCGACCGCAAACGCGATCAGAACCGCAGCACCCAGTTGGACGATGCGCCACAAGAAATGCGGTCTTTGTCCCGCCCTACGCATGGGCGCGACCCTGAGCGGCGTTTTGTCGCGCAGCAGCACTGATATCTTCTGCCCATGCGCGCGTCGTGATGCCGAAACAATCATGGATCGAATCCGTGGCGATGCTGGACCCTTCGCCCAACCGTCCCAGCACATGCAGGTCCTGACCGGCGCTTCCGCCGCGCCCCAGAAGAATGCCGTCTGTTGCCGGATCCGCGCGCAGATGCCCCTTGCGCAAAAGCGACCGGATCAGCGGGTCGTCAAGCTGCGACAGTTTTGGCGCAGGCAGGACAGCGTCGATCATGACCTGTGCCGTTACATCCGCATCCAGCACCCATCCCTGATCGGTCAACGCGATATCCGGCGCATCGGCAAGGCCAAGCCGGACCAACCCGGCCCGGACCAAGGCCAGCAGCAATCGCGCCGAGACCAGTGGCGGGCCATAGGTGACCCGTTTCAGCCCCTGATCGATATTGATAATTGCCGCCCGCGTGTCAGGATCGCCGTCTGTTTCGTGGAAAATCACCCGCAGATCAGATTGCAACGCCTTCCATATCTGCCCGGTGGCGTATTCGACCGAAGGGGCCATGCGCCCCTCTGCCATCGCAATCGCGTCCTGCAGAAAGGCGACAGGGTCCTTTGCGGGATGATCTGCCTCCGGATCGACCTCGGTTGCGAGCCATGCGTCCGCATCCTGCCCGCTGATGCGCGTGGCGGGCGGTGCCAGCGCTGCCGCAATCGTCTGACGGGCCTGCACCGGGCCGCCGCCAATCGCGTCACGGATCGTCGCAACTAGGCGGGCGTGTTCGCGCGGGCGGAGGGCATAGCGCAACTCTGTTTTCAGGGCCGGTTTGGGCATGGGTGGCAGGCCGTCGCGTGAGAATGGCACGATCAAGCGCGGCTCCTGGCCCGCCCGTTCATACCGCCCGTCAACGAGTTTGCCGCCAAGCCCGATGCTCAACATCGCGACCACGTCGCATGTCGACAGGCCAAGGCCGCGGATCGCGATGGTCTTGCCCGCCCAGCGTGTCGCAGCGGCAGTCAGGGTGCGGCCCGGATAGGCGGGTGTCACCTCGAATCCTTGATTGACCGCGAAATTCTGCCAGAGCGCCAGTTGATCGTCGGCGCGCGATAGCGGCTGGCCGGGCGCAAGCAGCAGCGCGTCGAATGGTCCGATCGGCGCATCCGCCAGCATCAGCCACCAGCCTTGGCCGTCGCGCCACGCATCGGTGACCAGCCCCGCATGATGTGTCATCGCATCGGGGTGGCGTTGCCTGAGACGGTGAAGCCGTGCCGAAAGATAGCGCCCCAGCATGTTGCGCGGCGGGTAAAGATCAGGATCCGGTGATCTGCCCAGGTCGTGTGCGACGAAATCATGAAAAGAAGTGCCCGCAGCCCCTGCGGGCGGTGGCAGATCGACCGCCCGCAGGGGCAGGTTCAGCAGACATTCATCCGGTTCGTCGGGCATGAAATTCGGACCGGCAGCCGGCACAGCGCAGGGATCGAAGATTTCGATCCTGAGATCGGGAGTCCTTGCCAAGACGCATTCGGCGGCGGCCAAGCCTCTGGGGCCAAATCCTACAATCGCGATATGCAAGTAAGTCCTCGCTCTTTGCCCGGCGCTCGCCCGTTTGGTGGGGACTATTCCGCTGCGAAATCAGTATCAAGGGAATGCCAGCGGCACCACGAGCGTATAACCGCGAAACCAGCTGTAAGTTCCGGCGCCCAGGCATATTTTTCGTTCGAGGCAAAGGCGGATCGGTGTACGCAATATGTAAAAATGCCGGGCAGTCGGAAAACTGCCCGGCATTCGCGGCGCGTTGGCTACCCGGGGGGACACCCATAGGGGACAGGGCGAAGGCCGCCGAGCGCCGCGTGCTGCTTGCGCCTTAGTTATTGGCGGTGTGTTCCGGCATGGCGCGCAGACTTTCTTCGTTCACGTCAACATACAGACGCAGGTCCGTCATGCCGTCGTCGCGCATGATCGAGATTTCGTCAAAGCCCAGCGCCACGGTATGTGCACCGATCCCGAGGAAACCACCGACATCCGCAACGATATACTGCGCTTCACCGTCCGGACCCAGCACCACATCAGAGACATTGCCGACATTGTCGTCATTCACGTCATAGAGGTTGGCATTCAGCAATTCATCGGCTGAGATCTCGTTCGCTTGCGTTTGCTGATACCCTTCACGCTGGACATCGGGTGCAGCAAGGCCTTGGCGGCCACCGCGCCAGTCGTCCTGCTGCTGCATACCATCCTGGCCCACTTGCTGTGTGCCGTCTTGTGCTGGCTGCTGCATGCCGTCCTGCTGCATACCCTCCTGCTGCATTCCGTCCTGCTGCATGCCGTCTTGTTGCATGCCGTCCTGTTGCATGCCGCGGTCCTGCTGCGGCATCGTGTCGAATTCGGGCGCATTTTCAATCATGTCGCTTCCGCCCGTGGACACCAGATAGATCAGGTTAGGATCAGCCGGGTCAGGGATGAAGTGCAGTTGCTCCAGTCCGATGGCGATCTGGCGGCTCTCTGTCCCGGTCGCTTCACCTACGTCGACCAGCACGGCCTGAATGTTGCCTTGCTCGTCAAGCAAAAGGTCGTTGACCGTGCCGATGTTTTCCATCGCCTGAAGCTGGCCGGCATCCATCTGCTGTCCCCAGCGGCTTTGGCGTTGCCCAGGTTGAACCTGCTGGTCCTGCTGCCCTGCCTGGTCCTGCTGCCCTGCCTCATCCTGCTGACCTGCCTGGCCTTGCTGATCCTGCTGCTGCCCTTGTCCGGGCACATAGATCGGCGAACCAAGCAGTTCACTGGCAAGAAGATCGCCTTGCTGCATGGCACCTGTCTGTGCCCGATCCATCCCGGCGCCGCCGGCTGTTTGTCCTGCGGGCGTGTCTTGCTGCCCTTGCGTGGTCTGAGCGGCGGCGGGACCGGCCATGATAAGCGCAAGCGCGGTTGTTGTGATCAGTCGTTTCATTTCTGAACCTCCAGATTTGAGTTTAGCGGCCTGCCCCACGTTCAGGGGCAGTTTCACAACCCCTCAAACAGGGGGCGCCAACATATGTTCCAGAAAATCCGCGTATTGATCCGATCCTGAAAGCGGTGTGTACGCGCAGCAGAACGGCGACAGCTTTGTTGCGCGGCTCAGGCCGGTTTGTCCGTGTCATCCTCGTCATCATACCCTTTCGGGACAGGCACGCTGTCGCCATTGTCCGGATCGACCGGAATATCGCCGGGGCCATCCTTGCCACGAGGATCGCCGTCGAGGTCCCGCGGATCGGCGATGCCATCATCGTTCAGGTCGTCACTCGGCGGGTCGTCGTTGGCATCAAGCGAACTTTCCGTCATATCCGCATCGGCAACCGAAACGTCCGGCAGGTCATCGCGGGGCGCATCATCATCCGGCAGCATACCGCCGGTGTCCGAGGCATCCCCGTCCGAAAGCCGGATGTCATCCTCGGCATAGGGATCACCGCCAACGTCGGGGTAGGTCCTTTCGTCGCCCTGATCGCGCAAGCCGGGGAATTCGCCCAGATTTTCCTGTATCGCAGCCTCTTCCACGACAGGTCGTCCGGCGTCCGCGGGGTCGCGGGTCGGGGGATCGACCTCTTCCAGCGCCACAAGCTCGCGCGCTTGTTCGATAAAGCGGCTGTGGCCACCGTCGGGGCTGCCCACCTCGGCCCACAGGCGGGCGGCGCGGGCTTCAACGCGGGTCTGTAAATCTTTGAATTCATCACGGTTCATGGTGCACCTCTCTTTCAGCCGGACCAACGCGCGCGCAGATACGAAGGTTCCGGTTGCCGGGGGCGGCGCCATTGCGACACGGCGTTGCTGCGCTGTGATTGCCGGAAGGCCCGCTGGAACAATGGGATGATGCGCTTGTTCCTGCCCCTAAGCCACGCAATCACATCGGAGGATTTATCATGCCCCAGCCAATCGGCGACAGCGTCGTTGTCATCACCGGAGCGTCAAGCGGCATCGGGCGGGCCGCCGCGAGCATGTTCGCAGAAAAAGGGGCCACGGTCGTCCTGGCCGCGCGCCGCGCGGAGGCTTTGGAACACGCGGCAACAGAATGCCGCAACACCGGTGCCAATGCCATGGTCATCCCGATCGACGTCAGAAAGGAAGACGAGGTGCGCGATCTGGCGCAGAAGGTCATTGAAAAATTCGGACGGATTGACGTCTGGGTCAACAATGCGGCCGTCGCGCTTTCGGACGTTTTGAGGATGTCCCGTCAGAGGTTTATGACAATGTCATACAGACCAACCTCTTCGGCTATATCTACGGGGCACGTGCAGCGTTGCCGGTGTTTCGCGAACAGGGGCACGGTGTCCTGATCAATGTGGCATCGATGGTGTCATATGTAGGGCAGCCCTATACGAGCGCCTATGTCGCCAGCAAGCAGGCGATCCGAGGTCTGGGCGAATGTCTGCGGATGGAACTGATGGACGAGAAGGACATTCACGTCTCTACCGTGCTGCCCGCAACCATCGACACGCCGCTGTTTCACCATGCCGGCAATTATACCGGACGCGCGGCAAAGGGGATGGAGCCGATCTATCCCGCTGAACTGGTGGCCGCGACCATCCTGTCGTTGACTCAAAAGCCGACACGCGAAGCTTTTGTCGGGAATTCGGGGCGGCTGCTTTTCAAGCTTCACACGCTCGCCCCGCGCCTGACCGAGCGGTTTATGGCGCAGATGGTGGAGAAGAACCATCTGCGCGATACGCCAGCGCCGCATACCGAAGGAAACATTCTTTCACCGATGCACGGATGGTCGGGCGTCAGCGGAAACTGGCGACAAGAAAAGTCCGATATGAAACCGGCCGTGCCGCATGCGGCGTTATTGGGTGTTGTCGCCGCAGGGCTTTTCGCGGCCGGCTGGCATCTGGCAAAATCGCGTGAACAGTCAAACGCCAGGAACTGGTGATGTTCGGCGGCTTTGGCACTGATGACACCACGGAGCATGATGTCGAAAACCGATGGCACAGGGTGCGCGGTTTTGGCGTGCATTCGCGCTGGTCTCGCGCCGCGCATCAGTTTGCCGCGCCGAACGTCGTGTTGGTGCATGGGTTGGTCGTGGCCAGCCGCCAGACGGCCCCGCTGATACAGCGCCTGGGGTCGCAGTTCCCTGTCGCGTCCCCCGACCTTCCCGGCTTTGGGCGCAGCGACAAGCCGCGTCAGGTGCTGACCATTCCCGATCTTGCCGATGCGCTTGCTGAATGGATGGAGGAAGCCGGGATCGGCAGCGCCGTTCTGATCGGCAATTCGCTTGGCTGCCAGATTGCGGTGGAATGCGCCCTGCGCCATTCTGATCGCGTGATGGCATTGGTCCTGCAGGGGCCGACACCGGACCCGTCACGGCGCAGTCCGCCAAAGATCATTGCGATGAATTTCTGGAACGGATGGCGCGAAGCATCGACCGGCATCGGCGATGCGATTGACCGGCTGCAAACCGGGCCGTGGCGGGCCGTGCGCACAGCGCTGAACATGCTCGCCGATCCGATCGAGGATAAATTACCCAAGGTTCAGGTGCCGACGATGGTCATACGCGGCGCCAAGGACCCTGTTGTGACGATGGCATGGGCGCAGAAGGTCACGCGCCTGTTGCCCAAGGGCATTTTGCGTGTTGTGCCGGGGGCCGCGCATACGATGGTCGCGGTCGCCGGACTCGAAATCACGCGCCTCGTCACGCCGTTCATTCGGGACGTGGCCGATGCCGCGAAAACCAGATAGAAGGAGGAGTATCATGCGTCGCATGCCACCCGGTTACATTTCCAATTTCGACAGCGCCTCGGGCATGTTGCGTGCGACCGCGCGCTATCTGCAGGGCCGCGATTTCCCCGGATGGGGGCTCGGTACGCCAGTCAAGCGGATTTTGCCACTGGCCAGCCACCTGCCGCAATGGGCGCGCGAAGCGATCTATGCCGGCGGTGGTCTGGGCGAAGGTATCGCGCTTGCGAAAACACACAAGGTCAGCAGTGACCGGATCGCCGAATGGGTCACGGGGCTTTATCCGGCGCGCAAATATCCCGGTGCGATGATCGGATCGTCAAACGGGGCGCTGGTCCATCTGGCGGCGGCGCTGGGCATGCCATGGCTGCCCCAGACGATGTTCGTGCCGGTGCGGCAGGCCGATGTGCATCCCGATGACGCCATTTCAGGACTGAATTCCGGGCTGGATGCAGGCCGCCGTTTGCTGGAGGTCAATCCCGATATTCAACTGCATCACATGCACGACCCAAATCAGGACCGCCTGATGCTGCATACGATGACCTATTTCCGGATTAAATGGATCAAGCTTGCACAGGCTTACAAGGATTTCCTGACCGACGCTCTGTCACCCGGCGATCCGATCATCATCGTGGATTGCACCCGCAAATGGCCGGTCACCCGGCTTGGCGACCGCCATGTGTTCCAGTTCGGCGCGCTTGGCGGTGCGACAGAGAAGGATTTTCACGAAGGCACGCCGGCGGTCGCGGAATACCTGAAGAAATACGATTCCCACCGCCGCAAATGGGAACCGCCCGCACCGACTGAAACCTATACAGAGGCGGAATGGGGCTTTGCGCCGCCTTTGCGCAAGGAAATCGAGGATTTCGCCGCGCGAAGGGGCCATCCGATCATCACGTTGCGCCTGGAAGAGCCGGAGCATCTTTCGCCCTTTGTCGCCGATTTCTACCGCGACCAGCTACGCAAGCGGGGCAAGCCGCATAACCGGCTGTTCATCGAATCCTTTCTGATGGTCGAACCCTATTGGACGATGCGCACCGGCAGCGTGCCTTATTGGATGAAGTTCAATATGGAACCATCGCGCGAGGCTGTGCTGCGCTATCTTGCCCAATCGGACAGGTATGAAGACATCTATCTGACGCTGTTCCAGCATGGCGTCGAATGTGTGGGATTGCCGCCGATCGACGATTGGCGAGAGGTGATCGGGAAGGCCGGCAGGCGTGGCACATTTCTGGGTTTCGACCCCGACCTCTATCCGCGCGATTTCGGCGCGCTCGCGCGGTATCAGGATTCGGTGCAGGAAATCCCGTCGCGCTATCCATTGCCGGGGCCCGTCCGGCTGGAGGATCTACGGCAGTTCATCGTGCGCGACCCGGATCGCTATGACATTTCGTGGGAAGGGTTGCCCGACGTGGCGCAGCACCGGGAACAGAAGGCAGACGCTTGAGGTCAAATGCGGCCAGCCCGGAACCCTGCGAAAATCGCGCGGGAATGTGCGGTCAGCCGCTGTGTTCCTCGCGCCGCGCGACCTCGATCATGTTGGATAATGCCTTGCAGGCCTGATCGATCCTGTGGGCATGGACTCCGGAAATCGGAAATTCTGTGCTATAGGCAAGGCTGGCAATCGCATTCGCGCGGTCAAGCAGATCGCGTGACAGGCCCCCTTGGCGATAGGCATCCAGCATGCGGTTACGCAGGTCGATGACGGGGGCGACCGTTTCAAGCATCTGTTGATGACCGATGTTTCCGCCCCGGTCCATGGCCCGCCGTAGCGCGGCAATCGCGTCATCGGCCATGCGATAAAGCTCAGCTTCCATTGTCCTTCCTCCCCTCGCCGGATGGCTGTGCAAGGGCAAAGCCAGCCTCCGGTCGTTCTGTTGCCGCTTTGCCGACCTCCAGCATGCCGTGGCGCATCATCATCCCGCCGACAAGCACCGCGCAGGACCCGGCGATGGCGGCGCCGCGCCCACGCCGCCCGCTGACGACAGCACCAGCAGCATAACCCAATAGCGGAAGCGCCCCGGCGGCAAGCCAAGTTTCGGCGTTCAGCCGTCGCTGGGGCGCTGTATCCGCGATTGTGTCAGTGACACCTGTCTCTTTCAGGCGTTTGTCGGCGGCAATGCGCGCGCCCAGATGGGTCAGCGTGGCTGCCGCCGCAACCTTTTCAAACCCTCGGGCGGTATCGTCGCGCCCGCCAAACCGTTCCCAAAGGGCAAGTGCTGCCGCCCCCATCGCCGCTGCACCGCCAGCGAAATTCACGCCAAGAGCGCGGGGCGCTGCCGCCCAATAGGGATTGGACGTGGCGGACAGCAATGCGGCGGTATAGGTGGCGATCCCTGCGCCGCTGAGGGCGGAACCGATCTGTCCGGCCTTGCCGATCAGCCGCAGCGGACGCTGACGCGTCGTCGCGGGCAGGTCGTTCACCGTGGACATCAGGCTCGTCGCGCCGAAGCCGCCAAAGATATAGGTCCCGAATGACATCGGCGACGTCGGGCGCAGGATGCGCAGCATGTTGTAAAAACGTTGCGGCGTTTTCAGGTCGGCAATCAGCATCGCAGCGCCCGCCGCAGTGCCCATCAAGGCTATCAGCCGCGCGCCGCGCCGGGCCGGGCGCAAAAGCTGCGCATCACGCAATGACGCAGCGGTGACAAGCGCCTGCGCAGCCCCCGCCGTGCCGGCGACCGCGATATAGCCGCTGACCTTCCAGTCCCAGTGCGGGTATTTCAGCGCAGGCTGATCATAATAGGTCTCGCCCTTCCATCTGGTCTGTGCGCGGGGGCTGTGCTGGTTCATTGCCTCTTCCCTCCAATCAGGGCGGCTGCGGCGACCGCGAGGCCGGTAAAGGCCGCAAGACCCGCGCCGAACGCGGGACCTATCCGCCGGGAGGGTTTTGTCGGGGCGGCGGGCAGGTTGTAGATTTCGGGGCGGTCCAGCAGCAGGAAAAAGGCATTGTGCTTTTCGATGCCGCCCGTGGCACCGGGGCTGTCGGGCGCGCCGTAAAGATAGGCATCCGTTTGCCCGCGCGCGTGCAAATCACGGGTCCGGTCATGCGCCCTTTCGATCAGGTCGTCCAGCGGGCCGAACTGGATCGATTCCGTGGGACAAACCGTAGAACAGGCCGGTTCGCGCCCGCCTTTCAGCCGGTCATAACACAGCGTGCATTTATGCGCTTTGCCATCCACGTCGTCGACATCGATCACGCCAAAGGGGCAGGCGGGCACACAGTATCCGCAGCCATTGCAGATATCCTGCTGCACGACGACGCTGTCGAACTCCGTACGAAAGATCGCGCCTGTGGGACAGGCTTCCAGACATGGGGCGGGATCGCAATGCTTGCACACGTCCGACATCATCAGCCAGCGTGGGTTGGTCTTTTCCATCTGTTCCACAAAGGCGACGTGCCGCCATGTCGTCGCCGAAAGGTCGCGGGTATTGTCATAGCTCATGCCTGACATGCCCTGATCTTCGGCAGGCAGTTGGTTCCATTCCTTGCAGGCGACCTCGCAGGCTTTGCAACCGATGCACAAAGTGGTGTCGGTAAAGAACCCATAGGCACGACCGGGCTTTATCGTATCCTCTGCCGTATCGTCATCCCTCCGGGGCAGATCAAAGCTCATCCGGCCCTCCCTTCTGACAGCCGGCCGGCGCGGATCGCGCAGGTCAGGGCCTTGT
>NZ_JBKBQY010000086.1:0-14369 GCF_046292185.1 Yoonia sp.
TGCGCGCGCGCGAAGCGCTGACCACCAAGGGGATCTGGCAAGAGATGCAGCCTGTCATGGTTCTGGGTGAAAATGTCAGTCAGGCTGCGCAATTCGCCTTGTCCGGGAATGCCGAGGGAGGAATTATCGCCTATTCGCTCGCGCTTGCGCCGGAAATCGCCCCGCGCGGCAGCTATGCGCTGATCCCGCAGGACTGGCATGAACCCCTACGCCAGCGCATGGCGCTGTTGAAAGGGGCAGGCGAGGTCGCAGAGGCATTTTATGCCTATATTAACGCTCCTGCCGCCCGCGCGATCATGGCGCGTTACGGGTTTGATCTGCCCGCGGGCGATTGATGGACTGGACCGCGCTTTGGCTGTCGATGCGGCTGGCGGGATGGACGGTGGCCATTCTCTTGCCAGTGGCGATCATCATGGGGCGCTTTCTGGCGTTTCGCCGGTTTCGCGGCAAGGGTCTGGTCGAGGCATTAGTGATGCTGCCGCTGGTCTTGCCGCCCACCGTGTTCGGATTCTATCTTCTGGTGTCGTTCGGGCGCAATTCGCCCATCGGTGATTTGTGGCAGACCTTATTCGGTCAGCAGCTGGTATTCAGCTTTCAAGGGCTGGTGGTTGCTTCTGTCATCTTTAACCTACCATTCGCGATCCAGCCCGCGCAACGCGGGTTCGAGGCGATCAGCGCGGATTTGCGCGAAGCCGCATCCTGCTGCGGGATGTCGCCGTGGCGCAGCCTGTGGCAGGTGGAACTGCCACTGGCCTGGCCTGGTGTTGTGACGGCGATGGTGCTGACCTTTGCGCATACTTTGGGTGAATTCGGGATTGTCCTGATGGTGGGCGGGTCAATCCCGGGGGAAACACGCACGATTGCCATTTCTATCTATGACCGCGTACAGGCGTTTGACGACGCTGGTGCCGCGATCATGTCGGCGGTGCTGGTGGCGTTTTCATTGTTCACCATCGCAGTCACATTCTGGCTGTCGGCACGTGTCGGCAAGAGGCTGTCGTGATGACGCTGAAGGTGATGGCAAAGGCTGACGGCCCCATTCCTCTGGATGTGGCATTTCACGTGGCGCCAGCGCAATTGCTGGCTCTGGTGGGACATTCGGGGTCAGGCAAGACGACATTGCTGCGCAGCATCGCCGGGTTGTGGGAGCCGCAGACAGCGCGCGTGGTCGTGGGCGGTGAAACCTGGCTGGATACCGACAAAGGGGTGAATATCCCCGCATATCGCCGCCGTGTCGGGATGGTATTTCAGAATTATGCGCTGTTCCCGCATATGTCGGCTGTCCAAAATGTGCTGGTCGCCATGGACAGGCCTGACAAGGCAGAGGCAAGGCGCGTGCTGGATCTGGTGAATCTGCACGATCTGGCGGATCGCAGGCCAGCGCAATTGTCCGGCGGCCAACAACAGCGTGTTGCCGTCGCGCGCGCACTGGCCCGTCGCCCGCAGGTGTTGCTGCTGGACGAGCCTTTTTCGGCAGTCGACCGTGCGACGCGGGAAAACCTGTATCGTGAAATCATCGCCCTGCGCGCGCATCTGGCCATGCCGGTCGTGCTGGTGACGCATGATATGAACGAGGCGCAATTGCTGGCCGACCAGATCGTGCTGATCGACAAAGGGCGCGTCCTGCGCCATGGCAGCACGGCAGAGGTGATGGCAGACCCGGTCGCATTGCGCGCGATGGGTATCCGCGAACTGGCCACGATGTTGCCTGCCAAAATCGTCGCGCATGATGCGGATGGGTTGACCCGGCTGGAATGCGCGGCGGGACCTTTGTTTCTGCCGCTGATCGACGGTAATCCGGGCGCCCTGGTCCGGGTGCGGATCTTGGCGCATGACGTGATCCTGTCGCGCGCGCGGCCAGAAGGGCTGTCGGCACAGAATATTCTTGCCGGGACCGTCGCACGTATCGTTGCCGGCCAGGGGCCTGCGATGTTGGTACATATCAGTATCGGTCAGCATGAGATCATCGCGCGGATCACCCGGCGTGCGGCGGATCAGATGGCGCTGTCGCCCGGTGATCAGGTCCATGCCATCCTGAAATCCATGAGCGTTGCGCGCGATCACATCGCGCGGTGATGGCTGTGTGCCACGTGGCCGGCGTGGGTCAGCGAATGTGGCACCTCTTGCCCGTGGCGCACCATCAATGCGGCATCCGACAAGATCATACGCGCGGGTCCATCTGCCACGATGCGGCCCGCATCGATCAGGATCACCCGGGGGCAAAGTTCCAGCACCAGTTCAAGATCGTGGCTGGCGATCAGCAGGGCCTGATCCATCTGGTGCAAAAGATCGATCAATCTGCGCCGGTTGCGCAGATCAAGGGCGGCAGATGGTTCATCCAGCAACAAGGCCCGTGGTTCCATCACCAGCACGCCCGCCAGACAGGCCAGCCGCTTTTCGCCGCCTGACAGGTGATGCACGGGCCGGTGGGCCAATGCGGTGATGCCGACGCGGTCGAGCGCCGTTGCAACAGCCGTGTCCAACGCGGACCCTGTCAGCCCGATGTTGCGCGCGCCAAAAGCCACGTCCTCGGCCACGGTGGGGCTGAAAAGCTGATCCTCTGCCTGTTGGAACACGAAGCCCAGACCGGGGTGAAACCCGCCCGCTGCCAGGGTGACGCCGTCCATCCGGATATCGCCGGCCGTGGAGTGTGTCACGCCGGTCATGCACAGCATCAGGCTGGTTTTTCCCGCGCCATTAGGTCCGATCAGGCCCACGCGCTCGCCTATCGTCAGTTGCAGGTTGATATCCTGCAGGACCTGTTGCCCGCCGGGGCGGGTCAGGCTGAGGTTGTTAGTCTGCAATAGCGGCGTGGTCATGCCAGATGCTCTATCATCAGCAGGCAGGCGGCAAGAGCGAACAGGACGGCGAGCGCGACCTTGTCGGACAGCGACGTCGGTGCAGGATCTGGGGATGCCGCACCCGCCGCTCCGTGTCCGCGCAGTATCATGGCGTGGTAGACCCGTTCGGCACGGGCATGGCTGCGCAGCAACAGGCTGGCCAGAATCCAGCCGGTGCTGCGGAACTGGACGTACCAGCGGCCTTGTCCCCCGCGCAGACGCATCGCGGTCTGCATGCGGGCCATATCTTGGCGCAGATCAGCGATGTGGCGCAGGGTCAGCAGCGACATATCAACCAGCAACGCAGGCATACGCAGCCCGCGCAGGGCATTGATCAGCTGGGACGGGGCAACTGGGGTCAGAAAGATGACGAGCAGCGAAAAGATGCACAGGAACCGCAGTGCGATGCCGGTGGCGGCGGACAGACCTTCGCTGCGTAGGGTCAGGGCCCCCAGAGTGGCCAACGCCGTGTCGCCGCTGGTGAAGGGGATCACCGTGACCAGCCCGGCAACCACAAGACCTGGCAGGCGCAAGGCGCGCAAAAGCCGGGCAGGGGGAAGTTTCGTGGCCCAGATCAGGAACAGGGTCAGCAGGCTCATCAGCGACAGTGCCGCAGCGCCGTGCAGCGCCGAGAAGGTGAAGGCCAGCACGAAGACCGCCACGATCCGCAATCGCGGGTCACTGATCGGGTCAACGCGCAATGATCATCTCGGGGCTGGTGCGACGCAGAAAGGTCAGCACGGTAGCAACGATCATCCCTTCGGCCAGCGCAAGTGGCACGTGGGCGATGGCAAGCGCCAGGATCGCTGCGCGCTCGGCTTGCGCGTCCAGATGTGCGGGTAAACCTGCCAGCAGGAAGCCCGTGAACAATCCCACTGCCGCCAGCACGGCCCCTGCGCCGGTGCTGAAGGAGACCAGGGTGCGTACGAGCGGATGCGCGACACGTCCCAAGACCCGTGTCAGCCCGAAGGCTGCGAGTGCAGGCAATCCAAGGATGATGCCGTTCACCCCTAGCGTCGTCAGACCGCCATGTCCGAACATGATGGCCTGAAATGCAAGACCGATCATGATTGCGGGCACGGCGTACCAACCCAGCATCGCACCCATCAGCCCGGTCAGCGTCAGATGCACGCTGCTGGGGGGTACAGGGATATGGATCAGCGAGGCGGCAAAAAAGGCGGCCGTCATCATGGAGGCGCGCGGCAGACCTGCGCGCGGGTCCGGCTGCGCGGCGATACGGTTCAGGCAGATGGCCGTCATGCCCGCCGCACAGGCCCAGCCCCCCAGTGTCAGCCCAAGCGGCAGTATTCCGTCCGGAATATGCATCAGGCGGGTTTGCCCGCATGCGCACGCCGGAAATAAAGCGCTGTGCCGACGGCACCCCAGAGCACACACGCCAGCATCAGTAGCCGCTGCGCCCAGGTCAGGCCGGCGCTTGCCGTGATGGCGGTGATTGCCATCGCGGTACCTTCGGTCGACAGTTCGACATAGCCCATGGCGCCGTGCCCGGCCTGCCGGACCTGTATTGCCCAGCGGCCCGCGCGATCATCGGGGGTAAAGAGGAATTGTCCCTCTGCATCAGTTTGACCGACGAGCCAGGGTTGCGTGAGGGCGTCGGGGGCAAAGACGGCAACTTGTGCATCTGCCATAGGTTCGCCGGTGTCATAGCGGGCGTGGATGCCCACGGCGTCCACCGCCGCGACATCGACAAAGGCACCGTGTGCCATTGCCGGGCCAGCCAGCAGAAAGCTGATCAGCCCTGCAAACAGCGATTTAGCGATAGCTGACAGCACAATGCCCCTCGCCGACGTGGCCGATATGCAGGCCGGACAGGGCGATCTCTTGTGTGCCGCCTGCGCCGAAGGCGTCAAAGCCCAAAGCATGACTGTTCATATGACCTGATGCATCCCTGTCTGCCCGCCCGAATACATGATCCAGATGGAAGGTCAGTTCAAGGTCAGCCTCTGCCCCCGGGGTCACAAGACCCTTGCGCGTATCGCCTACAAATTCGCCGCAGGTGTAATCGTGGGTGTCGGCGCTGGTAAGCGTGAAGTCCACCGTTTCGCCATCGCGTGTTGCGGTGCCGACAAAGACAATCGATTGGCCCACCCAGTCGCCCGCCGCGGCAGGGACAACGGACCAGGTGACCGCGTTGTAATGCCCTTGCGGGGCGGTGACGCTGGCGATTCGGACGCGGCCATCCGTGTCGGTGTCGGTCAGGTCGATGGTAATCTGGTCGGCGTCGTCAAAGGATGCGGTGACGCTGGCTTCGGGCACACCACCGGCCTCGGCGTCATAGGGCGGGTCGGTCTGCAGTGCAGCAACGCCCGATAGCGTGACGAAGATGTGATCGAACCGTAATTCCCAGCCATCGCGGGTCAGTTCTGGGGCCAAGAAACCTTCGGTGGCAAGTTCCTCACCATTTGCGAACAGGATCAGCGTGCCTTCGGCAGCAGCGCTGGTAGCGATGACACCAGCGAATAGGGTCGATGACACAAGGCGAGGCAAGGGCATGGGCAGTTCCTTTGGCGTAGTATGAAAATTTTATAAATTTTGCATACGCAGCGCGGCACCGGGTGTCAACATGCCCTTGTCGGTCAGACGGTTTCCGGCTCGGGATATTGCCCCAGCATGGCCAGTGATTCGTCCAGATCCTGCTGCGGAATGTCGCGGGCGATGATCACAATCCGGCTGGTCTGGTCGCCCTCTGGCCAGTTGGTCAGCGGCTGCGGTGGTTCATAGATATGCTGGACACCGTGGAAAACAAAGGGCGTCGGCAGGTCCTTGATATGCACGATGCCTTTCATCCGCAAAATATCCTGTCCGCGCAACGCGACTAGCGTATCAAGCCAGAGGTCGAACACCTCTGGCGCGATCGGGGTGGTCAGCGTGACCGAGGCGGTGGTGATCCGGTCATCACTGGCATGATGCGACAAAGGGGTGATCTGCGCCTTGGGCTGCGGCAGCCCGGACAGGCCCGCCAATGGGTCGGGGGCCGGGGCGGCAGAGAGCCAGTCAAGCGCAGCGCCATGCGCCATCGGGCGGCGCATCGCGCTGAGGCCGAATAATACGCCCGTCGGTACCACGCCATTATCGGCGATGATCCGCTTCGCGCCGGGGTTCAGCCGGTCCAGCCTGTGTTCCAGCCGTTGCAATGTAATGTCATCGGCCAGATCGCGCTTGGTCAGCACGATCCGGTCGGCCATGGCGACTTGGGCCTGCGCTTCGGCGTGGCGGTCCAATGTGGACAGGCCTAGCACGACATCCACCGCCGTGACGATCCCGTCGAGTACGAAATCCGGGGCGAGCACGGGATCAACCAGCAAAGTGTGATGGATCGGGCCGGGGTCGGCCAGCCCGGTGGTTTCGATCACCACCCGGTCAAAGCGCAATTCGCCCATCGCGCGGCGCACCAGCAGGCGGGACATGGTCTTGGCCAGATCGCCCCGGATCGTACAGCAGATGCAGCCAGCGGGCATCAGCACGACATCTTCGGCGGCGCTTTCGATCAAGTCATGGTCCAGCCCGGCCTCGCCGAATTCGTTGACGATGACGGCGACACGGCCTGCGGCGGGATCATGCAACAGCCGGTTCAGCAGCGTGGTCTTGCCCGCGCCCAGAAAGCCGGTCAGCAAAGTCACAGGAATGGGATTGGTCATGGCGGGCTCCGGGTTGTGCGTGAGATGATCCTGTGTTTGTTATGTTATAACACCGACAGAAACAAGGCGCCGATGTCCCCTCCTGCCTGTACACAGTCCCCGCGCCTTGCAGCGCTGATGCGGCAAAAGACCGTCAAGCTTTGGCATATCCAGCGCGTCAGGCGGCTGGTCCGCGACAAGGTGCAGCTGGGAGCGCATTGTCTGATCAATGTGACCGAGATCATGTGCACTGACCCCGACTGCCCCGGGCCGGCCACCCAGATCACCGTGACGGGATTCGACCTGGTCCGCCGCATTTTTGTCATCCATCGACCCGCCGCCGCGATTACGGCGGCGGATCTGGATTGTCTTATTGGCTGAAGGTCAGCTCGTATTCGTCTTCGTAAAAGGTGTGGACCGACACGAAGGGACTGTCCCCGTCATTTTCGAATACATAGATATGCAGCGCATCGTTGTTCATGGTGATCCGGCAGAACACATCGCCGATCGCCAGATCTGGGGGGCAGGCGTCCATGTCGATATGTGGCACGGAGGATTCGAAATCCGCATAGGTCAGGCTGGGATGGTCATGGGCTGCGGCGGGCATGCCAAACAGAACTGCCGTGGCAATCATCACTGATCGAAACATCTTTGGGGTCCTTTCGTCGCTGGCGCGGGTTGGGCGACAGCCGTGTTAAAATACGGCGGGCGATGAACTGACCGGTCCAGCAGCATTTCTGTCAGCCCTTGGTCCAGATCGCAGCCTTGGCAGGTCGCATCATTCTGCCCGCTCAGCAGGTCGGTCAGAAAATCATGCAAACGATCCGGCATTCATCACTCCGCTTTTCTAGGTGGGATGCCTTGCGTGGTCAGGGAATGCGTTGCCCGGCTGGGTAACGCTATCCTGACAAAAACAATCGGATATGTAAAGCGCGGAGTTATTGTGAATTTGTTTCATAAACTTCTTGCCCAACATGAATTTGTGAACTGAAAGTCTTTCGACTAGACCTATTCTTGGCACGTTGAGGTGCCTTTCGCCGTTTGATCGGAGCGTTATGTCTACTATTCTGCCCAAATCCCCTGTCTTTGACCGTATTGCGGCCGCCGCTGCTGACCGTATCCTGATTATGGATGGCGCAATGGGCACGCAAATTCAGGCCCTTGGCTTTGGTGAGGGTGATTTCACCGCCCATGGCGCGGGCTGCGCCTGTCATCCGCGGATTTTCGGCGACAAGCCTCTGCCGCAGCAAGGCAACAATGACCTGCTGATCCTGACCCAGCCGCAGGCGATTGAGGATATCCACTATGCTTACGCCAAGGCAGGGGCGGATATTGTGGAAACCAATACGTTTTCATCGACCACGATTGCGCAGGCTGACTACGGGCTAGAACATCTGGTCTATGACCTGAATTTCAACGGCGCGCGATTGGTGCGCCAGGCGATGGATCGCGCCACGGCGGAGGATGGGCGCGAACGTTTCGTCGCAGGCGCGCTGGGGCCAACGAACCGCACGGCGTCGATGTCGCCGGATGTGAATAACCCCGGCTACCGCGCTGTGACCTTTGATCAGCTGCGCGCGGCTTATGCCGAACAGCTGCGCGGGTTGATCGACGGCGGTGCCGATCTGATCTTGATCGAGACGATTTTCGACACGCTCAATGCCAAGGCCGCGATTTTTGCCTGTGAGGAGATTTTCGCCGCCAATGGCCTGCGCCTGCCAGTGATGATTTCCGGCACGATCACCGACCGTTCCGGGCGGACGCTTTCCGGCCAGACGCCGACCGCATTCTGGCACGCCGTGCGCCATGCTGATCCGCTGACCATCGGGCTGAACTGCGCGCTGGGTGCGGCGGAAATGCGCGCGCATCTGGCGGAACTGTCGGCCACCGCCGATACGCTGATCTGCGCCTATCCCAATGCAGGCCTGCCCAATGAATTCGGCGAATATGATGAAAGCCCGGAATTCATGGCCGAACAGATCGGTGAATTTGCCAAAGCGGGGCTGGTCAATATCGTCGGCGGTTGCTGTGGATCGACGCCGGAACATATCCGCGCGATCGCTGATGCCGTGGCGGGCTATAAACCGCGCCTTATCCCCGAACACACACCCTTGATGCGGCTGTCGGGGCTGGAGCCGTTCACCCTGACGCCTGACATTCCATTCGTGAATGTGGGTGAAAGGACCAATGTCACCGGGTCGGCCCGGTTCCGCAAGCTGATCACCAACCGCGATTATGCGGCGGCGGTCGATGTCGCGCGCGATCAGGTCGAAAACGGTGCGCAGATCATTGACGTGAACATGGATGAAGGCCTGATCGACAGCAAGCAGGCGATGATCGAATTCCTGAACCTGATCGCGGCGGAACCTGACATCGCCCGCGTGCCGGTCATGATCGACAGTTCCAAATGGGAGGTGATCGAGGCGGGCCTGCAATGCGTGCAAGGCAAATCCATCGTCAATTCGATCAGCATGAAGGAAGGCGAAGAAGCGTTTCTGCATCAGGCCCGCCTGTGTCGCGCTTATGGTGCCGCTGTCGTCGTCATGGCCTTTGACGAAGACGGCCAGGCCGATACCGAGGATCGCAAGGTCGAGATTTGCACCCGCGCCTATAAGCTTCTGACCGAACAGGTTGGCTTCCCGCCGGAAGATATCATCTTTGACCCCAATGTATTCGCCGTGGCGACGGGGATCGAGGAACACGACAATTACGGCGTCGATTTCATCAATGCCACCCGCCGGATCATCGCCGACCTGCCGCATGTTCATGTGTCTGGCGGCGTGTCAAACCTGTCATTCAGTTTCCGTGGCAACGAACCGGTGCGCGAGGCGATGCATGCCGTGTTCCTTTACCATGCGATTCAGGTCGGCATGGATATGGGGATCGTCAACGCCGGGCAATTGGCGGTGTACGACAGCATCGACCCCGATCTGCGCGAGGCTTGTGAGGATGTGGTGCTGAACCGCACACCGGAAGCGACCGAAAACATGCTGGTGATTGCCGAACGGTTCAAATCCACCGGCGCGCGCGAGGCCAAGGAGCGTGATCTGGCGTGGCGCGACTGGAGTGTTGAAAAGCGGCTGGAACATGCGCTGGTCAACGGGATCACCGAATTCATCGACGCCGATACAGAAGAGGCCCGTTTGCAGGCGGAGCGCCCGCTGCATGTGATCGAAGGGCCGCTGATGGCGGGGATGAACGTGGTGGGCGATCTGTTCGGCGCGGGCAAGATGTTCCTGCCGCAGGTCGTGAAATCCGCGCGCGTGATGAAACAGGCTGTCGCGGTGCTGCTGCCCTATATGGAAGAGGAAAAGCGCCTGAAAGGTGGCACCGGGCGCGAAAGTGCGGGCAAGGTGCTGATGGCCACGGTCAAAGGCGATGTGCATGATATCGGCAAGAATATCGTCGGCGTCGTGCTGGCCTGCAATAATTACGATATCATTGACCTTGGCGTGATGGTGCCGGTTGCCAAGATTTTGGAGGTCGCGAAGGAAGAAGATGTCGATATCATCGGATTGTCCGGGCTGATTACCCCGTCGCTGGACGAAATGGTCCATGTCGCCGCCGAAATGGAACGCGCGGGCCTTGATATCCCGCTGCTGATTGGTGGGGCGACCACCAGTCGCGTGCATACGGCGGTAAAGATCCACCCCAATTACGCGCGCGGGCAAGCGGTTTATGTCACCGACGCCAGCCGGGCTGTGGGGGTGGTGTCGGCCTTGTTGTCGCCAGAGCAGAAGATCGGCTATGTCGATGGCATCCGCGCCGAATATGAAAAGGTTGCCGAGAACCATGCGCGGTCGGAACTGGCCAAGAAACGCATGCCGCTGCCTGCAGCGCGCGCCAATGCGCTGAAAATCGACTGGCAGGATTATCACGTGCCTGCGCCATCATTCCTGGGCACCAAGATATATGAAGACTGGGATCTGGCGGAACTTGCGCGTTATATCGACTGGACGCCGTTTTTCCGGACTTGGGAATTGAAGGGGATTTACCCCAAGATCCTGCAGGACGAAAAACAGGGCGAGGCGGCGCGCGCGCTGTTCGCCGATGCGCAGGCGATGCTGGCGCAGATCATTGATGAAAAATGGTTCCGTCCGCGCGCTGTGGTGGGCTTCTGGCCTGCCAATACGGTGGGTGATGATATCAAGCTGTTCGCTGATGATACGCGCAACGCCGATCTGGCGACACTGCATACATTGCGACAGCAGGTCAGCAAACGTGACGGTCGCCCCAATGTCGCCTTGGCTGATTTCGTGGCCCCCATCGGTACGCCTGATTATGTCGGTGGTTTCGTTGTTACGGCCGGGATCGAGGAGATCGCCCTGTCGGAAAGGTTTGAATGCGCCAATGACGATTTCAACGCGATTCTGGTCAAGGCGTTGGCTGACCGCTTTGCCGAGGCTTTTGCCGAACGGATGCATGAATTGGTCCGCCGCGAATTATGGGGCTATGCGCCGGATGAAGCTTTGGCACCGACAGAGCTGATCGGCGAGCCTTACCGCGGTATTCGTCCTGCACCCGGCTATCCCGCCCAGCCGGACCACACCGAGAAAACCACCTTATTCCGGTTGCTGGATGCGGAGGTTGCGACTGGTGTGACCCTGACCGAAAGTATGGCGATGTGGCCGGGATCATCGGTGTCGGGGCTTTATATCGGACATCCTGACGCCTATTACTTTGGTGTTGCCAAGGTCGAACAGGATCAGGTGCAGGATTACGCCGCGCGCCAGGATATGCCGGTGGCCGAGGTTGAACGCTGGCTGGGGCCGATTCTAAACTATGTGCCGCAACGCAAAGCAGGGCTGGCGGCGGAATAGGGGACCCCGCCCGCGTTGATCGTGCAAGACGGGGCGCTGCCCCGGACCCCGAAGTATTTGCGGAAATAAAAAGGGGGGCGTCGTGGGGGCCTTATTGATATCTTCCCCGCGGGGAAGGTCGGGGATGCCTGTCATGGCTGGTTTGTACATCAATAGCCGAGGCGGATTGACGGCATGTGAACGGCCCGCGCGCGACGCAACACAAGGGCAGGATGTTGCGGGACAGCGCCGGACCATCCTGCCGCTGGCAAGTCATTTGGAAACGCGAAAGCGGACCAGCATTATATATCGACGGTGACGCGCCCCAGCGGATTGGAGCAACAGGCGAGGATATAGCCATCGGCGATATCTTCGTCCGATATACCGCCATTATGGACCATATGCACCTCGCCCGCGGTTTTCCTGATCTTGCAGGTGCCGCACAGGCCGAAAGTGCAGCCTGACGGGATATTCAGCCCGTTGGCGCGGGCGACGGACAGCACGGTATCTGTCTCGGTGCATTTCGCCATCACGCCCGATGTGGCAAAGGTAATCTGCGCCCCGGTATCGGCATCGGGGGTGATATCGTTGATTTCCGGCGCGTCGGCGGCTTTTTCCACCGGTGCCTGAAAGCTTTCCTGATGATAGCGGTCCATATCAAACCCCAGCGCGTTCAGCATATCGCGCACCGCCTGCATGAAAGGTTCGGGGCCGCAGCAGAACACCTCGCGGTCCAGATAATCGGGGGCCATCAGCCCCAGCATGATCTGGTTCAGCCGCCCGTGATAGCCATGCCAGACGCGGAACGGATCTGGTTCCTTGACTGTATAACGCAGTTGCAGCCCCGGCACCCGGTTGGCGAACTGGTCGAGCCTTTCGCGAAAGATAATCTCGGACGGGCGGTGCGCGGCATGGACAAAGACGATATCGGGCATTTCGCCGCTGTCCCAGGCCCAGGTGGTCATCGACATCATCGGCGTGATGCCGGAGCCTGCCGAGATGAACAGGTATTTGTCGGCGGGCGCGCGGTGGAAGCTGAAAATGCCCGCCGGGCCGAATGCCTTGATCTTCATCCCCGGGCGCAGATTGTCCAGCATCCAGCGGGTGCCGATGCTATCTTTTTGCGCCTTGACCGTGACCGAGATCGACAACGGCCGCGACGGGCTGGACGATATTGTATAGGTCCGCTGCACAGATTGACCCGGCACAGGCAGGTCCAGCGTCAGGAACTGGCCCGGCTGATAGTCGAACCATGCCCCTGACGGCGCGCGAAAAGCGAAAGTGGTGACATCCTTTGCCTCGGGGATGACCATGACGCATTCGAGCCATTCATCATCGCGCCAGGCGGCGGTGCTGCTGATCCTTGTCCGGGTGGCCATGGATTATTCCGCCGCGATCGCGGGCTGCGGTGTCAGCCGTTTTGTCATCAGGCCCGCATACCAATCGACGAACTGAATAACGCCTTCTTCCTGTATCGGGGAATAGGGGCCGGGTTCATAGGCGGGGGACAGGATGCCTTTCTGGTTTTCTTCGACGACCTGCCGGTCTTCGTCATTGGTGTTCAGCCAGACCTCTGTCAGGGTTTTCAGATCGTAATCCACGCCTTCCACCGCGTCTTTATGGACCAGCCATGTTGTCGTCACCTCGGTCTGGGTCGCCGAGATCGGCAGCACGCGGAAGGTGATCGCATGATCGCCCAGGAAATGGTTCCAGGTGTTGGGATAGTGATAGAACAGCAAAGTGCCCGCATCATTGAACGGCATCGCCCCCATGCGTCTGGCCACTGCCGCCTTGGTCGACATTGTATAGCTTTCGGCATTGTTCAGCAGCGGCACGCGCGCCAGCCGCCATTGCATGTCGGGGGCATGGGTAAAGCGTGACGGCAGGCCTGCCGCCTCGCATCTTGTCCAATGGGTCAGGATTTCGGCGCTGGCCTCGTCGGGGCCGGACATGGCGGCGAATTTGGGATTATCAGAAAACGTCCGGCACAGCGACGGATGCGATCCGGAACAATGATAACATTCGCGGTTATTCTCGATCACCAGTTTCCAATTGCCGTTTTCCACGATGGTGGAACTATGGGCGACTTTGGCATCTTTCAGTCCTGAAGGGGCCAGGAAAGAGGTGAGTTGCTTGGCGAGGTCCGCGATCGGCGGCGGCACCTGCGCCAGACAGATAAACACCATCCCGCCGAGATCGACACAATGCACCTTTTTCAGGCCATGCGCGGTGGGATCAAACCCGTCACCCATATCGCGGGCATAGAGCAGCTTGCCATCCAGCCCATAGGTCCATTGATGATAAGGACAGACCAGATTGGGCGTCGATCCGGTTGTTGTTGCGCAAAGCCGCTGCCCGCGATGCCGGCAGACATTGTGAAAGGCGCGCACCGTTCCATCATTGCTGCGTACAATCACGACAGGATAAGCCCCGATCTGGATCGTCGCGAAACTGCCGGGCTTTGGCAGGACCGGCGCGGGCAGGGCGAAAAGCCATTCGCGATAAAAAATCTGGTCGAGGTCGGCCTGATAGACGCCCTCATCACAATACAGGTCGCGGTCCAGCGCATGATTGGCGCGGCGGGCCGTCAGAGTGTCGCGCAGCTGGGCTTGGGTGAGCATGGGTCCTCGCTTTGCGCATGTCTTGCGCGGATGGGAGTGAAATGCCACGCGTCGTGGCAGGGGTGAGGTGACATTAGCTGCGGCGCAGCGCTGCAACCGCCGAAATACGACCTAAGGCTAACGATGCGCGCCGCGCTGTGCTGCAGCATTTCGGATTCGGACGGGCAGGGTGGACGATTCCACGCAGATTCGCCTGCGGGTATTCTGTGGCGGCGTGATTCTGCAGGTGCAGCATGTGTGTGGCGCGTAATTTGCTACTATATATAGTGCACGACAGGCCTTGTTTTTATGCCAATCGCAAAGCGAGGCTGCGCCGACAGAAAAAATGCTGCCGAAGTTACAAATTCTTCAAAAAGGGGGTTGCGGCCTTGGTGTAGTAACCGTAGAACCCCCCTCACCGGCGGCGCAGAGATGCAGACGACGGGGCGCTGGACGGGACGGACGGTCGGAAACGACGGGAAGTTTGGGAAG